>DATEUF010000245.1:0-17270 GCA_035283325.1 Pyrinomonadaceae bacterium | reverse complement strand
GTATCTTTGATTTGTACGCCGAGCTTTTGAAAAGCTTTGCGCCCAGCATCGAGACGCTTGGGACTTTCTTTAACTTTCGCGGCTCCTTGCTGCGTCCACTTCAAGAGGGTGATGTAAGTTGGCATCTCTATTTTCCTTTCGATGGGTCAGCTTTAGGTGGATCTTTCAACACAAAATCCACCGGACTTAGAGTCGATCTTCGTGCTAGAGTGTTTTTCACCTAGAACCAAGACGTGGCTATGTGGCCAGGAAACGAACGAGTATTTAGCCCAAATCGCCAGGGAACACAATGGCCGACCGCTTAACCGCGGAATGATATTGGAGTTCGTCCTTGTCGTTAATGCTTCAGGAGATTGCCGAGCAGCCCGATGCGCTCGCCCGCACAATAGAGCAGGAGCGCGGCAATATCTCTCGCCTGGGCAAGCTTCTGACAAAACGAGATATTGATTTGATTGTTCTGGTAGCGCGTGGCAGCTCCGACAACGCAGCTTTGTTTGGTCGCTATCTTCTGGAAATCACCACTGGAATTCCGGTTTCCCTATCGGCCCCTTCGGTCCACACACTTTACCGGGCCAAGCTGCGACTGGAGCATGCGCTGGTCGTCGGCGTGTCGCAATCGGGCGAAGGCGAAGACATTAATCAGGTGTTGGAAAATGCCAGGGCGTGTGGTGCCTGCACCGTAGGGATTACCAACGAGCCGAAGTCTTCGATGACGCATATCGTTGATGAGATCTTGTTAATGCATGGCGGACAGGAACGCTCAGTTGCCGCCACGAAAACCTTCACCGGCCAGATGATGCTCTTCTATATGCTCGCGGCAGAACTGTCTGGTCCCTCGTCGCGACAATCCTTTGAGGCAATTCCGGAGTTTGCCTCGCGGGCTCTCGAACAAAAGCCCGCGATCCTTGAACTAGTTCAGCGTTACGTTTTCATGGAGAATTGTGTGGTGGTCGGTCGTGGGCTTGCCTACGCAATCGCTTACGAGCTGGCGTTGAAGTTGATGGAAACCTGCTACGTTGTTGCTGAACGTTTTTCCTCGGCCGATTTCCTGCATGGTCCTCTGGCAATGGTAGAACGACACTTTCCCGTCCTGTTGTTCGCGCCGCCGGGTGTGATGCTTCCTGGGGTTATGGATCTGATTGAGCGGCTGGCTGAACTGCACGCAGACACGCTGGCCATCACGTCCGATCTCAGGGCAGCGTCAGCCTGCTCGCGCGCTATCATAATGCCACGTGAAATTGACGAGTTTTTGGCGCCGATTCCGTATATTATTCCCGGCCAGCTCTTTGCCGCACTGCTATCGGAGGCGAAAGGGCTCAATCCGGATGCTCCCCGTTCCTTATCGAAAGTAACTCGAACACTTTGACCTCAAAATGGCTTGCTTATGGATATTAAGCTGAAAGATTCGTCGCATGGTCCGGTTTATGCCCAAGTGCGCGAACAGATAGAAACTCAGATTCGCGATCGGCTGGTAGTGGCTGGTGAAACTTTGCCCTCCCCGGCTGCTCTTGCACGAAAGCTCACAGTGGACAAAGGGGAAATTCAAAGGGCCTACTTCGAACTCGAGCAACTCGGACTAATCGAGAAACAGACGGGAAAGGATTTCCTCAATCAGCCGAAGACCACCTATCGCGTGAAGTGACATAAGTCCTATAGGTCATATACGTCCTATAGGTCCTATTCATGCTATCCTTTTTGCTTGCTTATGAATCGTGCGAAAGTGGCGGAATTGGCAGACGCGCCAGACTTAGGATCTGGTACCGAAAGGTGTGGGGGTTCGAGTCCCCCCTTTCGCACCACTGACTACTGACCACCTATCATGAAGACAGAACTGGTTGACGTTTCGCCAACACGTAAGGAAATCAAGATCCAGATCGAGCCGGAGATTGTCCGCGCAGCGTACGATCGGATCAGCGATCAATACGCTAAAACAGTAAACGTTCCCGGGTTCCGGCGCGGTCACGCACCCCGTTCTGTGGTGCGCACTCGGTTCAAGAACGAAATTCGAGGTGACGTGCTCCGCGAGCTTGTGCCCGACGCGATCAGCGATGCAATTGATAAACATGAGCTGGCAACGATTGGAGAACCCGATATTCATGTGGACGATGCGGAAAATCTCACTCCGGCTGGCGACCAACCACTCTCGCTTCATGTCAACCTCGAAGTTCTTCCCAAGATTGATCTCGGTAACTACAAAGGGCTGGAAGCTGTTCGCCGGCGCCGGCCCGTGACTGAAGCCGACGTCAATTCAGTCGTCGAAAGGCTGCGCGAAGCATCGGCATCACTGCAGCCGGTCGAAGATCGCGGCGCCCTGCCCGGTGATATCCTCTCTGTCAATTTTCACGGCCGCTTCCTCGATGAGCCAGAGCGCGAAGAGATCCATGTCGACGATGTCGACATGACGCTTGCGGGCGCTGGAGTTCAGCCGGAGTTTACTGACAATCTAACTGGCGTGAAAGTCGATGAGCAGCGCACCTTCACTGTCAGCTACCCAGAAGACCATTCAGCAAAGGACCTGGCCGGCAAACGCGTGGAATACACTGCGACAGTAACCGCGGTGCGGCTAAAGGAACTGCCCGAGGTGGATAATGAATGGGCCAAGAGCCTCGGCGAGGGGATTGAATCCATAGATGGCTTACGGGCGAAGGTTCGTGAAGATCTGTTACAACACGCCGACGTTGAGGCAGATCATAGGTTGCGTGCGGAGGTAATGGGAAAACTTCTCGAAGCCCATCGGTTTGAGGTCCCGGCGACGCTTGTTACTCATCAGGCAAATCATCGGTTGGAGAGCGTGGTGCGTGACATGATCGGCCGGGGTATCGATCCGCGCAACAAACAATTGAATTGGGAAGGCGCGCGCGAAGAGTTGAAGGCGCAGGCGGAAGAAGATGTGCGCGGCTCGTTGCTCCTCGAACGCATAGCAGAAGAAGAGAAGATTGCGGTCTCAGATGACGAAGTCGAAGCCGAGATCGAGGCCATTTCCAAAGCAGCGCGACAGCCTAAAGAGCAAGTGCGGGGGGTCTTGACAAAGGAGGGGGGCGAACGTAGCATCGCGAATAGGTTGCGCAATCGGAAAGCGCTTGACCTATTGATAGGAAACGCACGCATAACAGAAGAAGAATGGACCGAACCCGAGAAGACAGACGCCACAACTCAGCAATCAGAATAGGCGTGACCGCCTGCCAACGGGCCATTCCCACTCCGACAGCTCCGCATGTTCTTCTGAATTCTGGATCCCCATTTCATCTTTCTTAAGAGGTTCATATGGCTCTAGTGCCTATGGTCGTTGAGCAGACGTCGCGTGGAGAACGCGCTTTCGACATCTACTCGCGACTGCTGAAAGACAACATCATCTTCTTGGGCACCCCGATCGACGATCCAATTGCCAATCTGATCGTGGCCCAACTCCTTTTCCTCGAAGCCGAGGACCCCGAAAAGGACATCAATATTTACATCAACTCGCCTGGTGGCTCGATAACGGCCGGCATGGCTGTCTACGACACAATGCAGTTCATCCGGCCTGACGTCACGACGATTTGTGTCGGCCAGTGCGCGTCAATGGGCGCGCTGCTTCTTGCTGCCGGGGCCAAAGGCAAGCGTTTCGCGCTGCCAAATTCACGTATTCTCATCCATCAGCCGACTGGCGGCTCGCAGGGGCAGGCCACGGACATTCGCATCCAAGCTGAAGAGATTCTGCGCATGCGTGAGCTGACTTCTCAAATTATCGCCAAACACACAGGGCAGTCGTATGATACCGTCGAACGTGACGTCGAGCGGGACAAAATAATGTCTGCCAAGCAGGCCAAAGAATATGGTTTAATAGACGAGGTGATCGCGCATCGCGAGTGATGCGACGGCCTCACGGAGACGCCCCATGATTGCCAAGATGAAAGCGCGCGGCTTCCGCTGCTCCTTTTGCGGTAGGGCAAAGGGAGAAGTTGCCAACATCATGGCCGGAACGCCGCAGCATGCTCCCGGCGCTCCTAAACGAACAACAGCTCAGATCGCTTTCATCTGTAATGAATGCGTGCGGCACTATTATCAGATGGTCACTGGGACTGAGATTTCGTCCTCTGCTGTGGTCGTTTCGAAGTAACCTGGTTCTATTCCCAAGGAGCTCCCCTAACGAATGGTAAGACGAAGCGATGACACTTTACGCTGCTCGTTCTGCGGTAAGTCGCAGAATGAAGTCAAGAAACTGATTGCCGGCCCTACCGTCTATATCTGCAACGAATGCATCGATATTTGTAATGAGATCATTACCGACGATCAGCAGGCCGAATCAGTGGCCACCCGGCCTCCCCTGCCAAAGCCGGGGGAGATCAAGAGTTTTTTGGACGAGTATGTGATCGGGCAGGAGGACACGAAGAAACGGCTCGCTGTGGCCGTGTATCAGCATTACAAAAGGATAGAGATCGGGCGCCGGCGCTCGGATGTGGAGATCCAAAAGGCCAACATTCTCCTGATCGGGCCAACTGGGACAGGCAAAACGCTGCTGGCTCAAACCCTCGCTCGCATGCTCAGTGTCCCCTTTACAATCGTTGATGCTACGACACTCACCGAGGCGGGTTATGTTGGAGAAGATGTAGAAAACATCATCCTGAAGCTGCTCCAGGCTGCCAACGGGGACGTTGAACGCGCACAGCAAGGGATTATCTACATCGACGAGGTCGACAAAATCTGCCGCAAGGACGAGAACCCGTCAATAACCCGCGATGTCTCAGGCGAAGGCGTGCAACAGGCCCTGCTAAAGATCCTGGAAGGTACCGTAGCCAATGTTCCGCCGCAGGGAGGCCGAAAACATCCGCACCAGGAGTTCTTTCCCGTCGATACTACTAACATTCTCTTCCTCTGCGGGGGAGCTTTTGTGGGGCTGGAAAAGGTCATTGAGCGCCGGTTGCGGAACAAGTCGTTGGGTTTCCATGCAGAATTGAAGACTGGGCCGGCTCGTCATTCTGAGGTCCTGGGGCAGGTGCAGCCCGAAGACCTAATCCGGTTTGGGCTTATTCCAGAATTTGTGGGCCGTTTGCCGGTTTGTGGCGTGCTCCACGAACTCGACGAAGGGGCGCTGATAAAGATACTTACTGAGCCGAGAAATGCGCTCGTCAAGCAGTATCAGAAGAAGTTTGACTTCGACAACGTGAAGCTGAAATTCACGGAAGATGCACTCAAATCGGTGGCCCGTCAGGCGGTTGAACGAAAGGTGGGCGCGCGCGGCCTGATGATGATTCTGGAAGAACTGCTGCTCGACGCCATGTATACCCTCCCCTCACAAAAGCGCGTCAAAGAGTTTGTTATTACCAGCGAAATGGTGGAACGCCGCCGGGCAATTCCGGGCGAGGGCCTGACGGGCGTGGACGGTGCGGCAGCCTAAATCCCTCCTTTAGCTCAATTTCCCCAACGGAAAAGTGGCGTTCGGACGGGAAATGATTTACAATTGGACATCTTTTAGAGGGGGCGAGACGGCAATCTGTGCGGCTCGCCCTTCCTTGCAAAAGTCGGCTAAATAGTTGCATTAAACCATGGAAGAATATTCGGATCGTGCCCCCGCTGACGTTGCCTGGTACCCAATGGTGCCTATTCGGGACGTCGTCATTTTCCCGTTTACAAAAGTCGCGTTCAAGATTGGTCGCCAGGGTTCAGTGCGAGCGCTGGAGCAAGCACTTGCCGCCGATCGCACCATTTTTCTCGCTACGCAACACGACGCCACCGTCGATGAGCCCGCTCCGGAGCAGATTTATGGCGTAGGCACGCTTGGACGGATCCTGCAGTCGCAAAAGCAGGACAATGGTCAAATCAAGGTAGTGGTTGAGGGCCGCGAACGCGCCACTACCGTGAGGGTCGAGAACACTGACGGAGCGTTCATGGCTCTGGTGAAACGCGCTCCGGTAGTCAGCGAAGAAGGCACTCGCCTCGAGGCCCTGGTACAAAAAGTGGGGCAGCTGATTGAGCAGCATCTGCGTCTCGCTCCTGATACGCAAACCGATGCGCTGCAGACTGCAATGCGCAATCAGGATGCTTCTCACCTGGCAGACGCACTTGCTTCACAGTTGCGTATATCGGTCGAAGATAAACAAGGCTTGCTCGAGCTCTTTTCCACCCAGGCTCGCCTGCAACGCCTTATTGAACTGCTGGAACTGGAGATTGAGAAACGGCAACTTGATCGCACGATCCAGACACGCGTCAAGCGCCAGATGGAGAAGGCGCAGAAAGAGTATTACCTCAACGAACAGATCAAGGCCATCCACAAAGAGCTTGGGCGCAAAGACGAAAAGGCTGAACTCGAGGAGCTGAAGAAGAAGATCGAGGAAGCGGGCATGACCGAAGAGGCTAAAGAAAAGGCAATGCAGGAATTGCACCGCCTCGAAGCTATGCCGCCCATGTCGGCCGAAGGGACAGTCTCGCGAACCTATATTGATTGGTTAGTGAGTGTGCCCTGGAAACAGAAAACAAAAGAGATCAAGGACCTGGCCAAAGCCGAAGAGGTGCTGAACGAAGACCATTACGGCCTGGAGAAGATCAAGGAACGCATCCTCGAGTACCTTGCCGTGAGGCAACTCGTAAAAAATCCCAAGGGTTCGATACTCTGCTTTGTAGGACCTCCCGGAGTGGGTAAGACGAGCCTGGGTAAATCAATTGCTCGGGCAACGGGCAGAAAGTTTGTCCGATTGTCGTTGGGTGGTGTGCGGGATGAAGCCGAAATTCGTGGTCACCGCCGCACCTACATTGGCGCGCTGCCCGGTCAGATTATCCAGATGATGAAGAAAGCCGGCACCATCAATCCGATCATTCTGCTCGACGAAGTTGATAAGCTTGGCGCGGATTTTCGCGGCGATCCGAGTGCCGCTCTGCTGGAAGTTTTGGATCCGGAACAGAATCATACGTTTCAGGATCACTATCTCGACGTGGAATATGATCTTTCCAAAGTGTTCTTCATTGCCACCTCGAATGTCCTCCATACGATTCCGCCGGCACTCCAGGATCGATTGGAGATACTCCGTCTTTCGGGCTACACCGAACGAGAAAAGTTGGAAATCGCCAAGCGCCACCTGGTTCCTAAACAAGCAGAAGCAAACGGCATCAAGCCTGACCAGGTCAATTTCACTGATGAGGGTTTGCTGGAGATCATTCGCCACTACACACGCGAGGCTGGCGTGCGCAATCTGGAACGCGAAATTGGCTCCTGCTGCCGTAAGCTGGCGCGTAAGTTTGTTTCTGAACATGTTGGCGACGACTTCAAGGACATGGTTGATGCCGCGCGTGTCTCAGAGATGCTGGGGCCGATCAAATTCCGGCACCAGGGAGTTGCCGCAGCCAGTGAGATCGGCTTAGCTACCGGCTTGGCCTGGACTGAAGTTGGGGGCGAAGTGCTGCAGATCGAGGCAACGCTCGTCAAAGGTCGGGGTGGGGTCACTCTGACTGGTAAACTCGGAGATGTGATGCAGGAATCTGCTCAAGCAGCGTTGACCTGCATTAAGGCGCGCGCCGAGCGTTTGGCGATGAGTCTGGATTTCATCCGCAAACGCGACCTGCACATTCATATTCCTGAAGGAGCCATCCCCAAAGACGGCCCCTCTGCCGGTATCACAATGGCTACAGCCATGGCTTCGTCACTAAGTCGCGTGCCTGTTCGCAAGAACGTGGCCATGACGGGGGAAATAACGCTGCGGGGGCGAGTACTTCCGATTGGCGGCGTTAAGGAAAAGCTCATGGCCGCTCATCGGTTCGGCATCGACACAGTCATACTGCCCAAAGATAACGAGAAGGACCTCGTCGAAGTGCCTGAGGAAGTGCGCGATGCACTCTGCATCCATCTGGTTGAAACCATCGACGAGGTGTTGGCACTGGCACTCGAGGACGCCTGTCCCACTGATGCTCACGCAACTGAACAGTCGAAGACTCCACCTTTGTGGACTACCGAGCCGCCTTCGCAGGGAATTCAGACCAGCTAATACTAGAGAGTCGATCCACAGATTACACAGATTTCGCAGAACCACTAAAAGCGGGAAAATCCCTCCTGGAGGCGTTGCAGGTGAGTAAGCTCACCCGCTACATTTATCTGCCTGCTTTTCTTATTCTCTTTAATCTGAATAATCTGCGGATTGATCTTAATGCCGGCAAACTTTTACGTTAGTCTGCACGTACAACGCTTAACTGGTCCCCTTTACCCATCCACAACACGAGGAGAAAACTAGATGAGCAAACATAAAGATGCCGATCTGATTCTGAAACTTTATGACCTTCGCCGCGAAGCGGTAATGCGTGAGGCGCGCAACTGGTTTTTCACGTTTAATCCGACTGGCGTCCAGGATTTTGTGGACGTTATGCTAAGCGACAAGAGTGGCTATTATCGCATGGTTGTGTCTTACTGGGACATGGCGGCGTCACTGGTCAATTGCGGCGCAATCGACGAAGATATGTTCAATGAGGCCAACGGCGAGCATCTGTTCATTTACTCGAGAATACAACCGTTTCTTAGCGAATTGAGAACTTACTTCAATGCTCCGGATTCACTGAAAAACCTTGAGCAACTTGTAATGCGCCGGCCAAACGCGGAGCAGGAGCTTGCCGGCATACGGGAACGCATGAAAAAGTTTGCCGCGCTGCGTGAACAGCGAGCCGCAAAAGCGCAGACTGCCGGCGTCGAAAGTTAACCGGGCCGGAGGGCTGCGGACCTGAACCGGGTTCTTTAAGGCCGTGCCGACCAGCCGGCGTAACTGATGAAGGTCACAAGCGCCGAGTTCAGCAAGAGCGCCTTTAAACGGGATGACTGGCCAAAGGATTTCCGAGGTGAGATCGCTTTTTTGGGGCGGTCGAACGTCGGCAAGTCGAGCTTGATTAACTCTTTGCTGGGCGTTCGCAGCCTGGCTCGCACATCCCGAACGCCCGGCAGAACGAGCTCTTTGAATTTCTTTCTGATAAACGGCCGGTTTTATTTCGTTGATCTTCCTGGTTTTGGGTTTGCGCGCGTGCCAAAAGCGGTCCGTGCAAATTGGGGCGAGATGGTCACAACTTACCTTGCCAAGCGGCGTCAGCTTGTGCTATCAATTCAGATTGTAGATTCGCGCCACGAACCCACAACACAGGATTTGCAGCTTCACGAGTGGCTTGAGGAGAGCGCCAAGTCACGTTTAATAGTTGCCACGAAATCCGATAAGCTGTCTAACAACGAATTGCTAGCGAGCATGGGACGCGCAAGGCGTGCGTTCGGCGAAGATAACGTGGTGGCTTATTCAGCTAAGACTGGCCGCGGGCGCGATGAGGTTTGGCGGGTTGTCGAACAGGCACTAACTGATTTTCAAGAGTAACTTCATTTTAGAGATCATACGGGTAAGCGCAATTCAGAAGTTCTCCATCAGCCCCCTTTCGTTCAGCCGAAGAAGTTTTTGAGGCCACGCGCGACAGGCAACTGCGCATCAAATCGATGCTGGAGAAACCCCTTTTCAAGCTCGAAATTTGTTTTCACGGGCATCGTTGAGGAGAAACGTTTATTGCCTCGCGAATGCGGTACGTTATGACGCCGCGCCCCGGCGTCCTCTACTCGCCGCAACGCCATTCCAGATTCCCATTTTCAAACAAAAGGGTGAGTTGGCCGTAGCGGCAAAGCAGCGGTCACCATTTATTAATTGAGACGAACAGACATGCCACAACGAACACGTTCACGCGCATCCAGCGCTAATACGGCCGATGTTGACGGCGAGAACGGCGGCGCCACAGTAGCAACCGCCGAAGCTCCCGTTAAAGAGACTCGCGAGGTTCGCGATGCCCGAGAAGAAGGATTTCTCAATCTTGCCGACCTCAAGGAGATGTCGATCTCCAAGCTCACGTCTATCGCTAAAGACATGGACGTTCCGGGAGCCACCGGCATGCGCAAGCAAGAGCTCATTTTTAAAGTGCTTGCGGCGCAGACAGAGAAAAGCGGCCTGATCTTTTCCGAAGGAGTGCTCGAGACGCTGCCCGATGGTTTCGGCTTCCTGCGCGCTCCTGAATACAACTATCTGCCCGGGCCAGACGACATCTATGTTTCCCCTTCGCAGATTCGTAAGTTTGATTTGCGCACGGGCGACACGGTCAGCGGCCAGATCCGGCCCCCCAAGGAGGGTGAGCGTTACTTTGCTCTGATCAAGGTAGAAGCAATCAATTTCGAGTCGCCCGACCAGGCGCGCGAGAAAGTCTTCTTCGATAACCTCACGCCTCTTTATCCGGACGAGCAGTTGCGGATGGAAACTACGCCAGACAACCTCTCGGCGCGAGTCATCGATCTCGTCACGCCTCTGGGCAAAGGGCAGCGCGGGCTAATTGTTTCTCCGCCACGCACAGGCAAAACGATGCTGCTGCAGGCAATTGCCAATTCCATCACCCAGAACCATCCGGAAGTCACCCTGATTGTATTGCTGATTGACGAGCGTCCCGAAGAAGTAACAGACATGCAGCGGTCAGTACAGGGTGAGGTTATCTCCTCCACCTTTGACGAACCGCCAACACGTCACGTGCAGGTGGCCGACATGGTAATTGAGAAGGCAAAGCGCCTGGTGGAACATAAACGCGACGTGGTTATCCTTCTCGATTCCATTACCCGTCTGGCACGAGCACACAACGCTGTCGTTCCGCCCAGCGGCAAGATTCTCTCTGGTGGTATTGATTCCAACGCCCTGCAACGTCCGAAGCGGTTCTTTGGCGCCGCGCGCAATATCGAGGAAGGCGGTTCGTTAACAATCATTGCGACCGCACTAATCGATACCGGCTCGCGCATGGACGACGTCATCTTCGAAGAGTTCAAAGGTACCGGTAACTCTGAAATCCACCTCGACCGTCGACTCAGCGACAAGAGGCTGTTTCCGGCCATCGACCTTCAGCGTTCTGGAACCCGCAAGGAAGAGTTGTTGATCAGCAAGGACGATTTGAACCGCATCTGGGTGATGCGTCGCGTGCTCAATCCGCTTTCACCCGTTGAGCAGATGGAGGTAGTACTGGAGCGACTCGAGAAAACCAAGTCGAACGCTGAGTTTCTGGCCTCAATGCAAAGCTAGGAAAGCAAGGATGAAGGCGGAAGGATGAAGGATGAAAGCCCAAACTATTGAGCCTCTTTCATCTATCATCCTTCGTTTTGCTGCGTTACTTCGTTTGCTTAGCCTTAATCCTTTCTTCTTAGTACTCATTGTTTTCCTTCAGGGGTTCTTGTTCACTCTTGCGCCTTCATCCTTCATCCTTCATCCTTCATCCTTTGCCTGATGCGCGTCGCCTTTCTCTCCCCCGAAGTTGTGCCTTTCGCTAAGACTGGTGGACTTGCCGATGTTGCGGCTGCCCTCCCTAAAGCCCTCCGTGAACAAGGCATTGATGCAGTTGTAGTTCTGCCGCTGTTTGCTCAAATAGACCGCGCGTTATTGAAGGGACCGCCTGAAGAAATACCCGTCGAATGGCGCGGCCGCGTCAAGCCAACGCCCGTGTGGCGAAGCAATGCCTCGGGAGTGCCCGCCTATCTAATCGACGCGCCAGAATATTTTTCGCGCGCTTCCATTTATGGTGAAAGCGACGACCACGAACGTTTTGCATTCTTCTCTCGGGCCGCACTTACCACTTTCCGTTATTTCAATTGGCAACCTGATGTTATTCACGGAAACGATTGGCCCTGCGGCTTCGCCATAATCGAACTCCGCGCGCGACGCCGCTTTGATCCGTTTTTTCAAAAGACCAGAACGCTGTTCACAATCCACAACCTGGCGTACCAGGGCAGGTTCGATGCCGGCGATCTCTGGTGGCTCGGCTTCGGTGATCAGCCCGACCGAAACGACTTCATGCTGGATGGAACAGCCTCAGCTCTCAAGGCGGGCCTCATCGCGGCGGATGCGCTTTCTACGGTGAGCCGTCGTTATGCGCTGGAAATCCAGACGCCAGAACACGGTTACGGACTTGATTGGCTGCTGCGTATGCGCAGTGATCGTCTGGCAGGGATCACCAATGGAGTGGATTACAATGTCTGGAACCCCGCAACCGACCCTCACATCGCTGCCAATTTCTCCGCGAACGACTTGTCAGGCAAGCTTGAGTGCAAACGTGATCTATTGCGCCGGTTTGGTTTGTCTGACCAAACCGAACGCCCAGTTATGGCCGTCATCTCCCGCCTGGTAGCGCAAAAAGGCTATGATCTGATACGACAAGTGGCAGGGGAAATTCTCGATAGTGGTTCATTCTTTATCGTGCTGGGTGCGGGTGCCCGCGAGTATGAAGACTTCCTGCAACGCATGCATGATACCGCGCCGCGCCAGGTCGGCTTTTATAAAGGGTATGCGGGCGAACCGCTAGCTCACCAGATAGAGGCAGGCGCCGATATGTTTCTTATGCCCTCTGCTTATGAACCGTGCGGTCTAAATCAAATGTACAGCATGCGTTACGCCACGGTGCCCATTGTTAGGGCCACCGGCGGCCTGGACGATACGGTAGTGAATTACGACTCGGCTCAGGGAACGGGCAACGGATTCAAGTTCGGTCCTTATCAGGCAGGCGCGCTGCTTGATAAAATTCGCGAAGCCCTTTACTTTTATACCAAGCCCGCAGCCTGGCAGCAGATTCAGCGGAATGGAATGTTAGCAGATAATTCCTGGTCAGCGGCGGCAGTGAAATACACCGAGCTTTACCAGGAGGTGGCTAAGTTGTGAGCAAGTATGTAACCGATAATTTAGGCTGTTTCCGGAATTCCGGCTAAACCACTGTTTTCAAGGAAATGAGGAGATTTTTTAATGAGTGAACATGTAATGGAAGTTAGCGATAGCAGTTTTGAAAAGGACGTTCTGCAGTCAGACAGGCCGGTTTTGGTGGATTTTTGGGCAGCCTGGTGTGCGCCTTGCCGCATGCTCGCCCCCACGGTGGATGCCGTCGCCGAAAAGTATGCAAACAGCGCGCGAGTTGTGAAACTGAATGTAGACGACAACCCATCAATCTCTCAGCGTTACGGTATTAAGGGGATTCCTACCTTGATTCTTTTCAAGGGTGGGAAGGAGGAGGAACGAGTGGTAGGCGCGACGTCGAAGGAGGCGATCTCTCGCATGATCGACAAGCACGTGACTGGCGCCGCCACTGTGTGATCCGGTGAGAGATCTTTCTGGCGCGGACTCTTGCCTCATGCGATCAGGGTCCGCGCCAGTTGTGTGTTTAGCGAGCTGTAACGCATGCTGTTAGCTTGCGCCGCACGGTGCAGTAACAAACGCTCCCAGGCGTCGCAAGCGTCGCAAGCGTCGCAAGCTAACAGCATGCGTTACAAGAGAACCAATGTCTAAAATCGTTGTGGTCATTGGCGCCCAGTGGGGCGACGAAGGCAAAGGCAAGATTGTCGATCTGCTCTCCGAGCACTTCGAGATAGTTGTGCGCTACCAGGGTGGGCACAACGCCGGCCACTCCGTCCAGGTGGGCGACAAATCCTTCGTTCTCCATCTGCTTCCTTCCGGAATTGTGCATGCCGGAAAGGTCTGCGTGCTTGGCAATGGCATGGTGATCGATCCCAAGGCATTCTTCGAAGAGGCCGATCGACTGACGTCTCAGGGCATCACCGTCACACCGGAGCGCGTGAAGATCAGCTCTCGTGCGCACCTGATACTGCCCTACCACCGGGCCCTGGACCACACCAGTGAGGAGAGACTAGGAAATGAGAGAGTGGGAACGACACTACGGGGCATTGGGCCTGCTTATGAAGATAAGGCAGGGCGGCGGGGCATACGGACCGCAGACGCACTAGCGCCTGATGTGTTGCGAGGGCGCATTGAACGCAATCTCGAAGATGCCAACCGCATCATCATGGCTTACGGTGGTGACAAGCTGGACGTGAACGCGATTTTTAGAGAAATGTCCTCCCTTACAGAACGTCTTTCTCCGTTCATTGCCGACACGACGCACTTCCTGAATATCGCTGCCGGCCAGGGTCGCTCAATACTACTTGAAGGAGCGCAGGCTACGCTCCTGGATGTGGACCATGGCACCTATCCATTCGTTACTTCATCCAGCACGATTGCGGGTGGCGCTATCATCGGCACAGGCCTCGCGCCACATCGTCTAAATGGCGTGTTGGGCATCGTGCGCACGTACACTACACGAGTGGGTGAAGGTCCCTTCCCCACCGAGATGGTTGAGGGGGAAGCAGAGTTAGGTCAGCTTATTCGCGAGCGTGGGCGCGAATACGGAGCCTCAACGGGCCGTCCTCGCCGTTGTGGTTGGTTTGACGCTTTTGCCACGCGTTACGCAGCGGAGATTAATGGGTTCACCGCAGTGGCTCTTACCAAGCTTGATGTACTTGACGCGCTCGACGAAGTGAAAGTGTGTACGGGCTACAAACTTGATGGACGTGAATGCGATTCCCTGCCCGCAGTTTCACAGGACTTAAGAAGGGTTGAACCCATCTATCAAACGTTGCCTGGCTGGAAGAGTTCGACGGTGGGAATCACAAAGATGGGTGACCTGCCTCTCAATGCTCGCCGCTACATAGAATTTGTGTCACAACAGATTGGCGTACAAATTGGTCTGGTCTCCACCGGCCCGGAGCGCTCGCAAACGATCATTGTGGAAGATTCAGCGCTCGCCCGCTGGCTGGCGCGCTAAGAGCAAAGGGCCGATCGCGGATTGCGAAATGCGGATTTTCGAATTGGAGATTGGAGATTTCAATCCGAAATCCGCAATTCGCAATCCGAAATCCGCAATCGCCGCTTTGCCCTTTGCTCCTTGCTCGTCGCTCTAGTAGAATTTGCCTCAACGTAACGTAGCGTGGGCCGATAGCTCAGTCGGTAGAGCAACTGGCTTTTAACCAGTGGGTCGCAGGTTCGAGTCCTGCTCGGCTCACCACTATTGGAAATAAAGGTAGTGCGTCTTCGGACGCGTTCTCTGATCGTCGCCGAGCGACGAGATAACGCCGTCACAGCCCGCAAACGCCTCCTTCAGCTTCTGCTCTTCATCTAGCCGCGCCTCGATCAACGTAGGCGTCGGCTTCAGTCTTGGAACTTGTGTGGTGAGCGCGTGACCACTACAGCCTCCACCCCGATCTCCTCGGCCCGGCCGAGGATTCCCCTGCCGTAGATTCCGCTGGCGCCGATAATCGCCACCCTTGCAGGCTTAGCGATGTCGTGCTCATAACATGCGTTCCAGCAGCTTTGATGGACTAACCAAGCGGTAGGCGCGGCTGCTGGCTTCCATCTCCACGCATACCAGATGATCACCAAAGTGCACGCAATCTCGATCGTTCCAAAGAATATGTAATAGAGAGCCGGCGTCGTTCCCCGATAAACAGCGACAAGGCAACGGCCGCGGTGTGCAATGCACCGATGATGATGTTTGCCCAGCGATTCGCTCTGTACCTCAATACCCGTGAAAGCACCACCATGGCAATTGCAGTCTCTATCAATATCGCGGCTCCCAACAAGAAACTCGGAGTGAGTTGAAGAGGTCCTACTCGTCTTGTCATTATCTGCGTGAGTATCGCAGGATCCATTAATGTAATGACATCCGCGTACAGATAGTTGAACACTGCGAATACCCGTTTTCAGGCTGATTCAAGAGCACGTTTTTTCCACTGCTCGACATTTACACCCTTGATCAAGAGCCACAAGCCAAGGGGGATCTCAGCAAGCCCCGTAATTTGGCTGACTCTCACATCGCTGTCGGGAAAAAGAAAGAATATTGCAGAATCTATCAGAAGGCCGAAACCTCCAATAATAACGATGATGCCGAGAATCCTAGGAAGGAATCCCGACTTGAAAATCAAATAACCAAGGGGGAACAGCCAAAGCCCCCAAAACACCTGGGCGACACCAATGCCTTGTGCGTGTAAGTCGAGAAAGAACATCACTTGCGCCTGCAATTGATCCGCTTGGAATGCCTTCACATAGTCGGCACCGTTCAATAGCACCAGGACAGCAAGGCGGTTAACTTCATTGATGAACGCAATAGGAATGGCGAGCTCGATGAAAATGACCATCAGCAAGGCATGCGTTTTGTTGACGGGTTTGAGCACCTTGTATAAGACCAGGGGCAACACTATAAAGATCATCTGGCCGATCAGCCAGCTAACAATACTGCTGCGGAACAGTCCTTCAGAAGCCACGATATTACTAGCTGTAGCGGCTGCATCTCCGGGGACAATAAGCCTGGAGTGAACATAAAAGAACCCGAAGACGGCGAGCGGTATGTGAAGCACATACAGGAACCCTGCAAGTCTTGCAGTCCTTTGGATTGCATTTTTTTCTTCTTTCGTAGTCACAGTTCGTATTGGACTTCGATAGTACTTCCTAAGTAGCGATATCGCTGCAATTTCCTGGCGCCTATAAACTTCCCTAAGTCCCGCAGTCTCATCATAGGTGAGATTGCCGCGTCGTCATCTTAGTTCATCTCGAACCAGTCCGGTAAATATTGGTTCATGTAGTTTGGTAAGATCAGATAAGATGCCTTGGAACGGACTTAAAATCCGTTGACCGTAAGGTCGTGCGGGTTCGACTCCCGCCCTCGGCACCAAAACCGAATCAAGCAGTTAAGGGCAGCGAGTCGATCATCACTAACTGCCCGTTTTTCGTTTGTAGTGTGCCAAACCGTTAGTTACCCCATTCCGTCTCTGATATCTAGTTGGCCTACCTCGGATCTTTCTCGAAGCTTTGTATTAAGATTTGGGTGATGTGATTTCTAATGGCTCAAGAGAGCCGGGTGAGTCGGTCTTGATGCCGGGGAGCCGGCTAGTGAGGTTGGATGGTTGTGAGATGTGAGACTGTTCACGTCACAGTCCGGCGGCGGGGCGCTGCCGCAGTGGGAGGCCGCGTCGAGGATGTCAGCCTGCGGGGCTCGTGGCGGTGCGGGAGACCGGCCTGATGTGGGCGAACATGCTGCGGGCGTTCCAGGTTGGGAAGGCTCTTACGAGCGACGGAGCGCCGTCGAGTTGGATGCGGTCCTCGCAGGTGGCTTGGGCCCAGGTGAGCTGGCCGGCGTGCCATTTGACGAAGGCTTCGGCTTCCGCCGTGATGTAGAGGTCCTCGTCGATGCCGGGGTACGTCTTGCAGATCTCGGTGTCTCCGTGCTCGATGAGTAGCCAATAGCGTTCATTGCGCGGGCGGCCGGTGAAGTCGAAGCGGATGACGACGCGTCGATCCGGGAGCCGGTTTCGGCGGAGCGCGTTGCACATCGACCACAGGGCCACAAAGGGGTCGAGGTTCTCGGGGGCGATCTCGAGCCAACGCGCACCCCACTCGCCGAGCGACTGGCAGACCGTGAAGAGTTCGTGGCCCGCGGACGTGAGCTTGTAGTGG
>DATEUF010000244.1:0-2711 GCA_035283325.1 Pyrinomonadaceae bacterium | reverse complement strand
GAAGCGCGTCGGGTTCATGCCGGTGTTAGCCCGCGCCCTAGATTGCCAAGCCTCACTTGGCTTTGCACACTTGTGCTTTTTGGCAACACCGCATTGAAAAGGCGACGCGCTTCGCTTGTTATTCCCGCTGAATGCCTACCTACCGCCCTACCCTGATGGAAGAGTCACCCCGACCTGTTGGAGCAGAGCTGCCGTGCCGCTTGGAGGCCAATCTTCCACAATTTTACCGCTAGCGAGGCGGTATTCACTCAGGTCCGATCCGGTTGCTTCTTTGCCAGCGTTTGTAATGTGGTACGTGATCCGCACCACAACGTAATCCCCTTCAGCGATCAGATGCTCGACGCTGTAGTGGAACTTGAGATCGGGGAAAGCCGAGCGCAGCATGGTGGGGAACTGTTTGAAGCCCTCGCGTCCCCCAGGGAGGAAATGGTTGACATAGTCGGGAGCGAGCAGTTCGTCCACGAGAGCAGCGTTCTGGTTGGTCAGGATCTCCTCGATGAAACGGCGGACGACTGCCTTGTTTTGTTCGGTTGACATTGGATATTCTCCTTTTTCCCTTTGGTGACTGTGTGAATGGGGTGCGATTCGTAACGACACGCACCGATGATTGAGAGTCAGTAATGTAGGAGCAGTTCAGGACTTTTGGCTTATAGGCGTTCTCCTTTCATTGCTTCCCTCACTCACCACATGCCCGCCCTTACGTGGCTGTCGAAATGTGACGAGCATCACCGCAAACTTGCTGACCACCGCGCTTACGACGAGCGGGCTAACGACAGGCTTCAGCCGCGCCATCGGCGATAAAGTGCGGGAGGCTGTGGCAGGCCATCAGGTCCGAAATGGCGGCGGTGATTTCATTGCGTAGGTCCAACGGGTGTACCTCATCCATCACCGTCACCGGCAGGGAGAAGCCATCCGGCACGCGATGATACAGGTGGGCAAGGCGGCTGAGATTTGCCGCCTTGCCGCCCACCAGTCCGGCATCAAATGATTTTGGATCACCCAGCCAGAGCAGGCTTTTCATCGGCTACTCCAACCATTCAATTCCATAATCCAGCGAGAGTTTACGGTACAGTGCATCATCCAGCGTGCCATCCCGCCTTGCGGCCTCGAGCGCATCGAACCATTGGTCGAGTCCGGCGGGAATCGTCATGAACAAGTACCGCGAGGGTGTCTTGAGTGGATTGCGGATCGCATGTGGGACGTTCTTCGGCAGGTGCGCGACACTCCCTGCCTCAACGACCACGGTTTGATCAGCGAGCCGGATTTCCAACGCGCCCTCCAAAACGTAGCCGACTTCGTCTTCGCGGTGATGGACGTGAAGCCGGTTTCCATCCCCGGGGCCAAAGACTGACTCGAAGAGATAATACGCGCCGCCGGTTTGCTGACCCGTCAGTTTGTGCGTGACAGCACGAAATTCCAGCTTCTTGCCTGAGTCCGCCGGAACGAAGATGGGTTGATGGTAATCAGAGTTCAAGACTATCTCCTTTCCTCAACGATTGCGCATCAGCCGATTTGCTCCGCAAACGGCGGATGCGCGGGTTACGCTGCCTGAACGAAGTTCAACGTAGGAATCCAATGGCCTGCTTGTATCGTTCCGCCGACCGTTGCACAACGCTCTTGGCATCCCCCTCGATCTCCAAGCCAAAGAAATGACCATAGATACGGTCGAACCGCAGTGGCATGACCTTAGCGACAATGCTGTCAACTGTCGAAGCCGAGAGGGGAATGAAATTAGGGTAGCTATACATGAATGAGACGTGGCGGCGATCCGGGGCCACATAAATGGTATCTCCGCTCAACAGCACCCCGAGGCCCTCTGCTCCATCCGGCCACAGCAGTACAGTCGAGCCTTCGAAATGTCCGCCACAGCGGTGAAGCGAGATACCTTCCTTCAGTTCAAGGGTCTCTCCCTCCCAGAATTCGATAACAGGATTGGATCGTTGAACCCATGGCTTATGATCGGCATGCAGATAAATTGGCGCATTGCCGAACGCATGACTCCATTCGACCATACTTCCAAACAGGTGGGGATGAGACATTGCAAGACTTGAAATCCCACCTAAGGCCTCGATCGCTCCGATGGTGGTATTATCAATGAGGCTTACACAATCCCACAAGACGTTTCCTCTGGGTGTCTGTACAAGCAGTGCACGTTGTCCAATTGCAAACTTGGGCTCAGTGCCAATCCCGGTCAGCCCCCTCTCCAACGATTTCACGAGGTTGTGATGCTCTCGGGCTAACTCACCAAGCGTAGTCCAGGTTTGACCGTTGGGGTTGACATACTGCCGTTCATTCTCGCAGATCAGACAATGAAGTGGAGGCCTTTCAGACATGGCGTATTGGTTTCCACACGTAACACAAATGTAGTCTGGCATCGTTGCCTTTCTCAGAACGACTTGGCCGCCTAACCAGTGCATATAACGCAACTTTGCGGTATATTTAGATATATTTAGTCTTATTGAATATTATAAACCCAGTTGCTTCGATTGGTCATCGCCCTGAGTGGGGACAATCTCGGAGCAATTCAAGCTCAAAAATAAGAACCATCTTTCATTTATACACATGACAGGCAAACGATATTCTAATTACGAGCTGGCCGAGATCTTCTTCGCCATCGGCGACCTGCTCGAGATCAAGGGCGAGGTCATCTACAAGATCCTGGCTTACCGGCGGGCGGCCGAGAGCCTGCAGACCTATAGCCGGGAAGCCTA
>DATEUF010000243.1:0-6578 GCA_035283325.1 Pyrinomonadaceae bacterium | reverse complement strand
AGCGCAAGATAGAGCCGCCGAAACGAGTCCGGATTCTGGATTCTGCATCCAGGAATCAGACAGCCTCTCTCTAGATATCCCATAGATCCCAAGAAAACCGAGGAAAAGCTTGGTAAGACTTTGGCGTTCCGTGTGGCCTGCAATTTGCCGGATTCGTTGCGGTCAGATCCATAGTTTGCGAAACCGAATTCGGGCCGTAGCCTTAAGAAACGTCGCCTTGTCGGTGCGGATGCAAGGAGAAAGCGCATGACACATAAACTATTATTACTGGGCATCGCAGCAGCGATGCTAATTGCGCTTAGTGTCTCGACTTACGCCAGCAACACTACAGTTAACGACAGAATCGTTGCCGGTGCACTGAACCCTCCGGGCACAATAACGGAAGCCAATAAAACCGCTGCACTCGAGTCACTCTCGTTGCAGAAGAACTTGGCGTTGCCCTCCCGAGCCAAGTCAAACATCAGCTTCGCCTCCATCGGTAACAATCACTTTCTCCACGGTAATTCAAGTGGTGACGGAGCCACCAGTGACGTCGGCACTCAGCCCGGCGCCGTACCGGAACCGTTCTCACTGATCCTGCTTGGCACTGGCCTTACCGGAGTATTGGCGGCTGTTCGTCGAAGACGTTAAGCCTGGCACAACGGCTCGGCTCGCCATCGGCGTTTCGGCGTGTCTTTGATCCTCTTTGCTCCTTATTCAAGACCGGCTCTTTACGAAAGAGCCGGTCTTGTTCATTATTGGGTGTAAACTTGCTCCCGCACTCAGGCAACCGGTCTTCTCAAGATGAAGCGCGCGAATCTCAGAACCTGGAATGGCTCCTATTCCGGCGCTAGTGACACGCGCGTAACTAAGACCAGCTCCGAGCCTCCGGCAATCGTACATCTGCTGATAGCTGCAAGCCTCGTTCTCATGGCGACAATGGCCCGCTGGTGGTTCGACTCTTATGAGCGGATCTCGCGGGAAGACCACATCGTTGAGTGGGTCACCGTGGTCTTTTATTTGGCCGCTACTTTTATTGGACTCAAGAATGGACTCCTTAAGAAAAGACTGGTCGATGGCCTGGTGGCGATCTATTGTCTGATCAGCGCCGGCGAGGAGTTTAGCTGGGGGCAACGCCTGCTGGGTCTTAAGCCGCCGAAGTTCTTCCTGGCGGAGAACGTTCAGCAGGAAATTAACATTCACAACTTCTTCTCTTCCGGCGCCCACGATCTTGTGTTCGCTCTCGTTGTTACCGGTTATTTTGTTATCTTGCCTCTGCTTGCCCGCTGGCGTCGTACTCAGAATCTGCTGGGCCGACTTGGGGCAACCGCTCCTCCGTTTCAGTATGCCGGATGGGCAGTCTTTCTGGTGGTTTTGCACAGCTGGCATCCGATACTACTCTCGAGTGAGTGGTATGAAGCCATGCTGGCCGGCCTTTTCCTGCTCGGCTCCCTGGCAATCACAGGACGGCACCTAACGGCGTCAAAAGCTTTCGTGGGATTTGTGGTTGTTCTTTTGCTCTCTTTTGGCCTTACTGAGATAAGCAATGCGCATGAGCGGAGGTACGTGGCCGCAAACAGTGGCTGTGCGAAAGTCGAGTTGCAAAGTCTTCTGGCCGACATTATTCAGGGTGAGGCCGCAACTCCGATGTTGAAACAACGGGAAGCTCTTGGTCACAGAAGAGTGTTCAGTGCCGAACAGCGTGGCTATCTCAAGCCGGAGGGCTTGACTCGCTTCATGACTACACAGTGTGCTGAGCTGGCCGATACCGACGTTGCGCTGCGACGTCGCTTTGCACTTGATCCGTGGGGCCTCTCCTACTGGGTGTTGGTGACGGTAAGTCCGGATGGCGCACACCTGATCAAAGTCTACAGCTTTGGACCAAATCGCCGGCGTGATAGCGACGATCTGATGCTTAGCGCCAACTCCGGCGGCAATGACGATCTGGTTGAAGGCGGCCTCTTGCCACCGCTCGGTGTGAAACAGACCGACCAGAATCGGCCCCAGGTATTCTCAATTGAGGATGATCAGTGAGTTTGATGTTCCCGACTAAACATCACAAGCCGTCAAAATTCGTTCGACATATTTGGCAATAACATCGACCTCAAGATTCACGTCTTCCCCCGGCCGAAGCAGTGAGAGATTAGTAATCTCCCAGGTCTTCGGGATAACAGCAATTTCAAAATACTCTCGGGTCAGAGAGGCAATTGTCAGGCTGATACCCTCCACAGCTACTGAACCTTTGTATACAAGATATTTGGCGATATCCGGAGGATAAGCAATGCGCACGGTCCATGAGCCACCCTGTGCTTCGACGCCGAGAAATTTCCCTCGCGCGTCCACATGTCCCTGCACGATGTGTCCACCCAACCGGGTAGCCGGGGTTACGGCGCGCTCGAGATTTACAGGTGTGCCGGCCTGGAGCAACCCGAGTGTCGAACGCTCGAGCGTTTCCCGGGAACAATCGGCAGCAAAGGATTCTTTCGTGACATCCAATGCTGTCAGGCAGACGCCATTTACGGCGATCGAATCTCCACTGTGCGTGTCGGCAGTTACTATATGCGCATCAATGACGATACGCGCATCTTGACCTCGCTTTTCGATCCGTTGCACGCGACCAAGTTCTTCAATTATTCCAGTAAACATGCCTCACTCTGTAGTTTTCGTCTTAGCTCGCACTGTGCTGAGCATCCTGGTAAGGACGTCAGCAATTGAAAGCCCTGTGGAGTCAATCAGCACAGCGTCGTGAGCCACGGCCAGCGGAGAATCCGCGCGCGTGGAGTCTCGCCTGTCACGGTCAATCATTTCGGTAAGAACTTCATCAAAACTCGGTGTTTCGTCACCTGTTTCGGCAAAGCGTCTCTTCGCGCGCTCCTTTGGTGAGGCAGTCAGGAAAAATTTCACTTGAGCATCAGGAAAAACGACGGTCCCTATATCGCGTCCATTGAGAACCGCCCCGCCCCTTCCCAATTCCCGTTGCCGGCTCACCATCGCGCGGCGTACGGCCGGAATGGTGGAAATGATAGATGAAATGTGAGTGACCTCTTCCGTGCGAATCTCTTCGGTAACGTCCCGGCCTTCGAGGTAGACTTTCAGCGAATCGGGATCGCCCTCGAGATCGAGTCGCAAGCGTGACGCTAGGGATCCAATCGCAGCGTGGTCCTCCAAGTCTACGCCTGACTTCATTACAGCTAAAGCGACGGCTCGGTACATTGAGCCGGTGTCAATGTAAAGCAGCCCGAGTGCTCGAGCTAATTTACGACCTAGCGTTGATTTGCCGGCGCCGGATGGACCGTCAATAGCTATGATTAGAGGCTCACTCATCGGCCGAATAAGTTAACATTTGCCATGTCTTATTGGACGTTCGCCATTTTTCATTTTTGCCTAGTTCAGGGGAGTGTCTCGATGCGCCGGGCGGCGCCGAAATTCATTTTCCATTGAATTTCTTAAGACTGCGGCAGTCCAGTGCCAAACTGTAGCCCAGATGTCAAATGAGGAATTGCAAATGATATATGGTGATTCTTCTCAAAAGGCGGGGCACCAGCACATTCTCGGTTAGCAGCATTAATGGTGCCGCTACACAAAAGCTGAGAATACTTCATTGGAAAGCAAGGCTCCCGAACGCGTGAGCCTGATCACATCACCATCAATTCTAATAAGTCCCGCTTCTGAGAATCGTGACACCTCTTGCGGATGCTGCGCCAGCAGGTCAATGCAAAAGCGCTCTTCATACTGGCGCAGGCTAATACCACGCATTAGCCGCAGACCCAGGAAGATCGATTCCGCGCACGCATCGTCCTCATCCAACGTTATTCGTTCCGCTATTGGAGAAATGCCACGGTCAACTAGATCCAGGTACTGAGCCAAGGCTCGTTCGTTCGACCACCGCCGCCGCCTGCCGTCGAAGGAATGTGACGAACATCCGAATCCAAAGTAAGGCCCTCTGGTCCAGTATTTTGTATTATGCTTTGAGGCAAATCCGGGCAGGGAAAGATTGGAAATCTCATAATGCTCGTATCCGGCAGCGCAAGCGCGGTCCAAAATCAACCCGTACATCTTGGCTGCGAGATCGTCGTCTGGCGCAGGCTGTAGTCCCCGCTTGATGTGTTCCGCCAGCGGCGTGCCATGATGGACCTCCAGCAAATAAAAGGACAAGTGTTCCGGTCGGAGAGCGAGGGCTGCAGCGACATTGTGCTGCCAATCCTCAAGGCTCTGGCCCGGCAAGCCGGCGATCAAATCGAAGCTGATGTTGTGGAAGCCGGCCTCACGGAGGTTGCGAAAAGTTTGCCGTGCTTCCTCCGCTGTGTGTGACCGACCCAAGCGGGCAAGTTCCCGATTATGAAAGGTCTGCGCGCCAAAACTGACTCGATTAATTCCTATTATGCGAAACTCATGAAGCACATCAATCGGAGAGTCAAAATTTGTCGCCGCCCGGCGCGGGGGTCCCGCGCTTCCTGGATTCATCTCCATTGTTATTTCAGCGTCATCGTTTACCAGGTACCTGCGCTTCACAGCCACGAGAATGCTTCCCATCTGCGTCGGCGAGAGCAGTGAAGGAGTGCCACCCCCAAAATAGATCGTATCGACGGCCGGTGGCTGATCAACTTCCTGCCACAAGCTAATCTCTTGTATCACTGCTGCTACATAGCGATCTGCTTCAGCAGGGTTGTACATACCCGTTGCGAAGTCGCAGTAAGAGCAGCGTGAAAGGCAAAACGGGATATGAATGTAGATTCCGGCCTTCTGCATTGTTGTTAGTTCATTTGTCTGGTCCTATTCGGCGGACGCTGGCGCCGGCGCTAAGGGTCTTTCTCATCCCACCGGCTACCCGCTCGGCCTCCGCAAAGGCGCGCAGGAAATTCTCCCCGAGGATCTTGCGAATGTTCTTCTCCGAGTACCCACGCTTTAGCAACTCGTAAGTGATGTTCGGCAGCTTGGAAATATCTTCCATTCCTACGGGAACCGAAGGTATGCCGTCGAAATCTGATCCGATCCCGACGTGATCGATACCCGCCGTTTTTGCAATATGATCGAAATGGTCAATGACCACTGACAAGGTTGTCTGTGGCAGCGGGTAAGCGGCCAATAGTTTGTTGGTCTCCTCTTCCAGCGTTTTAGCATCGTTCTTGTATTTTTTTCCCAAGGCCTCAATCTGTGCCTTAAGGTCGGCATCGCGCTTCTTGCCGGCATCAATGACTTTTTGATCAATAAAGCCGGGATAAAAATTGACCATGACGACTCCGCCATTTTGTGCGAAACGCCGCAGCAGATTGTCTGGGATGTTACGCGGCCGGTCACCAAGGGCCCGGGCCGAAGAATGGGATGCAATCACTGGCGCCTTTGACAAATCCAGCACACCACTCATTGTTTTGTCTGACACATGCGACACATCGATTAGCATGCCCTGACGGTTCATCTCTCTGACGACCTCTTTCCCAAAGTCCGAAAGGCCATTATGGCGGGCCTCATCACAGCAAGAGTCGGCCCAGTTATTGGTGTTGTTGTGAGTCAGAGTCATGTAGCGCACACCCAAGCGATAGAAATCGCGCAAGGCCATTAGCGAATCTTCTATTGCGTGGCCACCCTCTATTCCCATTAGGGAGGCGATTTTTTGCTGCTTTTTTGCCCGCCGAATGTCCGCGACAGAGTAGGCCATCATCAGTGCGTCAGGATGTTTTTCCGCCGCACGATAAACGTAATCTATCATGTCGAGCGCACGTCGGGCGGCGCCACCTTCTGTCGCATATTTACGGTCCACGTAAACCGAGAAGAACTCAGCCGTCAGCCCTCCCTGCTTCATGCGAGCGAGGTCGGTGTGATACTTACCAACTGAAGAAACACCGATGTCGTAGTTTTCATCTGTCATCATCGAAAGGATATCGTTGTGCGTATCAACAACAATCGATTTGCGCTGAATTTCTACCGCCTTTTTCCAGAGCTTTTCATCCCGCCGTTGTTCAGGTGCTGCCGCGGCACTACCTTGCTGGCCTCGCGCAGTGACATTGCTAACGATTTGAAAATTGGCCGCGCCCGGCAAGGCCGCCAACAGCACAGTGAATAACGCTACGGACCGTTTGGTTATCGATATGGCGCTCTTCAAGTTCAACGATTCTCCCTCCCTGACTCGGAGACCTCTTTAATGTGTATCAACACACGTTGATGTATGCGGTGGATTATATAGTCAGACCAGATGTGCCAATAGGGAGCGGGCCAAAATCTGTTTTGATACCAGGTCGTTCCCTCCAGCAAAGTGCGACCATCCTGCAATGGTGTTAATGCGAACCGCCCTCGACGTGATACCAGATAGTTCTCGAGATGTGGCGGGGCAAGATGTTGGTAGGGCGACCACTCCTCCATGACCGGAGGCTGAGCGATGACCCCGAATTCCAATTGGCGTGGCTGCTCCCAAACCTCAATTGGTTCTACGAAGGCACCGGTGGAGAAAACGCAACGCCTGATCGCACCGACGCCGCTGCCGCTAATTTCCGCACGCATCGGATAGGCGATTCCCGTTTGAAATAACCGTTCGGTCGGCGGAGGCAGCTCGGAAAACGCAACTACATTCGACCAGACTTCCTCGCCGGAGCCTCAATAAAAAC
>DATEUF010000242.1:0-11105 GCA_035283325.1 Pyrinomonadaceae bacterium | reverse complement strand
TCCGGCGCGCAGGCGCGCCTCGCCCCGGTGCGGCGCCGGCAGGCCGTGCAATGGGCTGAGCGTGAACGGCTTGCGCGCGTTCGCATCGTGCAGTGCGGCCGACAGGTCAGGATCGACTTGTTCTACGAGTTTCAGGAACGCTGCGTGCGCGAGGTGGCCCTGGGTCTGCGGGATGAGGCCGGCGTGCAAGGCGTGGAGGCGGATGAGGGAGGAGTAGAGGGTGGTCATTTGGTCGGGTAGTCGGCTAGTCTGGTGGTCGGGTGGTCAGTTGGTCGGATGGTCAGTTGGTCGGGTAGTCAAGTGGTCGTGTTGTCAGCGGCATTGCAATTCAGCGGTTGAAGGTGTATTTCATGCCTTGCGGAACGCGCCACGTTTGCTTGTCTTCAGTTTGCCATGTCCACCAGTCGCATTTGACTTGCGCGTGGTCGACCAGGCTCGACGGCGGCATCGAAATCAGGTCGAAGCTGATTGAGTCTGCGAGTTGCGAGTTGCGAATTGCGGTATAATCCGACCCAAGCAGCCATGTTGGCTTTGAGGTACAGCGTGGTTGTCACCAAAAGTTGAGGAGGCGAGCCATGGCCGTTCAACCTCCGACTAAGGATCAAATCATTGCCGCGCTGGATGAACTGCCGCCGGAGACGCTCTCCGAAGTAGGCGAATTCATCGAGTTCCTGCGCTTCAAGTCCGGGCAGCCACCCAAACGACTGATCCGGCTCGGCGGGCTGTGGAAGGATCTCCCGCCGATCACCGAGCAGGATATTGCCGACGCGCGGCGCGAGATGTGGAGCAACTTCGGCGAGCGTGACGTATGAGCCGGTGGGTCAGCGATGCGCACGCATTGCTCTGGCATCTGTATGCTGCCCCGCAACTGTCCGCCCGTGTCAGAGATGTCTTCGAGCAGGCTGATGCAGGTGAGCATATCATCATCATCCCGGCCATCGCGCTGGTCGAAATAATCTACCTCTCTGAAAAAGGAAAGATCGCATCCGACGCCGTTCAACGGGTCATCGATTTGCTCCGCGCCGGTTCGGAGAACTATCAAGTGGCACCGCTCGATCTGGATGTGACCATGGCCCTTGGACGTGTTGATCGCAACACAGTTCCCGACATGCCTGATCGCATTATTGCGGCCACTGCACTGCACCTGGACCTTCCCCTCCTCACACGCGATCCCAAGATTGCTGCTTTGAATCTGTTTACCACAGTGTGGTGACAACGAGCACCGCACGAATAGATACACGGCTCGTGGCATCATGCACAAGCTCGTTGCACACATACTACGTCCCTGCGTGTGCGGGATGACGCTGTCGTGCAGGGCGTAGAGGCTAATGAGGGAGGCATAGAGAGTAGTCAGCATCATTATGCAAAGATTGCGCCGTTGGTTGATTTTGGAACTGTGCTAAGGAAAAACGCTGCCAAACCAAAGGCTACCGACCAAAATTGATCACCAATAGTTGATCGCCCATTCAGACCTATTGGCCGAAGTGAATACAATTGAAACATTGGAGGTAAGTTGAAGTCAATCGTCAAGTCCCACGGAGCCATTTGGGTGTACCAGACAATCAAGGTGCGTTTAGCAAGAGCAGCATTGACAGTTTCGAGCGAACACGAACTCTCGGCGCCAATCTCCCAATCCGCGAGTTTGAACATTGACCCACTTTGACGCATCAGTTGGCTTTCTTCAATCTGAAACCAGAAGTGGTTAACCGAATCGGTCAATCCCTCTATCTGTAAATAGCCTAGAGGGGTCGCGCGTTCTACTCGCCGAAGGAATCTCTCCGCTCGAACTCCTGCTTTTTGTTTGACGATCTTCTCAAAGCGGTTTTTGCTCATTTCACGAAAGACCGTTCGACGTAACACAAAGGGTAAGTTGTAAAGTTTGAAAGGGAATAACCCGCGCCGTTCATCAAGCGTGTCGTATAGCGCAACCTGAAACTCGCCTCCACTCCGGAATGTCTCTAAGTCGTCAAGATACCAATCCCGATACATCTTCCCATCGCTACCCTTATGTTCGTTCGTGGAGAGGCCAAATTGCTCCCATAACTCTTGCTGGCTCCACTCAATCCCACTCCCAATTGCCGCTATCTGTTCACTTGAAACATCGCGACGAGTTCCGCGATACAGCTCACAGATCACACGGCGTAATCGTTCTTCAGTCATCTTGCGATTGTCACTCAACCCAGAGGTAAGTATCCGTTTTTTCGCTGCTGCCGCCTCATAAGGTGAATAATTTGTCCAATACCTTCTGAACTCCTCTCGCGGTGTATAGGCGACTTCTATTTGGTTCAAAACATCTTTGCGAGACAAATACTCACTTGCGTTTACGCCCCTCTCTTTTATTTGTCTGGCAACCTCTTTTTGAACATAGTGAGGCACCATTGCCCATGCAAAGTTGGGGGGGTAGATATTTACATGTTCGCGCCCACGTCTCCCCAATCGGCCTAAGCGTTGCGTAAACTGTGCTCCTGAACGCGCCTCAAAAACAATAAAATCTTTGGCCTTGTTACCTGTCAAATCAACGCCGACGTCAATCGTGGTGGTTCCCACGGTGAATCGTCGCTCGAGGTTTCCGGCGCGGTCGGCTTTGTCCATATATCCGTGAATTTCGCCAACGGCAGCATCGCCAAACTTTTTGCCTAACCAAGCTGCCAGTACTTTTGCGTCATAGACACTATCAAGGATGAATACCCCGCGTGCTGTCGAATACTGGTCAAGATATGCGTGTACCTCAGGCCAGACAATAGACTGAATAGTGTCTAACCCTTTCCAACGACTCAGGTCAGTTGGTAACAATGTTAGGCTATCTATTGGTTCGCAGACAACACGCCCGGAGATCGTGGCCTCAGCCGTAACATCCTCAACGCGCAGACCCAACCGGTCTTCAGCCCACGCGCGTACTCCGCTTGGCGTGGCCGACGAGAATATGAAGAGGTGGGGTTTATTAGGCGCTAACCGAGCAATTGTCCCTACGATGAACGCAACATTCCCTACCTGTTTGGTATCGTATAGATGGAACTCGTCAAAAGCAATCACTGGATATTCATTGAGTAATGCCTGAAAGATACGCTCGCGGTAGCCAACTTTGGAGCTATAGCCGTAGAGATCATAAGCCATCAGATATAAAATGTCTGGATTCGTCAGCAGCGCTTTCTTTTCCCACACGGCCATAATCGGCTGAAGCGCTGCCGTGTGGCCTCGCACATGCATCACATCTTGCCAATAGTCCAGTTCATCACTGTCAATTCTCACAACATCATCTTGTCTCAGGTACGCACGAAGTGCGCCTTCCTGGTCGCGGATAAGCTCGTTAGTAGGATAAATGCCTAGTGTTAGCTGCCCATCTAAAATCGCTGGAGCAAAGTTTGCCATTGTCTTGCCACTGCCTGTTACACTGGCATTCAAGATGCACAACGTCTCATTCTTTGCAATGGCCTCGCGCACCAAAGCTAGGGTGCGGCTTTGGTGCGCGTAAGGCTTTAGCCCACCTATGAAAGGGGCCTCAAGTGTCTCGTATCTTAGCCCATCTACCAGGAGCCGCATAGAGCCGTCTCCAGAAACTTGAGCGCTTCCAGGCATCGCTTGCACTTGAATGCCCTTTTGTCAGCGGCAGAGAGATAGCCTGCCGCAAGAGGCAGCACCACTCTGCCATCTGAGAACTCCGCGCGGAGATGATCAGCATTGGTAAATCGCCCCTGATTGATTAATCGTGTGGGAAGTGCGTTCGCAGTCAGGTCAAACACAGTGGGCGTGGCTTTGAGATCATCCCACGCCAGCAAAGCATTCGCTATACAAGTACCCGTTGCCCGCTCGATACGCCGGGCATGTTCAGCTCGTACTTCGGCTTTTGCCATGAATTTGCCCAGCCGAATAAAACGCGGAAGCATTTTGAGATTCCGACTGACGACGTAAAACCGAAAGTGCGCCGCCGGGCGAAGGCATTTGGCAAATCCCCAATCGGGGTAGCCAATGGATTGACCTTTGCCGAGACCATAACTCTCTGGCATGGTATTGTACTGGTTGATGAGATACCCGCCCCTCAGCAAGGTAGCAGGCGTAACATAGGCAGCTTCTGTTCGCCATGCAGCGGCCAGTTCTTCTGGGTAATGTGGCTCTTGAGTTTCGCTGTACCATGCTGAACGCGCCCAGCCGAGCGCATAGGTCAACGCGTAATTGTGAACGAATGGCCCGGTTTCGGCCACTTTCCCACGCTCGGTTGTGGCGAAGAAGAGATAGTCATGCAGGATCAAATCACAACGATAAAGGTGCATGGCTACGCCTCCTCGCCACTGCTCTCCTCGGTTGATTCATTCTCCTCTTCGCTGGGCGTTGCCTTGCCTTTGATCTGCGTGGCATAGTCGAAAGCCTGCTGATGCAACTCACGCAGAAACTTCGTGAGACTCCCTTCATCTGCGTAGAGTTTTTGGGTGTCGGCGACGAGTGCGGCCAGATGTTCATCGGTCATGCGCTTCACTTGCCCAATAGTGGCTTTGAGGCTGGTCTCGGCGACTTCCTTCCACTTCGCCTGAAAGTCCTTGTGCGCAAGATAATCGGGCACTTGCTTCGGATCGCTCTCGTTCGCGTTGGGAGCGCTGACGGCAAGCGCATCGTAGAAGCGTTGCGTAAGCTCCAGATTAGAGAAGACTTCCGCCTCGGAGAAGTAGATGCCCAAAATGTGATTGCGGACGAAACCTTCCCGGTTGCTCTCCGCACCGTAGCGAGTGGTCATCAGGATGTTGCTCAACACGTAAATGAACTCGGGTGGGGTCACATCCAGCAACGTTTCAGCAGTCGGGAGAAAGACTTGCGGTAAGACATTCTCTCGATGAGCATAGGCGCTGCCGGCAATACCGCCTGCCGTCGTCTCTTGGATTGCATTGAGTTTGATATCCCGCATCACTTGATCTTGTGAGCGAATGACGAACCCGCTGTCCGTCAGCACGCGGGCCTTCTGTGAGGCGGTTCCGGTCGTGGCAGCAAAGCCGTACAAGATACAGTCGGCGCATAGCCCGCAGGCATTGCCCATGATCTCGCACTCGCCTTGAGGGACGATGACTTTGCCTTTGGCGTCTTTCTTATCTTCCACCGGCCCAAAGCCGCGCGCTCGTGAGAGTGCCCTCCCGGTGCGTCGCTCCGGAGCAATCTGCTTGCGCTTATACATCACGATCCGGTCAATTGCCTGGGTGTTGTGCAGACCGGCTTGCAACACCTCCACGTCGAGTGTTTGCCCCTCGGTGGTGAAAATGGCGTGCGACTTTGTCTCGCGCAGCACGACGACTTGAATGTAACGCCCCTGCCGATACTTGGGGATAGGAATATTGCCTTCGGTCATCAGGAAGCGACGATAGTCCGCGACTTGCAGGGTGGTAAAGTCACTCAGTTGCATGGTTCTTCTCCTTTGATTTGCGGGCGGCTTGGTCCGCCTTGTACTTCTTCCAGGCGCCTCCAATTTGGCGGTCTGTTAGATAGTAGATTGCGTCGGCGATGGCATTTTCTTCGTGTGTGAGTCGCGCTGCGCGACCCTGACAGTGTTGGTGGAATAGGTCGAACACGACCAGCCGCGCGAAGTCAGTAGCAGCCTGCGCCAATGCTTCACCGTAAAGCGGGACAACGCCCCCATCAATGCGATTCAGACGTTTGAGCAGATGCCCAGCTACCCGTGCCACGAGAAATTCGTCGTCAACATTGCGTGGGCTAGTCTTGACGACCTCTACGGCAGTGCGCAACATCGTTTCGTAACGGTGCGCCTTGCCCTCCTTTTTGCTCAGCGGGATGTACAGCTGAAGCGAGGCCTCGGTGAGTTGTTGTGCCAGGTTCAATTTGCCCTCTCCTTTCAAATTGAGCAATAGCTCGCAGGCCCGAAGGAGGGCCGGATACACCACGAAGCCAGCCGTTTGCCGCTCTTTGTAGAAGCGAGCAGCGGCCAGTGGCTCCATATTCACTTGCTCCAAAATACCTGCAACTTGTTTATCGCGGTTGCCCTTTCCGCCCGATAAAGCCGCATTTACTTCCCAGACCGCTGAAAGCAAGTCTATCGCCTCTTTCAGATCGACCAACGCGATCACGGTTCCCGCCGGAGCGGTTAGCTGCTCATTGCGAGGCAGCACGTTTCTAAGTAGCAGGTGCGCGCCGTCCAATTCAATAATATGCTTCATTTCGTCAGGCCGTGTCAGCGGCAGATAAGGCTTGTCCGTCACATAGACTCGTACGCCAAGAAGCAGGTGAAGCAGTGTGGCCGAGTAAGCGGCCTTGGACCACATTTCCGAACGGGTGGGAGCCAATTTCTTATCCCGGCTGCTTACGGAGTTTTCGTAAATGAGAATCTGGAAGTTGGGAGAGTGCAGAGGCGCAAGTTTCATTTTCTCGCCCAACATTTCGCGCGGGGATTTTCCTGTTTTCTCGTTAACCACTTGCATTTCTTGGGCAGCCTTTTCAAAGAGTCTTTGAACTTCATCTAACCATCGATCATCCACTGCTCCATGCAAGAGCCATGTATTAGGAATAGTTGGGGCATCGGCCTCCTCGTGGTAGCCACGCCGCAGATGCAATTTGGTCACACTCTCGAAAGGCTGGAGTAGCTTGTGCCGGGCAAATTGCCAGAACTCCGGGGTAAAAGAGTAGTCAGGCAGAAGGAATAGGTAGAGTCGATCTGAATCGGCTTTGCTGTAGCCCCTGGTATAGCCAAGCCCCAATTGCTCTCGAAGTACAAATTCCAAGTAGCACATTGGACACCAGACTTGCATTTCTTTGACGACTTGACTCGGTATACGACGATTGGAAAAAGTCGTGGTGACTATACCTGCAAGTTCTATCTTTAGGATTTTTGAAGCTACACGATTGCAGAACGAACAGAGTTTGCCATAGCCGGACTTTCGTTCACGAGCTACTTGAGCTAACGGCGATACCACCGCGCGCACTTGAGCAAAGGATAGTAACAAATGCTCGTTGATATAACTGGTGATCTCGGTCTCAAGTCCCGTCTCTTTATTAGCGTACTTTAAGCGTTGGGCGATTGAGTCAAAAGGTTTTAAAGCAGCCGCAGTCTGCCATTGCAACTCACTAAGAATTACTGCGAGATCGGCGGCATCAGCGGGGCGCCGATCGGCCCCAAAGCTATGCTGAGTCAAATAATGATAAGCGATGATGATCGCATGATCAGCTTTTCCGCCGGATGTCAGGATTTTCTTATTGACAGTGATCGTTTGAGCGATGGCCTTCGGTGTATGAAAGAAATCAAAAAGCCAGTCGATACTTCGATCTCCCATTAAGCCCATTGCAATACTCTCAATTCCCATAATGAAACTGGATACTGCCTTCCATTTTGTGGAGAAGTCACTATCCTGTTCGGCTGTGACTGGAATCATATAAAGGTGACAGAAGCTCTCGACAGCCCTTTGAATGTCTACTTCGGTGGTGTTAGCATACTTGCGGGTAAGCGCTCCTCCGATGCGTTCTGTCAGAAAGAGTTTCGCTTTTTTGCGTTGCGCCCTATTTCTGAGAGCTAGTACCATTTGTTCCACATTAGCAAAAACAAAAGCATACGCCCTGAACTTTGTAGTTCCCTGTGACTCAGCTATAGCCGCCTCTGCAACTGCCAACGCTTTATCTGCAAGACTTTCTTGAATGAGATTGAAGAAGGCTTTTCCAATGCCTTGGCGCAGGCTGTCCACGTCTAAACTTTTTTCGTCTCTAGTTGGCCCGATATAAAGTACCCCGTTGGGAAAGTAAAGCAGGGGAAATAGTTGCCATGTTTCTTGCAACTCAGTGGAGATGGCTTGATGCAATAGCAGGGTAGAAATTCCCCGATAATCGTCTAACTCATGCCAGTAGAAAGACAAGGGCTGGCGAGTGAGTTGCCGCGCCAGAATCTTATTGAGATAGTTTTCGACCGTCCGATAGTCGCGTGCCGTCTGCATACTTGAAAGCGCGTCTGCGATGTGCACCCACGGTTCTATTTTGCTCGTCCCTGCTCTGGCCTCAGAGTAGTCGCCAACCTTTGGACTGGGAGAATGTACCATTGTTACACGATGCTCAACCGGGGTGGTAGTTACAAAATTTGAAATTTCCAGAGCGAGCATCTCTTCTTCAACTTGCGCCAATGGAACGTCAAATTCTCCACGCTCTTTCAGGTCTTGCACATCCGGGTCTTTGTGGAAATCATGTGTGGTGAAGAAAACCAGCAATCGACGAAAATCATTCTCCGGCATCGTGTAAATGCCGTTTATAGCCAGATAGTCCAACAACCGTGTTACAGGGAATAACCCGTTGATGATATGTGTGCGAATGGACATATCTACATGGTAATCTATACCCCGCCGCCCTTCGTATCCCGCTGACTTAGCTGGATAAAGAGCATAACCGTGCGCAACCATGCGGCCTAGAATGCCTGTCTCAAGATATTCGGTTAGCAAGTCATTGTACGCCATGTTTATTCTTTACTCATCGATCTTATCTATTCACTTGGATCTAGTGTATCACACTCTCGCCGCCCAATTGAGCGGCATTCATATCCCGTAGTTCCTCGCCATCTCCCGCACCACCCGCTTCATCTCCGCCACCAACTCCGGCGGCTCGACGACGATGCAGTGCGCGCCGTACTTCAGCAGTGTCTTGCTCGCCCAGAAGAGGTCTTTCGTCTCCGCCGTCACTTCGATCCAGCCGTCAGGCAGGATGGTCTCTTGGTGCTTGTCGAAGCGGCGGCTCGCGACGAAGCGGGCGATCGTCGGCGACAGCCGATAACGAATCTGAATTGTGCGCCGCTGTCGTCCCGAAGCGTATCGCGTCGCCAGCACCTCAGCCGACCCTGGCACGACGCGGTCAAGCCGAGCTTGTTGCTGGTCGCCGTCAGCAACTGGCTTACTCTGGACTCTAGCCATCTAGGTCTTCATGACAGCCATACAGTTGCCTGAGTGCATCGCTAATCTCCAACTGGTGCTGTACTGCGTTGTCTCGCAATTTCAGTGCCCATTCGTAATCTGCTGTACAGTGTTCGTTGTTTAGAATGCGATTACATATCCACTCAACGTCAGACCAGTAGTGTGATTCAGAGTCAAGTCGTTCAGACTCGGCTGAGAAATAGCGGTTGAGCTGTATGACAAGTTCTGCTAACCTATCTTCCGATGTATCCCGTGCGTGGGAATCGCCACCGGAGTATTTTAACAAGAGCTTCTGAGCAGTGGCTATCGAATGCTGGGCTGTGTCGAGATGTTTGGTTATCGTGGCGACAAGGCCATCGTTGATTATGTTCACTTATATCTACATTTTAGGTTAACTTCGCAATACAGTAACGTTTTCATGTGCAGTATATACCTGGGGGATGGTGTTTGTCAAGCACCGAACCTTAAAAACGACGGAGCCCTTTCAGCCTTGTTATCAGGCCGAAGGGCTCCACTACAAAACTATCCCCTAACCGGGATTCATTTACATTACCAATCAACTGCGCAAAACAGTTTTTCAATCCTCTGATCAAGATTCCTGACCACAGATTACCACATAAACCGGAAACGGTCAAAATCATCACGACACTCATGCGAAGATCGCTTCGCAGCCGCAGACGGCGCCTCGCTCTCTGAGCGCGGTGTTCAGCAGCGTCGCATCGCGCGCAAAGGCGACGCTTCCCTGTGTGCCGCCATGGGCAACATACGGCAACAGGTCGAACAGTGGCAGCAGACGCGGGTGGTAGCGCAATTCGCTCATCGCTATACCTCCAGGCCATAATTCCTAGCCATCTCCCCCACCACCCGCTTCATTTCCGCAACCAACTCCGGCGGCTCGACGACGATGCAGTTCTCGCCGTACTTCAACAATTTCTTGCTCGCCCAGAACAGGCTCTTGGTCTTGGCCGTCACTTCGATCCAGCCATCGGGCAGCACGGTCTCGTCGTGCTCGTCAAAGCGGCGCGTCGCGCCAGAGCGAGCGATCTTCGGCGCCAGCCGATAGCGGATGGGAATCGCGCGCCGCTGCCGGCCGCCAACAAACCGCGTCGGCAGCACTTCCACCGATCCGGGCACCACGCGGTCGAGTCGAAATGGCAGCACGTCCTCGTCGCTGACCGAATAGCCTTCAAAGTAAACGTGCCCATCGCTTTCTTCCAGCGCTTCCGGCTCGACGGTGTGACGGATCGGCCTGGCTTCAGGCCGGGCCGGCGACGTGTAGAGAAAGCTGATGCGCCGGCGCTGATAGTAGGCGCGGCGAATCTGGTGCAATGTGCTCTGATGGGGAGCAAGGTCGTCAAGCAGCGGGACGTTGAGCTTGAGCAACGGTTCCCGGTCAAGCTGCGGGCGAAGGTTCGGATCGACAAACGGGCGCAATCGCTTGACGAAGTCTTCAATCGCCCCGCCGTAGAGCGTTCCCTCAAGCGCCTTGCGCACTGTGGCCAGCATTTCGACGTGCTCGCGGCTGATCGGGAGGGGAAAGCGCGGCGCGATGTCGACCAGGCGGTAGCGATGGCCCGCGAAGACGCCGACCTCGAAGCCCAGGCGCTCCAGCCAGTCCAGGTCGTGCCGCAGCGAGTCTTCCGGGGCTTTGCCGTAGGCAGTTGGCCCCAATTCCTTGCGCACCCTCGCGATCAGTTCGTCGCGGGAGGCTTCGCTTTCTTCGAGCAGGACGGCGTAGATGACGGCTGCGCGGGCGAGGACGTCGATCGTTTTGCGGCTGCCCCGATGTGCGTCGGCCATCGAGATTCACCTCCTGAACTTCAAAATCCAAGCTTCAAAATCCAAACTCCAAAATCCAAAGTTCTAACGCCCAAGACGGCGCGTGCCAGGCATGGCACGTCGGCAATTGTATATGGAATGAACGCGCAGATCAATGGCTGAGGGAACTGAGGGAACTCGGGGAACTGATCGGGGTGTTGACCGGCCCACTATCCTGCGTTATAGTGGGCGCACGCTGGATTACCTGAGGAACGCACGTGGACATCCGCCTGCCGAACAACTTCTCTCCCGCTCACCGTACGATGGTCTTGCGCTTTGTGCAGGGTGGCTCGTTGGACACCGATCAACGCGCTGTACAAATCCAAGCGTTTGACTTGCTTCATCAGGCCGTAGCCGGCAGTGTCACGTTCGCTCGTTTCTACGCACGCGTTGTGGAAGAACCAGCGGCTGATT
>DATEUF010000241.1:0-9245 GCA_035283325.1 Pyrinomonadaceae bacterium | reverse complement strand
AGGATCACTCGTAAAGCGGCATGGCCGACACAAACTTCGCCAACAGACTCTGAACGTACTTGAAGGTTCTGAAAACGATGAAGGACGCCATGCTGTACTGATTGAGCTGATTCAAGAAGAATTGAGAGAGTGGGATGGTGTTGTTACTGGCATCGAGACTTCAGTCGACGAAGCAAAGATCTACGGCTCATTGCATTTGTGTGCCGTGTTGGACACAACCGCCGGTGTCGTTACATTCACATTACGCTGTAGAACAAGACATGAAATCCCGGAAATGGGCCTTCTTCTGACGGTCGATGGCCAGGCTGGTCGGTTTCGCTGCGATGAAGGAGAGTCTGGGTGGTCAATGCCCTTAACACCTGAGTCCGGCGGTCAGCCGGTCGATGCGGCTGTATTCAATTGGGAGGAGGGCATCACAATGAAGGATTCCGAGCAAGGGTGGCGCTTAAATTTGTCCCCATCTCTTGTGCGAATTTTTTTAAGAGCACAATCTCAAGACTTAACCGGCTTAGTTGAAACCAGACAACTTCCAAAAGCTTCACCTTTCTACCTCGCAATTCGTAACGACGGTACAGCCCTTCTTAAGCAGTGGGGTACTTCTTCGTGTCTCGGGTTTAAGGAGCTAGCGATCAGGGAGGGACTACCTCAAGGCTGGACCATGTTTCGGGCGGATTCCGCTTTGGATGACGAGCATGTGAAAGACGCTTATCCTCAGCTTGCTCTCCCTTCAACTATTCGACTTAGATTTGAAGGCGGAATTCGCGCTTCTCGCGCTAATCAATTCTTTAGCTTTGCGCCGCCTAGAATTGTCGTTGAAGGATATGATACCTCCGTTACAGTCGGGTGTAATGGAATAGCAGTAGGTTGCGACGTAATGGGAGTCTGCACCTTGCCCGAAGCAGCGTCGCTTTCCAAAGAGCTGGCCATTGAAGCGATTTCCGGCAACCACATTATTAGGCGGCGCCTATATCTTGTGGAAGACTTTAGTTGGCCCAGTGTGCCGCCGTTGACAAAACTTACTCCGTTTGGCACCTCGTTCTCAGGAGAAACGAATGATCAGGTCGCAACAAACACAGGAGCGCTCGTTGTTAACGCGACTGTGCCTCCATTTCCGTTTAACAGCCCTGTCGGCTTGTTGGAGGGGCGAAGGGTTTTCTTCATTGGAAGGAAACCTGGTCAAGTTGTGACTTGGCCAAGGGATTCGCTTCCTAAAGAATGGTCACCCGTTTGGGCTATTCCGATGAGGCAGCGCGGTAAGGCAATCTTTTGTGGCATCCGCGTTTCGGAGTGTGTGCCACTGACGACGGAATACCCAGACGGGAAGAAGCTTAAGGAATGGAAGGAAGTTCTTTGGTACCACCGAAAGAGAATCGCGCCGCCTGAACACAAGGGCTTGAAGGTCTTATGGCTCCAATTCCAGGAGGCTGCTCGGCGTGCATAATACTGGCGATAGCCTCTTGTACGTTTTATCTGCTAAGGGAGAAATGTCTTGGGCGGATTTTAAGAAGTGTTTTGATTATCTAGTTGGAATGCAGCGTGAGCCAAACGAAGCGGAGTCGGAATATTACCGCAAGCATAGAAGGCGAGGGACACTACTGGGGATGGAGGCGCTCGGACATTGTGACGCACAGTTTGAGGCGAGCCCGAGTAAGATATCTGTTGCCCCAGCCGGTTTCGTGCGTCTGCCCCAATCTGGGCTACCACAAATTGTTCTGGCCGGGAACAGGTCTCCGTCTGCAATCGAAATCTTGGACACGTATTGTAAGAAGGTTAGCCGCCAAATACGTATTCTGGTAAGCGAACAACCCGTTGCAAGGTCATTAATACCGAATAGAGTTCTTATCACGGCGGAATCTGTGGATCAGATTTCAGAAATTAGTCGATTGATCGGAGTAGCGTTTGATGAATGCCCTGCGGCTTGGTCTATTTCCACTTTCTGTGCCTCGCTCGATCAGTATCTTGCATCTCGCAATTGGTCCTCCGGCACAGAACCGAACTTGAAGCGCCGAGACTTCGATCTCGGTTCACTTGGATTTTTAGATTACAGGCGCGATAAGGAGCAGTGGCGCTTAAGCGGGTATACGGATCGGATTCGCAGCACCCAGCTCTATTTTCTCTGGAAGGATGGTTCTTACGCTCATGTGGATTTGGACTGGGGCCGTTACGCGATAGCCCAGGAGGCTGGCGTAAGTTTGCTGATTTACGATGAACGACGGTTCATCGTGGCGGTGCCAGCGGGTGCCCCTTTACCAAAACTATTCACACGGTCTCTTGCTCTGTGCTCCGGCTACACTGGCCACTTTGTTCCAGGTACGTTGCTTTCAGTTCCAAGCCCCGAGACTCGGGGCTTCCACCTATTCAAGGACATTCCCCCTCAGATTGCTGAGATGGTAGCTGTTAAACTGGGTCAGACCCTGCTGCCCTATTCTATAGACATTGATTAAGGAGAAGTTCATGGACGATCCTATCGGAGCCTTTCAACAGATCCGAGAAAACTTTATCCTTTACATCAAGACTGCATTCGGCACTCAGTTTCCTTCCGTTGAGCGGGAGCGAGAGAGGCTGTTACGTAAGGCCGGCGTATTCTGTCAAGATCCCTGGATTGAACCGCTACCTCGATACCGTACCGTGACGACCATCGCTGGAATTGGACGTGACGACGTTCCGAGTCTAGATGAAGACAGCATCCGTGATTTCAAAACATTGGCCGCGTGTGGGCTCGTCGGTAACTACGAATTATTCAGCCATCAGATTGAAATGCTCCGCTGTGCCACGTCCGGCCAACACGTTGTAGTGACGGCTGGCACCGGCTCAGGGAAGACCGAGTCCTTTCTATTGCCCTTGTTTGCTTACTTGGCAAAGGAATCAGCCAACTGGGGAGCGCCTGGTCCCCAGTCTCCTCATTTGAGCGATTGGTGGTACCACGATAGATGGCAACAAGAGTGCAAAGACAATAGGCGCTCTTACCGCGTCCCTCAGAGAGCCCACGAGCAGAGGGAGGCGGCAGTTCGAGCGATGATCCTGTATCCCATGAATGCTCTAGTTGAGGATCAGCTTACAAGACTACGCCGCGCGTTAGATTCGGAAGAAGCCCGCAACTGGTTCGAAGTCAGCAGGCCTGGCAACAGGATCTATTTCGGAAGGTACAACGGCAATACGCCGGTACCTGGACACGAGTACCGTGCCGATGGTAGGCCAGCTTGGGACAGGATCAGCAAGCTCACGCAGCATATGAAGAATATGGAGAGTTCGGCGCGCGCCGCAGAGCGACATGCCAGCGAGCGAGGAGACCCGGACATAAGGTTCTTCTTTCCGCGCCTAGATGGAGCTGAAATGCGTTCGCGTTGGGATATGCAGGATGCTCCGCCGGATATTCTGATCACCAACTACAGTATGCTCAGCATCATGCTAATGAGACAGGCGGACGAAGACATTTTCAAGAAGACTAAAGATTGGTTAGCGAAGGACGATAGCATCTTCCATCTGATCGTGGATGAGTTGCATCTCTATCGAGGAACAGCCGGAACGGAGGTGGCTTACTTGCTGCGGTTGCTACTCAGTCGTCTCGGACTTTCCCCCAACAGTCCTAAACTGAGGATCCTTGCGTCAAGCGCATCTCTTGAACCAGACGATCCCAAAAGTCGTGAGTTTCTGTCGGAGTTCTTTGGCTCTGCCTGGAGCGCAGAACAGATCATTGCGGGGTCGTTGAAACCAGTTCCCGTTGTCGCCGGGGATCGGTGGCTTGCCAATGAGCCGTTTATCGCACTTGCGAAAGCTAAGCATAATGGCGATGAACAGCGGATAAATGATGCGCGCCGGGAAATTTCGGCTAGCTTAGGACACTACGCTAGTACTAAAGATGCGTTCGAACTTATGTGTACGGCGCTAGAATCAGAAGACAGCGGGGTAAGCGCTAGAATATTAAGCGCCTGTTCTGTTGACGGCGAAAATCGCGCCGTGTCTTTGGCTAACTTTGCCAATAGCGTGTTTGGAGATCAGTTAGACAATGAAGATCTGAGATTAGCGTGCAGAGGTCTGTTGATTGCTCGCGGTATGTGTAACGTGAGCGGTGTCTCTCGTCTTCCTTCACTGAGACTTCACTGGTTTTTCAGAAACATCGAAGGATTATGGGCGTGCGCTATGCCCAATTGCCAATGCCGTCCTGACGAGCAAGACGAGGAAAGAACCGCTGGAAGACTCTTTAACACGGCGCGTATTCTTTGTGGAAACACGGCTGCACAACATCGCGTCCAGGAGATGCTTTACTGCGACCAATGTGGGACTGTCTTCTTCGGTGGCAGTCGGCTCACCCTTCCAGACAACAATGGATGGGAATTGCTGAATACTGATCCTGACATTGAGGGTATTCCTGACCGACAAACAGCACGCTTCCTTGATCGTCGTACCTATCGTGAGTTCGCAGTGTTTTGGCCGACGGGTAAATCCGGTCTGCATCCAGATGTACCACAAAGGTGGAAACACAATTCGCTGACAGACGATTCTGACGCAGAAGCACGATGGCAGAGATCCGCGCTCGATGCGTTCAGTGGGCGGATTTCGCTCGGCGTCCAAAATCCCTCCGTTCCTGATGGTTCGTGGGTTCAGGGTTATTTATTTTGTCTGCCATTCGCTACGGAGCAGGATGAGGAAAAGTTTAGCGCTCTCCCATCAATCTGCCCATGTTGTGCGGCAGATTATCGAAGAAAACTATTCCGCAAGTCGCCCGTGCGCGGTTTCCGCACAGGTTTCTCCAAAGTGAGCCAACTGCTCTCTAAAGAGCTTTTCTATCTGCTCCCAGAGGACAAAGAACAACGCAAGCTCGTCGTTTTTTCCGATAGCCGGGAGGACGCAGCGTCAATCTCGAATGGAATCGAACGATTGCACTACAACGATCTCGTCCGGGAAGCCATGTATAACGAATTGAGCAAGGTTGCTCTTGCTGAAGCCAGCTTGTTAGAAGACTTAGAGACTGATAACCAGCCTGTTCGCTTGATAGCCAGACAACTCGCAGAAGAATCGCCAGGCATAGTTGATGAACTGCGCGAAGCACTCGAATTTGTAAAAACAGGAATTCCCGATGGGCTAGCACCGTTACAACAAAGAAGATGGCAGCAGGACTTAGCCGACGCTCGAGCCCGGTTGGACGAAGTTCGCCAACATGGCGCAACTCGGGTAGTTCCCGTCCGCGCATTATTCGAAACCGTTAACCCGCCTGATGGTCCCGGACTTCTAATCCATAAACTAAAGAGACTGGGCGTCAATCCCGCAGGTAATGATGTCCTGTATCAGGACTTCAACTACGATCAGACGTGGCATCACTGGACAGAGTTCTTTGATTTCACTTCTAAGAGGGCTTGCTGGCGCGACGATATTTCCCCTGCAGCCAGAGACCGACGAGAAGACAAATTGCGCGGTAAGGTAAAGTCGGAAGTCCTTGGTGTGCTGCTTGACAGGCGGTATTTCGGCTTCGAAGCCGCCGGCCTTGGATATCCGTGCTTGAATGCTACATCCGACAAACTCAATACCATCGCCCAAGGTTGTGGTACGGCGCCTGATGTCTTCGTCAGCATATGTAACGGATGCCTGCGAGTCATGGGAGATTTGTTCCGTTACCCACAAGAGCCTCAGGAGTATCAACTCGATGACTGGCTCGACTGGGTTCAAGCTCGCGCTCTCTTGCGCAACTATGTTCGCCAGTGCGCTGCAAGAAACTCCCTCGCACCTTCTGCTCTACTCGATGCGATTTGGCAAGCGGTCTGCGTTGAAGGTCAACACGAATACTTGAAGATCGATCCGCGCAAGCTATGGGTTAAGATCGCCTTGCAGGACGACCCGGTCTGGAACTGCCCATCGTGCCGTCGGCCCCATTTGCATCGTGCGGGAGGTATTTGCACGCGTTGCTTGGGCGAACTGAATACTGCTCCCGATGCAAGCTGTTCCTATCTTCACGAGCGAAACTACTACGCCAAAGAGGCATTCGACCAACGCGTTCCAATTCGCCTTCATTGCGAAGAATTGACGGCCCAAACCGATGATCAGGCAGAACGCCAAAGGCTTTTCCGCGACATTATCGTTGATGTCGGTAGCGGGGCAAGAAGGCTGTTTGCAGATGTGGATGCGATCGATGTTCTGAGTGTCACGACAACGATGGAAGTTGGCGTTGACATCGGGAGCCTCCAAGCTGTCATGCTGGCCAACATGCCGCCTATGAGGTTTAACTACCAGCAGCGTGTGGGCCGAGCTGGTCGAAGGGGACAAGCTTTTGCCGTAGTCATCACTCTTTGCCGTGGCCGGAGCCACGACGAGCATTATTATAATTTCCCCGAGAAGATTACCGGCGATAAGCCTCCAGTACCATTCTTGTCACTCTCGCGTAAAGAGATTGCAGAGCGACTGATGGCCAAGGAGTGCTTGCGCCGCGCTTTTTATGCCGCTGGAGTCAGATGGTGGGACAGTCCTGTTCCTCCTGACAGTCACGGCGAGTTTGGAGCCATAACAGATTGGTTAACAAATGCAGACCGCCGAAAGAAGGTAGAGGACTGGCTAAACAATGCACCCGAGGTCAAGAGCGTGGCAGAGGCCCTCACCATAGGATGCAGTGAACAGATCAACTCCCCTGACTTGGAACAGTTCGCTCGAGGAACGCTCTACGGAAAGATTGATAGTTGTGCAAACAATAGCGAGTTGGGTGGGGAAGGTTTGGCGGAGCGGATAGCCGAAGGTGCTATCTTACCAATGTTCGGTATGCCATCGCGGGTTCGGGAGCTGTATCACGGCATCCGCCAAAAGGAATGTTTGACGATCGATCGCGATTTGGATCTCGGCGTGACCGAGTTCGCCCCAGGTTCTCAAAAGACTAAAGACAAGCGCGTCTACACGGCCATCGGGTTTACCGCTCCATTGCTTTACCAGAACAGGTGGGTCGTCGCGAGTGATAATCCATTACCCTGGCGGCGCTGGATGGAGCGATGCGAGTGCTGCCACTATACGAAAACACATGAGCAGAAACCAGATCGAGATGCCTGTCCTCAATGCGGCTTCAGTCTGGACCAAGGGACAGGGTCGGCGTTCCGCGTGTTCCAGGTTGCTGTGCCGTTGGCTTTCAGAACTGCGCTAAGCCTCGGGAAAGATGCGAAAGAAGATAATGAGGTGCTCGTCAGCGGGGCTGGGACAGTCGCTGAGTCTGATCAGAGTTCTAGCGTGCCGGTCACCGGTACAAACAGTTCCACAGCTTTTTCTCCCTCCGGTAGAGTATTCAAGATTAACACTCGCAGAGGACAACTGTTCACCGGCGAAGTCGGAGTAGCCTGGCTAAATCCGAATAAGTACCGGTTTCCAAGCCAGTGGATCGACGAACGGTATCAAGGCGGTGGCGAAGATGGCGTTCAGTTTCAATCAACTGGTCAAAGGGAACTGATCGCGATTGCTTCTCCCAAGACAACCGATCTCCTGCGCATAAAACCCGCCTTTGGACCGCGGGGGCTTTGCCTCGATCCCCTCAAACCAGGCGCGGCGGTAAAGGCTGCGTACTATTCTGCCGCCTTCATGATCCGGGCCGTCGCTGCTGAACGACTTGACATAGATCCTGAAGAGATTGACATCAGCAACGTGCGCTACGTAGAAGAACCTGATGGTAAGAGGGTGGGAGAAATTGTTATCAACGATCACCTTCCTAATGGCGCTGGGTTCACTAATTGGATCGCCGATAACTGGAAATCTATTCTGACGTCTGCGGTGGACATCGCGCCTGCTGCAAGCTCATTTGCCGGTGCAGTCGTTTCATCGTCACACAGAACGTGCGATTCCGCATGCCCTGATTGCCTCAGGCATTATAGGAACATGAGCTATCACGGTTTGCTCGATTGGCGATTAGGACTTTCATTGCTTAGAGTTCTCGCGACGGACAACTTTTTGTGCGCGCTGGATGGTAATTTCTTAGCGCCTGACCTAGACGGTTGGATTGAGAACGCAAGAGCCCTACGCGACATGTTCTGCCAGTCTTTCACCCTATGCACGGCAAGGAATTTTGGTCCGCTGTCCGGATTTGATGTTGGCAATCGAAGCGTCATCATCATTCATCCCCTCTGGGACCAAAACAGTCCAGTCGGATCTCTAGCTGAAGCGAGAGCGTCTCTCGAAGCGGATGCTCAAGTCCGATATGTTGATACATTCAACATTCTCAGGAGGCCCAGCTGGGCTTACCAGCAGATCGGGAAATAAGGTGAACGCTGGAATACTGCCAGAACCTGGGCCAGTACTGCCTCTCAAACGCATTTCTCCCAGTCGATATACCGCGCTCAAGGAGTGCTCGCTGCGTGAACTCTGGCGTGCCGCGAGACAGCAAGCGCTGTTGCCCCCTTCACCGACAGCGAAGTTGGGCGGAGCCATACATAGACTGCTGGAAGAAGCGGGGAGAGAACGATTCGTCACTATGCAAGCGGTAGAAAAGAGATGGGCATTGTTGATAGATGAAATCGAAGAGCAGATGGCGCGATCCTGGTTAGAACGACCTCTCATTCCACTGAGAATCATGGTTCCTGACTATGAAGTGCGGAAGATACGCGCGTGTCGTAAAGCTTTCGAGATCTCTCAAGAATCATCATTTGTACCGCATGGAACTAAAGCACGGCTCGGAGTCGGGTTCGAGGTTTGGGTTCAATCACTCGAAGGTCTCATCGGGGGCTTTATTGACCAAGTTCAGGAGAGCAGTGACGGTCCGGTTCTGCGCGACTACAAGAGTGGATACGTTCTCGCCAAACGGGAGGCAGATGGAGAACCAAACATCAAAAGCGAATACGAAGCTCAGCTAAGGCTGTACGCTGCCTTATATCAATCGGCGTTTAAGCGTTGGCCGGCCCGTTTGGAGATCATTCCGCTGCAAGGCGCGAGTCGGGTTGTTGAACTCCAACCGACCGAGTGCGCAAGGTTGTTGGAAGAAGCTGGTGCTTTACTAAAACAGATAAATGCACAGATCAGGGAACTAACCGCACGTTCAGCAGAGGATAAAGAATTCTGTCTAGCTAGGCCCAGTCCTTCTATATGCAGATATTGTCTGTTTCGACCAGTATGCCGCGCCTATCAAAAAGCTCGCGATGACACTAGCGAGGCACCATGGCCCGGAGATGTGTGGGGGATGGTGATCGAAGTCCGCAAGCTGGGCAACGGCAGAACAAACATCGGCCTTCAAGTAAAGAACCGTTCCTATACACTGGCGCAGATCCGTGGCTTGAATTCGGATCCCGGAC
>DATEUF010000240.1:0-3041 GCA_035283325.1 Pyrinomonadaceae bacterium | reverse complement strand
GGCGGCGCGGGTGACCGCGCCGCCGCCCGTAACTTGGGCAGGCGCGATATTATGAGCCGCACCGTGCTTTACGGCAGAAAGTCGTCCAAATCGTAGTTGCCGCTATTGAACTCAACCAATCTTGCCCAATCAATTACGCCGGTGGCGTCACAGAAGCGATCAACGAACTGCTTCGTGAACAGATTGACAACCCTACTTCTTTCATGTATGAAATTCTCGTTGTGCTCTTTTGCTCTATGACCTATCGGCTCGATGATGTCTGTGTATAGGTGTTTGTTCTCGCTTATCAAATACCAGAAGTTCTGGCCGACGACCTTCAAATATCCTCGGATGTAACTCGTCCTGGTTTTTCCATAGCAGATACCCAAGACTGGCTGAACATTCGTGCCGCGTTTCAGTTGCTTGACTCGGGCAACTGCATTCTTTAAATCCTGCTCAAGTTTGGTCTGCTGTGAACTGTTTCCCCAATTTGGCCCTGACTTGACCGAAACAACATAGTGAACCTTCTTGTTGAAGAACTCCAAATCTACTCCGGGCGCAGTGGATTTGTGGCCGTTGCAAGTTTTCTGAGCGATAAAGGCGGCCAATCCTTCAAGAAAATCCCCGAAGAGCTTTTCCTCTGACGAAGACAAAAAGGCTTCGAGCAGATTTGTTATCAACTCGCCAGCCGTAGTGATGTTTTTGGCTCTGAATAGGTATGGGTTTTTCGTGAGTAATTTTTCGAGGCGTAGTTCTTCCAGGGATTTGATTTTCCGTTGATGAAAGTCAACGATATTTTCATTCACATATTCGCGGACTTCATCGAGGTTCAACGGCTTCATCGTCTAGCCCTTGCCCCATTCTTAGACTGTGACTTGACTGTAGGGTAGGACGCACGCCTTTCCGCAATGTTGGGCAAGCGAATTTGCTCGTGAGCCGTGCGCTTCCGCGCCAACGCAATGTACTCTTTGCTGATATCGACTCCAACAAAGTGTCTGCCCAGTTGGATTGCCGCAAGTGCTGTTGTTCCAGAGCCCATAAATGGGTCAAGCACGATGTCGCCAGATTTGGTGAAAAGCTTGGTGAACCATGCAGGTAGTTCCACGGGGAAAGTGGCGCTGTGATTGCGATTTGAGCACTCAGTAGCCATGTGGATAACATTAGTCGGGTAAACCAAGTCGCGGCCAAGCCAGTTTGAGACGTTCTTGCCGAAGCCGCTTCCGACTTTTGACTCATCTCGAATCTTGTCTGTCTCGCTTAATTTGGCTAAGCGGTCCTTGGCCCACTCACCGACGGGGACCATGACCGCTTCTTGGTACATGTGAAATTTTCTGTCCTTGTTGAACTGAATTAGCCTTTCCCAATTATCCCGGAAGCGGTTGGGCCATTTGCCAGGATATGAGTTCTTTTTGTGCCACATGAACTCTTCAGTCCACAGCCATCCCTGCTCCCGCATCTTCACGATCAATTCGATAACGTAGGTATGCCTTTCGCTGTCTACGACGCGCTCTTTGATATTCAGAATGAAAGTCCCTGTAGGCTTAAGCACGCGCATAAATTGGTGAGCTTTTGGCATGAACCAGTCAACATATTCATCCGGGCCCACACCACCATAACTTTTCTTTCTCTGGTCGGCATAGGGTGGTGAGGTAAAAATCAAGTCAATGGAATTGTCGGGAAGATTCTTCAGAACTTCCTCGCAATCGCCATGCAAAAACCTGTTTAGAAATTCCATCGCTGTCTCCATTCGTCGCCAGAACGTTTATTCTACGCAAGTATATTGCAACCTAAAGCGATGGTCAACTGAATGAGCGATGACTGGGAGGAATTACAAGTCGCTATGCGGCGCGCGGAAGCCTGCCCAACGATTAAGGATTAATGCGGCGCGGCGTCTCGCCGATCGTCTCAGGCTCATGCGGGCCGCCGCCGCCGCATCATCCTGAGTTGAACTAAGCCGCCGTCGATTCGGGACGGTGCTGGCGATAACCGGACCGTACTTGGAATTTAAGGCGACTCAGCAGGGTCGTGCCCCCTCGGTTCCCTGAACCGACGGGGCGAATTGTAGTCCCAAATGACCAAAAGGGATACTGACGGCGACGTTTTGACGAGCGGCTGGGCCACCCTGCGCCAGGTCCGTGACCGTTGACTGTGCGCGAAGAGGCGGTTGTTTCGACCAGCGGGCGTGCACGAAGCTCGGTGTCCCGTTGGCCCGTGAAGAGGGGCGGCACGTCAGGAGGTTGTTTCGCCAGGCGCCGTCGTCAGGGTGGGCAACGCGCGGTAGGGCGGAGGAGTGGGCGGACGAGCATCGCGCCCCCACACACCGGGCAGCCAGCCTCCGACCAGCCAATAAGGTCCCCGGCAATTTGCCGGCAGCCGCTCGCGCACCGCCTCGGTCAGGCGATCATCCGGCGTCTCTCCGCCGCCGACTCGCACCGTTTCGCCCAGGCGCCAGGTGACCTGCTCACCCGTCAGGCCGTCTGCGACCTCGACGGTATCCTCCCGGATGTCCACTGTGAACTCCGGCGGCCAGGCCAGCAAATAGCCTGCCACCCGCAGGCAGTTGTCTTCTAAAACCAGTTCGCCGGTGAGCAGCGCGGTCAGCCGGGTTGTCACGATCTTGGGTTGGGGCGTGGCGGTCGGGCTCCGCAGCGCCGAAGGTCCCCTGAAAATTGCATATTGACTTACCAGTTCTTTTCACTATACTACAATGTAAGCGTTTTCAGAAAGCGCTTACAGGCCAGAAAGCTGACCTGCCTGTGGGCGCTCTTCTCCGAACCAGACAACCAATGCACAAGCACCGCGCCACGATTGCGGACGTCGCCAAGCACGCTGGGGTTTCAATTGCCACCGTGAGCCGCGTCGTCAACCAGACGACCACGGTATCTGACGAGACTGCGGCGCGGGTGCAGGCTTCCATCGCCGAACTCAAGTATAAACCCCATACCGCCGCCAGGAGCCTCGCCAGTCGCAAGACCCATACGCTCGGTCTGGTTTTGCCGGAGATCAGCGGCGAGTTCTTTTCGCCGCTGCTGCGCGGCATCGAAGCCGTCGTGCGCGAGGCG
>DATEUF010000239.1:0-15882 GCA_035283325.1 Pyrinomonadaceae bacterium | reverse complement strand
AGTCTGCCGCCGCCCCCGCCCAAGATTGATTGCCACTCATCCTTAGAATCAACCACTCAGGTTTCAAAGGATTTGCCGGCAAAAAAGGGTAATCTCACTCATATGAGAAACATCTCCGACTGATCAGACCTCAACTTTCGCTAGTAATAGGTCAAACTCTGGGTTAGAACGTAGCGGCTGGAAGTCGGTGTCGGACTTAAGCATGTCTGGATTCTTGAAGCCTGTTTCGATGGCGCGGGCGAGCCATTTCAGTACCTCCTGCGGGTTGGAATGACGAGCAAAATATTCTTCAGCCGCGTTAGCGCGCTCTCAAATTGATTGCTGTCGATTTCCCCGCTTGCTTGCTCCGGATTGCGGCGAGAGTATTGCTGGCGAGGCCCGGTACTGACTTCATTACGGTTGTTGTATTGTGGGCTTTATCGAGAATCAGCGGATGCTTGCAAACCTATCATAACTCGATGCTTGCAAACCTGTCGTAAGTCGCAAACGAACCACGATCGACTGAGACCTTCCCATAAAGATCACACCAAACGACACCAATGGGTTTGGACAAGTCAAATGCACGAATTGTCAGCCATTGAGTTCTGCTAGTAGCGGGGGGAGGCTCGAACTCCCGACCTCAGTCTGAGGATGCGAGTACGGAGCGATGGAAATGCTCGCTCCGTACCCCAAACCGACATCACTTACTCGCGGTCACCCGCAAAATGCCACTCAAGCAGTAGCGGGAATTAGCACCGGCTCTCGCTGAGCTATTGAGATGTTTTACATCTGCCGCGATGAAACGTATTGTGGCATGTCTTTATTTCTGTAAGTGTCTCTGCCACCCATCACTGTGAGTAGCACTCTCGTCTTAGGGATCTCGGCTGGCTGAATGGTCAGGATATCCTGCGACAGTACGACTAGGTCTGCGAGTTTTCCAGGTGTGAGCGTTCCTCGGATCGACTCGTCAAAGCCGGCGTATGCTCCATCGCGCGTGTAGTGCCTGAGCGCGGTTTCCACGGAGATGCGGTTTTCGGGATACCATCCACCAGTCGGTGTGCCTTCCGCTGTACTTCGCGTGACGGCGTAATAAATTCCCTTCAACGGAGCAAAATCAAACACTCCCCAATCACTTCCAAACGCTTGAATGGCTCCAGCGTCGTCGAACAGTTTGAAAGCATTTGACCGAGATGAACGCTCTGGACCCAACAACAGCGCGTAGTTCAGGAGAGTCGTTGCATCTGGATTCGCGAAAATGGCCTGTGTGGAAGCGATCACTCCCAATTCTTTGAACCGCGGCAAATCCGCTCGCCGGGGCACCTCCACGTGTTCCACGCGATGCCGCCTGCCTGACGTTCGGTTAGTTTTAGCCGCGAACTCGAAGGCATCCAAAGCCATGTTGATAGCCTTGTCTCCAATCGCATGTAACAAGACCTGAAAGCCTTCCTTGTCGTAAAGAGCCACCGTGTTGTTAAGATCGTCTTGTTCCCAAAATGTTATCCCTGTTCCGCCGCCGACATAAGGTTCAAACATTGCCGCGGTTTTCGCATCGACCGTTCCATCCAACATCCCTTTGACTGCGCCGAACTTAAGCAACGGGCCTTGAAACGTGTTTCGCAATTCTTCGTAAAGCTTCAAGTCTTCGGCAGTAAGAGGAGATTTCACTTTGTGGTCTTTCGGAGCCGCTCCCTCTCGAGGAAGGATGGGTGGCGCAAGGCGAAAGCGTAGTTTCAAGACGCCTGCAGCCAGCGCGCGAAGGTACACGGGTTGATCAGCTGGAGACCATGAGGCATTTTGCACCGACGTTAATCCGACTGCAGCCATTCGTCCATATGCCTTAGAAACGATTCGTACAGTTCGTCGAGCGTGGGAGGGGGAATATGGGAACGGATCAGACGTTGTGCGGCTTCCTTTAGTTCTCCAGTTGGTTCGCCTGTGTCGTCTTTCACAATATGTCCGTTTGGAGGATCAGGTGTATCACGTGTGATTCCTGCTACCTCTAGCGCTTTCGAGTTGGCCAGTCCCATGTGCCCGTCTCGCTCGCTAACGTACACTGGCCGATCTGAAATGACTAAGTCGATATATTTCTTATGCGGAATTTGATTGGGAAATACGGAATAGCCCCAACCTCCCCCAGAAATCCAAGTCAGATTCAGATGTGACTTCGCGAACTCGGCAAGCTGATTCTGGAAAGCTTCCAGTGTTTCCAGTTCATCCAGCCGAACAGAATTGACCGACTCGCCCGGAAAGTGGAGATGCGAATCGTGAAATCCGGGAATCAAAAGTCGCCCGTTAAGGTCCACAACGGCCGTTTCCGGCTCGGCTAAAGCACGAATCTGCTTGTTGGATCCGACCGCCAAAATCTTGTCACCACTGATGGCGAGTGCTTCGGCTCTCGGGTGTGCAGCGTCGCCAGTCCAGATTTTTTCCACTTACGAAGACGCGGTCGGCGCGCTGGCCAAACGTCCGAGTTTCGGTGGCAATTAGAGCGATAACTACTGAAGCAATTGTCAGTAAGCGCTTGGAATAACGAAGTTGCATGTCTTTTCATCAGCCCTATCCGTGGAGTTCGCCGCTTAAACTGCTGCGATCTTCATCCCGTTTGGCGTAAGAACGATTTCCACACGCTCGACCCCACTGCGTTAGAAGGAGCGGAAATTAGCCTGAATGGTACTGGGCTAGTTGTGTTCCGCTCCTTCTAACGCATATGGAGAAAGGAGGGTGCGTTCAGTCTATAAATATCGCACTCCTACGGAGTGAGATTCCTAATGATAGGGTATTTGTAAACCTGCCCACCTTTCATAACGAAGACAACGCGCCCCATCGCGCGAATGTCTTGAAGCGGGTTACCTTCGATCGCGATCACGTCGGCGAACTTGCCTTGCTCAATTGTGCCGATCTGACTCTCCATCCGGAGCAACTCCGCGCCGCGGATCGTTGCGGATCTGATAGCATCAAGCGGCTTCATTCCGTAATCGACCATCAGGTAGAATTCGCGCGCGCTGGTCCCGTGCTCGTAGGCGCCTACGTCTGTGCCGAACACAATCTTTACGCCCGCGACCATCGCCTCGCGAAAGACCTCTCTATGGTTGGCGACGATCCGGCGGCGCAGATCGATGTTGTCTTCCTCATGCTCAGGTATGTAAACGCCGAGCGTCGGGCACCAGAAAACGCCTCGCTCAACAATGAGCTTTATAGTTTCGTCGTTCATCAGCATTCCGTGCTCTATTGATCGCACGCCGCCTCGGATCGCGTTGTTGGCTCCCTCACCCCCGTAAGCATGAGCGGCAACGTCCCGTCCCCACCGGCGAGCCTCCGTCACAACCGCGCGAACGTCCTCTTCTGAAACCTGGCTCATCGACTCCAGCGTAACGGGGTTTACATGTCTGAGCGTGCCCGTTGCGTATAGCTTGATCCAATCGGCGCCGTATTTCACCTGTCGCCGCACTTCGGCAATCATTGCGTCGCGCGAGTCCGTAAGGGCGGCCGGGTCGGGGATCTGAATATCAGGATTAAGCCCTGCGTTATTCATATGGCCGGCAGTAATCGTCAAGGCGAGCGTAGAGACGAACAGCCGTGGGCCCGGTATTATGCCGCGGTTGATCCCGTCGCGAATGGCTACGTCGGCAAAGCCCGCGCCTTCGCTGTCGACGTCGCGCATGGTGGTGAATCCCGCCTCCAAATCTTTTCGGGCAGCGGCAACTCCCTGAACGGTGCGAAACGCCTGCGACTTGCCAATGATGGGTGGAGCGCCGCGCTCGTCTTCGGGTTGTAATAAAACGTGTGTGTGACAATCGATCAGGCCGGGCAGCACCGTGTAGGCCGAAAGGTCGATCAGACGCGCGCCGTTAGGGATTGGCAGTTTCGGTCCCACCTGCTCGATGCGCTCTCCGCGTGTGATGATGACGGCGTCCTGAGTTATGGAGCCGTCAACGGGGTTAAGCAGCCGCCCGCAGCGTATGGCCGTCACGCCGTCCACCTGCGCGCAGACATAAGGCGGGGACACAGACATTGATAGCAGCAATATTGAGACTACGAGAACGCGGGCGTTCATCATCTTACTCACTTTCAAGGTTTGGTTTTGATCTCATTCTCACCGGAGCTTCAGCCCGGGTGGCGGAATTCTCAACAGTTCAGGGAAACCGTTTAACGGGTTGCTGTGGCCCGTGTGAGTCATGAAATGTTCCCTCACTCACGCTTGACCGGCCCCAAGGTCTCGTCCAGCCAGGCGTTCATTGCGGGCACAAAGAATTCAGATGGTGGGATGTGCCCACCGTCATACAGAACTAATCGCTTTGGCTGGCGCAGCAGCTTGAAGAGTGGTTCACCGTTTGTTTTCAGAGGCGTATCCTCGTCGTAGCGCCCATGCAACATAAGTTTGGGTCCCTGTATGTGCGGAGCAAAGTTGGTGGGATTGGCCTCTGCTATCGTTTGGAGATCGAATTTGACCACCCCGGCTCCTTGCAGGAAAACGGAAGCGTAGCGGTGCTCGACGGCAGCCAGGATCAGCCCGATGCGCGCTCCTGAGCTAGGTCCGAAGAACGCGATACGACGCGCGTCCAGATCATTTCTTGTTGCCAAATAATCCAGCCCGCGACGTACGTCGGTAATCCGGTTTACGATCATTTCACGATACTCGACTGTGCTTGGGTGCGGCGGCTCGTAGCCCTCCGGTCTGAGACGTCCGATATAACCTTTAAGGATCACACCAAATACTGCCCGGCCCGACTTAATGAACGGCGCCAGGCGATCCTCTATCGAGTCAGGCAACGAGCGTAGCCCGCGCTCCACGTCGCCGGCAGGCACGATGTGTAACACCTGTAACGGTCTGGCAAAATTCTTTGGCAGATACAGGTAGGCTATGGCGCGTTCACTGTGCTCACCATTGAAGGTTATCTTCTCTCGTCGCCATTCATCAGTCTCTTTGACTTCAACAATTTGCGCGTCAAGAGGCGTCTGGTCATAGCGATAAGCCCCAAGCCATTTGTTGAAACTTGCATCACTCGAAGGGATATAGACGGGAATCTCTTTTGTAATCTCGATTCGCTCGGCGCCTTGATTCCCGGTCGCGCCGGGCGCATTGAGTGAGCAGCGGAAGCCACGCTTGTTCGAGCTATAAAAGCCGGGGAAAGTGCCGTACTGTGCAAAAGTGTATAAAGGGTCTCCCCAGGCGCCGCCGGTAGCGATGAAGCCCTCCGACGTTTCATTCAGCGTCCACTCGGAGACGTTGCCCGCCATGTGGTAAGCGCCAAACGGACTCATTCCGAACTCGGAACTGTTCACCGGCATAGTGCCGTTGTTGCTGAAGTTTGCGCGATAATCAAGCGTGTCGCCGGGATAGAACAGTCCCCAGGGCATGTAGCTGCCTAGTGCTGCAGCCTGTCCATTGCGAGCAGCTTTCTCCCATTGAAAGATCGTCGGAAGCTCCTTGCTTCTGAACGTGGCATAAGCCGCCGCTTCGTACCAGGTAATGTCCGTCACGGGATATTCGGCTTTGCTTTCCGGAAAATTCTGGTTCGACCAACTGCGCGGGCCTGGCAATCCCGTGCGATCTTTGAAGTCGTTCATTGCCTCCTCCCAGGAGAGCGATTTCCCCTCCTTGAAGAAGCTATGTCTCCAATACTGCTTTTTCAGATAGCCGCCGGCGTTGATGAACTCTTTGTAATCCTGATTGCTGACTTCGTATTTATCTATGAAGAAATCATCGAGCCGCACGCGCGCATCAGTCGGCCGCGCCCAGGCCACAAGCCTGTAATCGCTGCCCGGCACAAACACCATCTGGATGGGCATCTTATCGGCAGGAATCAATTTCTGGTCGATACGAGTCGGTGGTGGTTGAACTATTAGCTTGCCACTGTGCAGAATCGCACCTGAAACTGCCTGTTCGGTCTTGGCGTAACCGTCCTTTTCAATGTAAAGGATATATTGGCCGCGCGCGATGCGCAGATCGTTGATAGGTGATGTGCCGATCAGTTCGCGCGGGGGAAAGTTGCCTGAGTCGTTCGCGGCAAACAGTTTCAAATATACTTGGGCACCGGCGGGATTGGTTGTCACCGAGATCGTGTCCGAAATGGTTGGCATCAGTCGCGAGATCGTCGCGTTATCGCCGAGATATTCTTGCGCAGCGATTGCGAGGTCGTAAGCCTCGAAATATTTTTCAGCTTGCGCGAGTTCTTCGATGCGCGGGAGCTGACGTCTGGCCCATCGCACATTGGCATTACGCCAGAAAAACCAACTAGCCCCAACCGCAACGATGATTGCCCCGATTGCCACTAACCCGATTTGGCGCGGCGCTTTTTCCCAAACATTCTTGAAGGCGCTTCTTTTCTCCGTGCGCTCGGTTTTTCTCGCAACCCCAGTGGCCGTGCCAATCAGGGGCGGCTGCTCAGCCGAAGCGGACATCTCGGCGTTTGGCTGGGCCACAGGCGGCACGGAACTTTGGCTGCTTGAATCCGGTGACGCTGACCGTTCAAGCCGATGCTGAAATTCCAATTCATCTTTCAGGCTTCGCAGATCAATCAGCAAATCCTTCGCTGTTTGATAGCGAGCATCCGGGTCTTTGCGTAACGCCTTGGTGACAATCCGCTCAAGCTCGGGTGGAACTTCCGACGAGAAGCGCGCTATTGGCGGCGGGTCGCGTGTAAGGATGGCCGAAGCAGTGGCGGCAGCACTTTTTTCCGCGAAGGGCTGTTGACCGCTCAGCATTTCGTAGAGCAATACGCCAAAGTTAAAGATATCGCTGCGCCCGTCAAGCATCTCGCCGCGCACTTGCTCGGGCGACATGTAGGGCATTGTGCCGAGGACGGTTCCCGGCGTGGTCAACAAGCTCATCGTCTCAGCTTCGGTTTCAACCGCACCAGCAATAAGCTTCGCCAGCCCGAAGTCCATAACCTTGGATTGTCCGCGCGGCGTGATGATGATGTTCGATGGCTTGATATCGCGATGGATGATTCCGTGTGCGTGGGCTTCAGCTAAAGCATCAGCGACTTGAGCGCCGATTGAAAGTGATTCTGAAAGGTCGAGAGGCTTTCGCTTCATGCGTACATCAAGCGTTTCACCTTCAACGTACTGCATCACTATGAAGTGGCGACCGCCTTCTTCGCCAACTTCATAGGTCGAGCAGATGTTTGGATGATCGAGTATCGCGGCCGCACGCGCTTCTCTGAGAAGCCGCTTGTTCGCGCGCTCATCAGCGACAGCAACTGCTGTTAAGAGCTTTATTGCCACCCGACGACCAAGTTGCACATCTTCCGCGAGATACACTTCTCCCATCCCGCCCGCGCCCAGTTTGGAGATGATGCGGTAGTGCGACAGAGTCGAGTCGGCTAACAGTTCTTTATTCATGAACTCTATTCATTTGGGCAGCTGCAGCCGTTTCAGCATCGTCTTATCGCGTCAACGCGGCAGAATGCAATGGTTGTACCCGCAGTTATCCGAAACTGTCCAGTTACCGTTTCTGGTACGGGTTGCTGCTGCATCATTTCAGTCGGCGCGTTGCTGCCCTCGCTCAAGGTTTTGAGGAGGATTTTGTATTGACCTTTTTTGTGTCGGCAGTAATCAATAGGTTCTCTTCGAATCAAATCAGTGCGGCAGACCCACGCGCCGCGCGAGATCAGCGAAGCGCGGATCGGAGCGCAGACTGTCGAATCTTGGATCCACTTTGAGCCGCGCCAGATTGCCGTCGCGTTCCCTGTCTGCCTTCTCAAGCCAGGCGAAGGTCTGATCTTGATCGCCGAGGGCGGAGTAGATTAGCGCGATGGAAGCAGACGAAACGTAACGCTGCTTCGCCGGCACCGATTTTCGAGACGATGCGGTAATGCGACAGTTTGGTGTTAGCTTCGAGTGATTGATTCAATGGTTAAGGCTCACTGCGTAACTCGTTGTGAATCACTTACCCACTGCTGGAACGCGCCGCTTCACTTCTTCTGCCCAATTGAAGATCGCTTGAAGCTGAAGAGTGGGAAGTTGTTTGTAATTTTCTTCGAGCATCAAAAAGCGGCCGTCCGCTGCCACATCGTACGAAACTCCCGGCACGTTCAGATATGGCCCTTCAAAGAGCATGTGGGGCGTACCATGTTTGAATTGTGGGTTGGTGGAGACGTCGACGGCCATCCACTTTGGCCCGTTGCGATAGAATAGCTCGCGTCCATCTTTCGACCACAGCGGCTCCTCGCCACCGTAGAATGAGACCTGCCATTTGGCTCCTTCGCCCGAGGCCGGTCGCACATAAATCTCGTATTGCCCAGACTCATCAGAGGTGTATGCCACATACTTTCCATCGCGTGAGAAGGACGCTAACAACTCGCGGAAGCGCGTCACCAGCCAGGGTCGGGGCTGCTGGTCGCCAGTTTTTATCCACAGGTCAAGACTCGTTTCCGGCGTCATCTGCATGAATATGAGGGTCTTTCCATCAGGTGACCACGATTGAACGTCTCCAGTCTCCCGACTCATGAACCTTACTTCAGAACCCGAATCAATCGACTTCGAGATGACATCAAGTCCGCTGGTCTTGTGGCGCCAGAAGGTAACTGCCTTTCCATCGGGAGTCCACCGAGGGTATCCATTGTCTCCGTCATTGGTAAACCGGATCAGAGAGGCGCGGGCAAACTCGTATAGGTATACATCGTGCGTCGCTTCCGAGATCTCCAGAGCGACGCGCTGACCATCGGGGGAGAGAGAAAAATTCTGGTAGGCACGTGCGGGGGCAGCGATGGGAGTGGAAACGCCAGTGCGGTCAGCCCACACCAGCTTGCCGATCCACGCTGGACCACCAGAGACATAAACGAGCGTCCCGTCGAGTGCAAGTGTGTACTGAATGGATCCCCACTCTTCACTACGGACGTTTTCGATAAGTGTGACCCCGGCGCCATTCACCGTCGCTGTGCGGACGTCAAATGGAGCCACGATTAATGTGGCGCCTCGCGCGTACACCAAATGCCCGGTCGAGAGATAATGCGCATTCACTCCGCCCTTGACCACGATGCTGAGCTTGCCTGTTCTTAGCGAAAGTGCGGCGATTTGATAGTTGTCCGGATTCGGAGTTTGCCAGAGGGTCACGAGAACGGTGTCACCGTCTGGTAGAAACTCGGGATTGCTGAATCCCCAGCTTGTCGCTTCAAGCCCACCTTCTGAGAGCACGGTCTTGGGTTCTCCCCCGGAAGCAGAGATGCGCATGAGTCTCCCACCTTCCGCATCGGTGAAGAGAATCGTGTTATCAGGTCCCCAAGCGCCGCCGTGCGTGGTCCTTGCCTCGCATAAAGTGACTGGCTGGCCGCCTTCGAGTGAGATCTTTTGCAGTGCATTCGCAGCAAAGAAAGCGATCGAACGTCCATCAGGTGAGAAGAACGGAGCGTATGCACCCTCAGTTCCCGGAATCGAACGGTCATCGAACGAATCGAGAGGCCGCGCGAAGAGTTGTGACTTACCGTTTTGCTCGCCTGCATAAACGAGCAAAGATCCATCTGGCGACAAAGCGATAGCAGTTCGCCCAATGCCCAAGGGACAATATTTTCCGAGCGCCAATGGTGTAGTGAGAGGAATCGTCACGCGGCGCACTGGGGTGGCAGCATCCGATCGTGACGATCTAGTCAACAGGAATACCGCTACACCTGTGACGAGCAAAGCTAAGACGGCGCCCGCGATGATGAGAGAAGTCGAGCGGTTCGGTTGGGACAAGACCGGCATTTCCAACCGTGTGGCGGGTTGCATGCCGGATGGTGCAGACAAGGCTTCGATCGCGAAGCCGAGATCGCTCGCTGATTGAAAGCGACGTTCCGGCTTCTTTTCCAGGCAACGCCGCGCGATCTTCTCCAGCGCCGGATTGATTTTCTGATTCGATTCGCTGAATTCGGAGGGCTCCTCTTTGAGAATCGCCGTCATGGTTTCGGCCATCGTCTCCCGTTGAAAGGGACGCTGCCCGGTGAGCATCTCGTAGAGAATTGAGCCGAAGGAGAAAATGTCGGAACGATGATCAGCGTTCTGTCCACGGACTTGTTCAGGCGACATATAAGCCACTGTGCCCATAACGGTGCCCGGATCGGTGATCTGTCTCTCGGTAACTATCTCTGAACTGATTACTTCATTCCGTTGTGGACGCAACTTCGCTAAGCCGAAATCCAGTATCTTTACACGACCATCCGTGGTCACAAAAAGATTCTCTGGCTTAAGGTCACGATGTGTGATTCCTTTCTCGTGTGCAGCCGCAAGACCGTGTGCGATCTGTTGCGCATAATCGATGGCTTTACGTTGCGCCAGACCGGCTCCATTAAGTTGTTCGCGCAGTTCTTCGCCTGCAAGTAGTTCGGCGACAATGTACGGCGAGCCTTCGTGAGTACCGATGTCGTAGACAGTGAGGATGTTTGGATGATTAAGTGCTGAGGTGGCGCGTGCTTCCTGCTCGAATCGTTTTAAACGATCTGCATCAGTTACATAGTTTGGGGGTAGAATCTTGATCGCAACTTCACGATCGAGCCTGGTGTCACGAGCGCGGTAAACCTCGCCCATCCCGCCGGCACCGATTTTCGAGACGATGCGGTAATGAGAAAGAGTGGCGCCGCTTGAGAGTTCTTTATTCAATTCATTGAACCTCATACTAGGACCGCAGGCGTCCTCGCCTGCTTGGTCCCAGTTAGGCTTAAGTCGATCGCGTGGCAAACAGTCAGTACCGAAACGCGGTAGCGTCGGGTGTTCATGCAATTAAGATGATCGCTCAAATCTATTCCGGCAGATTTAGCCGTTTCAGCATCTCCTTGTATCGCGGGTCGTCGCGCAAGGGATCCATAAACGGGTCAACCTTTAAACGATGAAAGAAAAAATCACGTGCCTGATATGCTTTTTCAAGTTCGGCAAAAGCCGCGTCCTTTTCGCCGAGCGCAGCGTAAACAACGGCTATCCAATAATTCAGCACATATTCTGATCTTTCGATTTCCTTCCACCTGTTTATTATTTCTTTTGCTTGCTGCCGCCGCCCCATTTTCGCGTAGGCGTAACTCACTTGGGGGAGCAGAAGAAAATCTGTTTGTAGTGTCTTTTCCGAAACCGCAAGCGATTCGGCATACATCCCCTTCGCGTTGAGGGCAAAACACAGCCACGATTTTCCAATGACGAAGGCGGGGTCAAGGTCGGAGGTCTTTCTGGCTTGCTCAAGTGCCCCGTCCAACTGCCGAGCATACATATAGACAGCGGCGAAGTGCGCGCCCTGAATCAAATTCAGTGGCTCAAGTTCCATTGCCCGCTTCATCTCGGCAATCGCTGCCTCATGGCGACCAAGCGGAGTGAGATACGTCCACGCATATCGATAATGTGCATTCGCCAGATTCGGTTCGAGTTCGATTGCGCGTTTGAATTCGCGTTCGGCTTCCGCCCAATTCCAATCATAACCAGAGGCGATGTATCCCGCGATTGTGTGGGCTTCGGCAAGTTCCGGATCGAGTTCGAGCGCCTTAGCAACTGCCGCCTTGGCCTGCGGAACTGCCTCTTTCGGAGACAGATAAGGATACAGCGGCATCGTCGCGTACAATTCGGCAATGCCGGCATACGCCAAAGCGAATTTCGGGTCGAGCTTTATCGCTTGTTGGAAGAATTCAATGCTCTTTTGAAGATCCTGCTTCGCTCGTCTGGAAAAGTGATACCGAGCTTTCAGATAGACTTGATAGGCTTCGTTGTTGTCGGTGTATTTCTTCGCCAGTTTTTGCTTTCCTTCACCCGACAATTTCAATTGCAGCTTGTTCGTGATCTCGGCGGCAATCTCGCGTTGAGTTACCAACAATTCCGACATCTTACGTTCATACTGCTCGCCCCACAGCAATTTTCGCGTGCGCGCGTCGATCAGTTCGACGCTGATGGTCAGATTGTCACCGCGTTGCGCGAGCCGCCCGGACATTACCGCGTCGACCTCAAGCTCCTTTGCGATCTGGGCGACGTCAGCCTCCTTGCCCTTGTACCGAATCACTGAACTCGTTGGGCTGACCTTTAGGTTCGGCAATTGCGATAGACGGTAGATGAGCGATTCAGAGAGGCCGTCAGACAGATACTCCGAGTCGGCGTTACCGCTCTTGTTCTCAAAAGGCAACACTGCGACGGACTCGACAGCTCCCTCTCTTCTTCCGAGGAAGAAATAAGCGGCAATAACAATGATAATTGCAGCCAGCACCGCGGCCCCTATGGTCAGGGCTTTTCGTCGCTTCGCTTTGGTTAGCTCCTGAGTGGTGTGGGGCGTCGTTTGCGTCAGCACGCTAGTCGGCACAGTGGCGCGAGCTATGCCGCTATCGAGTGAGTTCGGAAGAATGCTTGTCTCGATTTCGCTTGCTGTGGACGCAGAGCCGAGTTGTTTCGTACCTGCCTCACCCCCGGGTGGTGACGAATCACTAATCAGCGCCGTGCCGTCCGCCCGGCAGAACGCGAGCGCGTCGTCCGCCTCGATCCGGTTGCATTGCGGGCATTGCTTCATACTTATTGTGGCAGCCCCACACGGCGCACGAGATCGGCAAACCGTTGATCTGAACGCAAACTATCGAGTTGCGGGTCAGTAGTGAGCCATGTCAGATAGCCTGACCGTTCCTCAAAGGCGCGCTCGAGCCAGGCAAACGCCTGGTCCTTATCTCCTAATCCGGCATAGACGATCGCGATATTGTAAGGCGGAACATAGCTGCTCTTCGACAGCTCTTTCAACTCATTGATCACCTTCAATGCCTGAACCTTGTTCCCGGAGACCGCATCTGCATGTCCGAGAATCGACCGGTTCTCGGCAGCCGCTGGCTCAAGCCGAATGGCTTGCTGAAACTCCTCAATGGCCTCGGGCAATCGGCCCTTTTGTTCGTAGCCTCGTCCCAGGAAATTGTGCGACAACCAGAATGTTTTATCGAGCTCGACAGTTTTTTGCAGCACGTCGATGGCCTCATCGTAATGGCGCACAAAGAGCAACACCTGGCCGAGATAGATACCCTGTTCGGGCGAGATAGGATCGAGCTGCTGTGCTCGCTTCGCTTCGGTGATGGCTTCTTCCTCCCGACCGTGCTCCGCTAAAAACCATGAATAGAATTGGTGAGATCGCGGATCATTCGGATCAAGTTCGATCGCGCGTTTGTACTCCCGCTCGGCGTTCGGCCAATCCCAATCGTACCAATCGGTGACCACTGCCAGTGATGCGTGGGCGGCGGCCAGCGTCTCATCTATTTTCAGAGCTTTTTTCGCAGCCTCCCGGACTTTCGGCATTCCTTCCCGAGGAGCTCGATACTATACAACGCCATCCGGGGATAGATGTAGCTCGCGTCGACAGAGAATCGCACGAATCACAGGCCTGACATCCAAATGACCCCGGTGCCACTTTGTGATAAGGTGAAGCCATTCAATGCTCGACCATTCAACGTCGATGGAATCCTTTCATTCTAAGGGCAAGCGTAAGCTCCGGTCAGTAATGGGAGTTGCAGCGTGGCAAAGCAGGCTTATGGGCGGGCTGATGGCCGCCGGTACACTCGCAGCCTTGTTCTCGCCGCCGGTTTACGCACAGGAGGCTGATACTGCGACGCCAGTCGTGGTGCAGCCTGGTGCGCCGGGCCAGCCAACCCGGACACTGCCACCGTCGACGAGGGCCACACTGCCGACACGTTCGCCGGCAGATGTGCAGTTCATGCAGGGTATGATTACGCATCATGCGCAAGCGATTGAGATGACCGCGCTGATCGAATCGCATACGGAGGACAAGGATCTCCGATCGTTGGGGGCGCGAATCAGCAGCTCGCAGTCAGAGGAAATAAAGTTTATGAAACGGTGGTTGGCGGCCAGGGGAGAGCCGATTTCGCCGGCGATGCCGGAAATGCCAGGCATGCGTATGTCAAGCCACGCGATGGCGCTAATGCCGGGTATGCTTACGCCAAAGCAGATGGAGGCTCTTAAAAAAGCAAGGGGCGAAGAGTTCGACTATCTGTTCTTGACAGGAATGATTCAGCACCACAACGGCGCCTTGATTATGGTGAAGGACTTGTTCGACACTGCAGGCGCGGGGCAGGATGCTGAACTGTTCAATTTCGCGACAGATGTCGACAGTGGTCAACGCGCTGAGATCAGGATTATGGAAACCTTGCTGCGGGAAAAACCTTTGGAGGAGAAAAGATGAAGCGGGTACCCACCATTGCTTTCTGTTTGCTCGTAGCTTCCCTTGTTTTGGGGTCGTGTTTAGCAGACAAGGCGCAGGCGCAAACGCCTTCTTCGCCGCCGGCGACTCAAGAACCCACGAAGGCGCCAGAAACCAAACCGGCTAACCAGGAAGGTGGAGAAAATCCATTTGCTCCTGAACCGGCGGCGCCGCTACCTGCTGGAATGACGGGCTCAGATGCTAATGACCCACGCGTCAAGCTCGCACCCGGAATGTACGACGCAGCTGAAACATCGATGGGCATCAAGCACCTCATGCTGTTCAAAAAGCCTGACGCGTTTCAACTAGGGTCCGCCGATCCTGACAATCCGAAAGTGCAAAAGACTCTGGGTCTACTCGGTATTCCAGACCCCTCGAAGATGCCGAAGCCGATACAGTTGGTCATGGCTCAGCTCGCATTCGCCAACTCGGACCTTGCCTTCCAGGGCAATCACCTGTTTCAGGGAAACTTCTATGGCGTCAATATCTACGACATCTCCAATCCGGCGAAGACCACCTTATTGACTTCAATGGTGTGTCCGGGTGGGCAGGGTGATGTGTCGGTTTACAAAAACCTCCTCTTCATGTCTGTGGAGATGCCCAACGGCCGCCTCGATTGCGGCACACAGGGATTTCCTCCGGAGCCTAAGCCGCCCGCAGAAGATGAGAAAAAGCCGACCTTGCCGGCAGCGCAAAAGGAACGTTTCCGGGGCGTGAGGATTTTCGATATTGCCGATGTCAAGAATCCGAAGCAGGTGGCCGCGGTGCAAACTTGCCGCGGCTCGCACACGCATACGCTGGTCGTCGATCCGAATGATAAGGACAACGTTTACATATACGTCTCCGGCACCTCTTTTGTCCGTCAAAGCGAAGAGTTGCCCGGATGCTCGGGTGAAGCACCGGACAAGGATCCGAATACGGCGCTGTTTCGCATTGACGTGATTAAGGTGCCGCTGGCTGCGCCGCAGGATGCGCAAGTGGTGTCTAATCCTCGAGTGTTTATGGATCCACGGACGGGCGCCCTGAACAGCCTGAGTAGCGGCGGCACCCATGGCGAAAAAGGAGGGGTGGAAAAGCCAGCGGACAGCGATCAGTGCCACGACATTACCGTGTACTCAAAGATTGGGTTAGCGGCAGGCGCCTGCTCCGGAAATGGAATCCTGCTGGACATCAAAGATCCCGTGCATCCAAAGCGGCTGGACGCGGTTAACGATCCAAACTATGCGTATTGGCACTCGGCCTCGTTTTCGAACGACGGAAAAAAAATCGTCTTCACCGATGAGTGGGGCGGCGGACTGGGCGCGCGATGCCGGGCGAACGATCCGAACAAATGGGGCGCTGATGCGATTTTCCATTTGAAGGATAACAAGCTGAGCTTTGCTAGCTACTACAAGTTGCCGGCGGCCCAGGGCGACAGCGAGAACTGTGTGGCGCACAACGGCTCGCTCATTCCGGTTCCCGGCCGCGACATTGAAGTGCAGGGCTGGTACCAGGGCGGCATCTCAGTCATGGACTTCACAGACGCGGAGCATCCGGTTGAAATTGCCTATTTCGATCGGGGACCGATTTATCCAAACATGCTAGTGCTGGGCGGTCACTGGTCCGCCTACTGGTACAACGGCCACATTTATGCGTCGGAGATTGCCCGCGGCCTGGACATCTTTGAGCTGACGCCGTCGAAGTTCCTTACCCAGAATGAGATCGACGCCGCGAAGGCGGTTCGGGTGGCTGAGCTCAATGTACAGAATCAGAAAAAAATCGAGTGGCCGCGA
>DATEUF010000238.1:0-11419 GCA_035283325.1 Pyrinomonadaceae bacterium | reverse complement strand
CCCACCGTACGGAATTTTAGAGAGGGAGGAGGAAACGTGCTGTATGGTCTGGTGGCCATTTGCCACGCCGCTCGAAAGAGCTGATACATCGGAAGCCACTGACCTACTCAACTACGCGCCTCCTCTCTACTCGACGGATCTATTTTGTCTATGCAGAGTCGAATTAGGCCCTTGTCAGAGCAGGTGGCCATTGTAACTGGTGGCGGAACTGGGATCGGCCGTGCATTAACTGATGCACTGGCGGGCGCGGGCGCGAAGGTGGTTATTGCCTCGCGCCGCGAGAAAGTTCTGCGCAAAGCGGCCAACCAGTTAAATGCTGAGTTCGATGCGGAGCGAGTTTTTCCCTTTCCCTTCGACATTCGCGACCGGCAACAAATCGACGCCCTGGTAGGTTTTACATTAAAGCGCTGGAAGCGAATTGACGTGCTGATCAACAACTCCGGCCTGGCAGTTCCAGAGACGGTTGAGGAAATTACCGAAGAGGGTTGGGACCAGGTAATAGAAACGAATTTGCGCGGAGTAATGCAACTTGTCCGAGCGGTTCTCCCGCACATGGTTAAGAATGACTTCGGAGACATCGTCAATATTTCCTCACAGGCTGGGAAGCACGGTTATGCTGATGTTCCCTCTTACTGTGCTTCGAAATTCGGGCTACTGGGTTATGCAGAAGCGTTGCGAGACCATGTCCGGAAGACAGGAGCAAATATTCGGGTCTTCAATTTTTGTCCCGGCTTGGTTGATGTTGAGAGTATCGCTCTTGAGCAAGCGCCACGGCCCGGATTCATTCACGTGGAAAACATGGCCCGCACGCTGATGTATGCGCTGTCGGTGGATCGAAATGTCGTGCTGGAGGATATTAGTATCTACGCGAGATAGACGATAGACCATCGACGATGGACCATGGACGATAGACCATCGGCAGACCATAGAAGTGACGAGGGAGTCACCGCTTTGATTATTATCAACGACCACCTTTCGCATATCGTCTATGGTCTATGGTCCACGGTCTTTGACTGTCAGGGTAGGGCAAGCCATAGGCTGGAAAACTGGCATCAAGCTGGGCATCTGATTGATTCTATTTCTCGCTTGAGGCGACAGACGGCCTCCTGGTGATCCGTTTAAACGGAAGGCATTACGATGCAAAAACCACGATTAAGCTTCTGGCAGATCTGGAACATGAGTTTTGGGTTCCTGGGAATTCAATTTGGCTGGGGCCTGCAGCTTGCCAATATGAGCGGCATCTATACATACCTGGGAGCAAAACCTGAACAGGTGCCCATTCTCTGGCTGGCCGGTCCAGTCACGGGCTTGATTGTCCAACCGATCATTGGGTCCATGAGCGATCGCACCTGGAACCGGCTAGGCCGTCGTCGACCGTATTTTTTGACCGGAGCTATTCTTGCCAGCATCGCTCTTTTCTTTATGCCCGATTCGTCTGCGCTGTGGATGGCTGCCGGATTGTTGTGGATTCTCGATGCCAGCATCAATGTGAGCATGGAGCCCTTTCGGGCGTTTGTCGCCGACAAACTCAACGTGGACCAGCGAACTGCTGGCTTCGTAATGCAGAGTTTTTTTATCGGTATTGGCGCATCATTAGCCAATGCCCTGCCGTTTATCTTTCGGAGCTATGGCGTTGATAAGGGAGGTGTAGCTAGTGCCGAGCAAGCAGTGAGAACAATACCGGCAAGTGTCAATTATTCATTCAAAATCGGTGCTGTTGCGTTCCTGGTGTGTGTACTTTGGACGGTACTCACCAGCAGGGAGTATCCGCCGGAGAACATGGAAGAGTTTGAACGAAAGCGACTTAGGGTTTCCGGGCCCGGTGGAATTCTTAAAAATATTTTCCAAATCGTTGGCGAATTGCTGCGCGAGGTTTCGGCAGCCATGAGAGAGATGCCGAAGACAATGAAGCAACTTGCTGTGGTCCAGTTTTTCACCTGGCTGGGTTTATTCTGCATGTGGATGTTCTTTGGCCTGATGACGTCCTATCACATCTTCGGTGCCCGGAATGAAAAAGACCCATTGTTTGCCGACGGTCAGGCTTGGGGCGGCAATGCCTTTGCTATTTATTCCATTACCTGCTTCGCCGTTGCGTTTCTTTTGCCGCCGCTTGCTCGGGCAACGACTCGCAAAACCGTTCACGCCATATCGTTAGTGTGCGGAGCGCTCGGGTTGCTCTCGGTTTACTTCATTAACGATAGAAGTATTCTTCTCCTGACAATGATTGGAGTGGGCATTGCCTGGGCATCAATTCTGTCAATGCCTTATGCGATTCTTTCCGGGGCGATACCGGCTGCGCGCATGGGCGTCTACATGGGAATTTTCAACTTTTTCATCGTCATACCCGAAATTATCGCCTCATTCGCGTTTGGGCCAATCATTAGAGCGGTATTTGGCCCAGACAACCCGAATGCGCCACTCTTTGTGGTTATGGCGGGGGGTGCTTTCCTGCTTTTGGCTGCTTTTTCTGTCTTGTTAGTGAGTGACGTCGCTGATCGCGACGTGCCGGAACGAGCCGTCATGAAAGCGGATGAGCATGAACTGTTCACCGTTCAGGAGTCGGCCCAACCGGTCCCGAGCACGGGCTTGATTGATGAGAAGTGAGCAGCAAAAATGCAAATTGGCCCAAAGTGAAAAGCCAAACATTTTCAAAAGAAAGCTATTGCATATAGCAGTAAGGAAGGGTTGCTTGCACCCGCTGATGCATAAGCACCCTTCTCTAAGGATCAGCGGGTGCAAGCAACCCTTCCTTACTGAGGCTTATTAGAGTTGAATTGATAAGTTCAGGCTTGAATGGTTTTGTATCCGCGGGTGCAAGCAACCCTTCCTGACTGCAGATTATTATAGTTGGATTCTTACTTGCCTGGATTAACATGACAAAAACAAAAACTATCTTAGAAGCAAAGTTGATGTTCTTGCTGGTCCTGTTGGTCGTGATTGCGACCTCAAAAGCCACCATAGCGCAACAGCCGGCGCGCGATTTTTCAAAGGAGCCGGCAAGGCCTGCCCGCGAGTGGCTACGAGACGCGGTCATCTATGAGATCTACCCGAGGGCGTTTTCTGCACAAGGAAATTTCGCAGGTGTTACATCCCGTCTGGATCAGTTGAAGGAGCTGGGTCTTACTGTGCTGTGGTTGATGCCGATTCACCCAATCGGCCAGGTGAAGAAGAAGGGGAGCATTGGTAGCCCTTACGCAGTGCGCGATTACTACGGCATTGATTCCTCATATGGATCCAAAGCAGATTTAAAAAGGCTTGTCACGGAAGCACACCGTCGCGACCTCAAGGTGATCATCGATATCGTGGCAAACCATACATCGTGGGACAGCGGCCTGATGAAGAACCCCGGCTTCTATGTACACGACTCCAGCGGACGCATCAGCTACCCTCACGATTGGAGCGACGTCGCTGAGCTTAACTACGAGAATCCGCAACTCCGGCATTATATGACTGAGATGTTGAAGTACTGGATTCGCGAATTTGATCTTGACGGGTTCCGTTGCGATGTTGCGGCTGAGGTGCCAACGGATTTCTGGGAGAGTGCTCGCGCTGAGTTGGAAAAGATCAAACCCGACATCATGATGCTCGCTGAAGCACACGTACCAGAGTTGCAGGTCAAAGCTTTCGAACTCGATTACTCATGGCCGCTACACAGTGCCCTGACGAAGGTCTTACAAGGTCACGGGAACGCCTCTGATTTGCGACTCGAATGGGAAAAGGAGTTGAAAGAATGGCCGCGCGGATCGTTGCACCTTCGGTTCTCAGATAATCACGACGAGCGGCGGGCGATTGCGCGATTCGGTGAACCGGCGGCGCTGGCCGCATCAGCGTTGATCTTTACGATGGATGGAGTGCCGCTTTTATACAATGGCATGGAGGTTGGCGATACGACCGAATCAGGTGCCCCGGCGCTCTTTGAAAAGCTTCCGGTATTTTGGCCAATCGCTGAACGGCGCCCGGAGTTTCCCCGCTTCTACAAACAGGTGATGGCGCTGCGTCGGTCGAGCAACGCATTGCGACGCGGGTCACTCGAGTGGCTTCACAATAGTGATGAGTCGCGGATCGTGACCTTCGTGCGCAGGTCTTCGGGGGAGGAGATGCTGGTGGCGATCAATCTTTCGAGCCGCCCCTTCTCCGGTACTGTTGCCGACGTCGTCGGTGCGGGATTCAGCGACGTCACACCAGACATTGCGCCGCCATTGCCTCCTGATGCGCCCGCTCCTCAGCGCGCCGCCAGAAGCCGAACTGTCACGTTACCTGGGCTAACACTCGACGCTTGGGGTTACCGCATGTTCCGCCGCAGCACAAAATAATCCACAGATTTCGCAGATTTCACAGAAGGGAAGAAGAGGAAGAAAATGAGTTAGGGCTGCGACAGCGCAAGAATACACATTCCAGCGGCAAGAACTAAAGGCGTATCCGAGGTGCGGGCGATTGACCTCGCAAAGGAACTTCAGCATCCCTAGCTAGGCCCCTTATTTAATAATCTGTGTAATCTGCGGAATCTGTGGATTACTGAGCCACCTGGAAGCTCTTTTCCAACAGCTCCTGCGAGTTTGGACCAACCATCACTTTGAACTCGCCCGGTTCGACGACAAACTTCATCTCGCGATTGTAGAATCCCAGACTTTCCTCGCCGAGCACAAACTCCACGTGTTTTGTTTCTCCCGGCTGAATAGTAATTCTTTGGAAACCCTTTAGTTCCTTTACCGGCCGCGTGACGCTCGCTGCAACATCGCGAATGTAAAGTTGCACCACTTCATCGCCAGCCCGATTTCCGGTGTTCTCCACGTCGACGGTCACGCGTAGCTGTCCCGTTGGCGAAATCTGTGTGGTGCTGAGTTGAAGGTTCTTGAACTTAAAAGTCGTGTAACTCAATCCGTAGCCGAATGGGAATAGAGGCGTCCAATCTACATCCAGATACTTCGAAGAGTACTTATTTGTGGCCTCAGGTGGACGCCCAGTGTTTTTGTGATTGTAATAAAGAGGTGCCTGTCCAACTGTGCGCGGAAACGTAATCGGCAACTTGCCGCCCGGATTAACGTCGCCGAAAAGCACATCAGCAATCGCGTGCCCACCCTCTGTGCCGGCAAACCAGCTTTCCAGGATGGCCGGAGCATTTGCGGCAATCCAATTGATTGAAAGCGGTCTTCCGTTCATCAGCACAATTGCCAGCGGCTTTCCTGTGGCGTGCAGTGCTTTGACTAAATCCAATTGCCGGCCGGGAAGATCGAGTGAGCTGCGGGAGGCCGCCTCACCACTCATTTCCGCGGATTCTCCTACGGCAACCACTACAACTTCAGCCTCTCGGGCGATACGGACTGCTTCCGCGAAAGCTTCGTCACTTTCACCCAGCACGTCAGTACCCCTGGCGTAACTGATCTTCGTGCCCGCTGAAACCTTTCCCTTAATACCAGAGAGAAGGGTCGTGGCATCTTCTGCTCGACCATCACCGGACCAGGAACCAATCATATCTTTCGCGCTATCGGCAAGTGGTCCAATCACTGCAATTGATTTTACATCCTTGCGAAGGGGCAACAGATTCCCATCATTTTTCAGCAGCACCATGCTTCGAGCTGCAACAGTTCGGGCAACTGAACGATTCGACGCATTAAAAATTGTCTTGCGCTCAAGTCCCTGGTCTGCATAGGGTTTGTTGAACAATCCAAGCCGGAATTTGATCCGCAGAATCCGACGCACCGCATCATCAATCGCTTGCTGAGATAACTCACCACTTTTCAATAAGGCTGCTCCGTTGGCGTTATAGAGGCGACTGACCATCTCCATGTCCACGCCGGCGCTTAATGCGGCTCGTGCTGCCTGAGCGTCGTCGGAAGCAAGACCGTGATTGATTAACTCCTTTACCGAGGTGTAGTCGCTAACAACAAAGCCGTCGAAGCCCCACTCCTGACGTAATACCTTCGTCAGAGTAAATGGGTTAGCAGAAGCTGGGACGCCATTGAGATCGTTGAAGGCGCTCATAATAGTCCCGACACCTGCATCGACTGCCGCCCTAAAAGGCGGAAAATAGATTGAACGTAGTGTTCCCTCGGAGACATCCGTCGAGTTGTAATCACGGCCGGCTTCTGCCGCGCCATAAGCGGCCCAATGTTTCGCGCAGGCCACTATCTTGTTCGCTGCGCTGTAATCGCTCCCCTGAAAACCACGCACTCGCGCGCGACCAAGCACTGAACCCAGATAGGGATCCTCCCCTGATCCTTCAGCAATCCGCCCCCACCGGGCATCTCTGGCAATGTCGACCATCGGCGCAAAGGTCCAATGCACACCTGCAGCCCTCGCCTCCGCTGCAGCCACACTCGCCGCGCTTTCCACGGCCGCGCTGTCCCAGCTTGCCGCCTCACCGAGGGGAATTGGAAAGATGGTGCGATAGCCGTGAATAACATCGAACCCGAAGATGAGGGGAATTTTCAGGCGCGACTGTTCAACTGCTGCGCGCTGAAGCTCATTTGTTCTTTGCACTCCTCGAACGTTTAGCGTCGAACCCAACAATCCTTTGCGGGCCAGATCCATGTGTTCGGGGCGAAAGTTGCCATTGGCCTCACCATCCAGTTGCTGTAACTGGCCCAACTTCTCCTCCAGCGTCATCTGCGCCAGCAAGGCTTCAACTTGTCGTTCGATGTTTGTGGATTGTTGCTGATGCAGACGAGAGGCTGAAGCCGTGACGACGAGCACGAGGAAAATAAGCAAGCAGATTGTTCGCAATGTTGTCATTTGAAGCACCTCATGAGTTGGTGGTTAGTTCAATGCTCAAACAGGTCAACTCCTTGGAGTGCGGAGACTTGTCACCGCTCTCCCTGGGTGAGAAACTTCCTACGCAAAGGCGGTGACGAGTCACCGCACTCCAAGGAGTTGAGCATTTGTTAGCTCTGGTTCTAGCGCTTTTCTTCGCCATCTCCTTTACTTTGCGCAGCCCGACCATTTGCATCGCGTGCGCGATCTCAGCATTACGCATGAACCAGCGCCAAACATTTCCCGTTCTCAGGTTTTCTGCACTTAGCAGCATGATGCCAACATCGATGCCGATGACTTCGGTGTCGACCCAGCCGGTGTTGGGATTAAAGGCGTCGGCGAAACCGTACCGGCCGTAAATGCGTTCTCCAAACCTTTCGTACATGGCGCGCAAGGCAGGCAGAGAGATATCGGGCGTAAACATCAATGAACCACCTGGCGCATTTGGAACCACGCTTCCGTCGATGTCGGGTGTGCCCGGGGGACCGCCCCAGGCACGGTAACCAGTGGCGCTATCGGATGCGCTAATTCCCCAGATATTCGCTGAGTAGCCTGGAAATTTTGCCGCGAGCTCCAGGCAGAATTCTCGGTGAGCGCGCGTGGCGGTAATGGAATTCTCGAAGTAGTTCACACGGGAGCCACGCGTTTCGCGCCGGCCTCGATAGTCAACCCAGGCATGAGAGTACTGGTGCGTAAATAGAGGAGCCGTGCCTAGATACTTGTACTGTTTGTATTGATTCCAATTTCGTTCCCAGGCATACCACGACTCGGCTTTGATTGGATGTGACAGCGAGCCAATCGCCATCAGGTAAAGCATCGTGTGCTCGCTATAGTTGTCCCAGCGCGCGTTTATCCATCCACTTTCGGGACGCCAACCCATCGAAAGCAGCGTTGGATGACCGTTAAGCATCCAGGGAAAATCAATACGCTGGTAGATCCTGGTTGCGTCGCGGTAGATCTCAGCATCGTTGCGGTAATAGTGTCGCGCAGTGAGAATACCAGCCAGCAGGAGTGCCGTATCTATAGAAGAGAGCTCGCTCTTCCAGACCCGCTCGCCTGTTTTCATGTTCACGAAGTGGTAGAACCAACCTTTGTGATGTGGCATGCGTCGGGCGAGGAAACGAAGAGAATTTCGCATGCGCTTGCGAGCATCCACCGAGGAGATCCATCCGCGTTCTGCAGCAATGCAGAGTGCGGTTAAGCCAAATCCCGTGGCAGCTATGCTGGCAACCTCACGGTGGTTTGCGTCGGGTGGCGAGCCATCAGTACGAACCCGGTCGAGTACGAGACCCGTATTAGGATCTGCGTTCTCCCAAAAGAAACGGAATAAGCGCTTAGATAGATCTTCGAGAAAAGCACTTTCCTGCGCTGAGAGCAGATAAGAGGTAGTGCTTGTAAGTTGCGGCCGCGGTGTTGAGAAAGTGACCGGTAGCTGTGCCAGCAGGGCGGAGAAGAACAAACATACAGTGAGGGAGATGCCGACTGCCCGGAGAGGCAAGGTTAATCTCATTTTGCGCCTTCGCCTAAAATGAAAAACCTGATCCACGTCTTTTGAGTTTGGTCCTTCGATTTATAGATCGGGCTCTGCGGCAGAACCGCGATTATCGGCTTGAGTGGGGCAAAGCAGGTTTAATCGCGCCTTCATCTGGTCATAGACTAAGCGAGCTTGATAACTGATGCGTTGCCCTTTACAAATAGACAAATGAGAGCGTTCAACCGTGATCCCATCTGTCTCAGCTGTGGCGCAGCGCTATTTTCTTTTCTATTGTTCGCACTCGCTGTTTCAGGACAGCAGCCGCATTCCGATACCAAACCTGCCGAAATTGACGTGACAAACCTTTTGCGGGAAGCGGCTGGGTTTCTGCAAGAGCGACAGTTAGATCAGGCTGAACCACTGGTTCGCCGTGCGCTGGTCCTCGTGCCTCGGAATGCAGATGCTCACAATCTCCTTGGGGTCATTCTTGATCAACGCGGGAAGCTCCCGGAAGCCGAGACTGCTTATCGCACGGCCTTGCGACTGCAACCGCAGGCTGTTTCGCCGCTTGCAAACCTTGGCGTCCTCCTTGCAAAAACGGCGCGCCCGGAAGAAGCGATCGACGCCTTCGAGTCAGTGCTAAAAATTGCCCCGGAGCATCAACAAGCAACTATCAACCTTGGTCTACTATATGTATCGCGTGGCAATTACAAACGGGCTGCTGAGCTCCTTGGCAGAGCCAACGAACGAGAGCCCAACACCTTTGACATTCTCTACCAACTGGGTGTTGCTCTTTATTACTTAACTCGCTTTGACGAGGCGACTGAAGCATTCGAGTTAGCCTCGCGAATTGCGCCCGGAGCTGCCGAACCGCTGTATTATCAAGGTCTAGTCGCTTTTGCGCGTGGCCAGAACCCGGTGGCCGCAGAGTTTTGGGAACGGGCTTTACAGTTGCGCCAGGATTACGCAGCACCCCATTTCATGCTGGGTGAAGTGCTCCGCCAGGCGAACCGCATTGGACCGGCCAGAGAGCATTATGAGCGCGCTCTCGAACTTGATGGATCAGTGCCTCTGCATCACATTCGGTTGGGTGGGGCATATCTGTTGCTCGGTAACCTGAGTAGAGCCCTGCAAGTCTTTCAGGACGCCAGCAGACGCTTTCCGCGTAACTCGGAGATTCATTACTTCGCAGCAATAGCGGCGCGCGGACAGGGAAACTACGATGTTGCTCTCGCCGAACTGCGAGAATCGCTCGCCTTGCAACCGAATAGCGCCGATGCCTTAGCTCTGTCAGGCGCCATCAATTTTGATCGGGCGAACATTGCTGAGGCTGAAAGACAGCTACGACAGGCAATTCGCTTCAGCCCGCAACATTTCAACGCGCACTATGATCTCGGTCGCTTACTCGTGAAAACAAATCGTTACGCGGAAGCTTTGCCATTTCTCGAAGTAGCGGCAGACATAAAGCCCGAGAGCGCTGACGTCCACTATCAGATCTTTCTTGCCCTATCGCGCCTTAAGAAAAAGGCAGACGCCAATCGAGAGCTACAGGTTTACCGTCAACTCCAGGAGAAGGAGAAGGCAGGGAAACCGCAGCCTTGAGGATCAGAAGCTAAACCTTATTTGAAACTCCCCCGTGCGGCCAGCCAGGGCATCTGTTGCCAGGCCAAATTTATCTGAACTTACCCGTGTGCTATCGCTCCTCGCTCGAAATGGCGCCAGATTCAAATTATTGAAGATGTTGAAGAAATTGAACCTCACATCAACAACCGCGTTCTCACCGAAGAACCTCATACTGGGCAGCCCGGTCCGCTTTACAAACGAAATATCCGTCGAGAAATACCTCGGCCCGCGAAATACATTTCGCCCAATTCCCGGTGGATTAAGCAAAGGACTCTCACCGTTTGTGGTCGTACTGAAGTAGAGGGCGCCCCCGCCAGGGAAGATACCGCCGGGTTGCAGAAAGTTACTGTTCGTATTGCTCAGTGGTTGGCTGCCAAAGAACATGGTCGGACGAATGTCGCCAAAAAATCCACTGGGGCCACGCAGCCCGGAGAAAGTTCGAGGTGTCCAGGGAAAACCGCCGCGCCAAGTTACGATGGGATTGATCTGCCAGCCGCCAAGCAGTTTGCCTCTCAGAGTCTTGTCATGCAGAAACAGGGGCAGCTCCCACAATCCGTCCGCCGTGAAGAAGTGCGTCACATCGAAATCAGAGGGACCACGCTCTTCCTTCTGGTCTATCGGGTAGCTTTGGTTTGTACAATCACACGATGCCTCGTAAGAACTGTTATCTATGCTCTTGCTAAAACGATAATTGATGCTGAACTGAAGACCGTTGCTGAACCGCCGCCGCAGGTTTGTGATCAGCGCGTTGTAGTTTGAATTGGTGTCGGGGCTAGCGAAATACGCAGCGCGGATGTTGGGGTTCGCCGAAGGCGCCAATATGTGCAACGGAACTATCCGCACAAAGTGACGTCCGGCGCTGCCTTGATAACCGACTGTGGCGACCATCTTTGCAGGGAGTTCATATTGACCTTCCAACGAATAGCGATACACATACGCGCTAGGCAGGTCCCGCGGCGCCCCGTAAATCTCGACTTGGCCGGAATTTGGCAATCCGGTCCTTGCGTTGGCGCCTCCGCCGAGTAGCGGATTAGCCGGGTATCCAAAAATCGTGTTATCGCTGCTGGCGACATATGTAATCAGACCACCAACGAATGGTGTAGACCAATCGTCCGGCGCAATTCCAGATATACCGCAGCAGAGTTCATATTTCGCGCCGTTTGGTGGGTTTCTGCGCGCTTGGGCAAGCAAAGCATTAGGCAGCCGATCATAACCAATACCGGCGCCGCCGCGAATTACGAGTTTGTCGTTAAACATCCTGGGACTCCAGGCAAAACCCAACTGTGGTCCGAAGTTGCTGAGATCCTTATCTGTCAGCGTCTTATTTGTCGATATCGTAGCTCCAGCCAGGCCGTTATTTGGACCAAGAGTCAAATTGCCCAGGACTCCGTCGGTCGCAGTAATTGGAGAGAAGTACTCCCAGCGCAATCCTAGATTCAGCGTTAGATTCGGGCGAAACTTCCAATCGTCCTGAATGAAGAATGCAAAATCACTTGTCCGAAAAGGAGTGTTATTCGGAGATGGCTTCCCATTTGCGGTTGCCGCGATGCTTTCAAATATAGGCGTACCGTT
>DATEUF010000237.1:0-14826 GCA_035283325.1 Pyrinomonadaceae bacterium | reverse complement strand
GCCCGCTTTTGACTCTTTACCACTCACACTGCCGTCCATGCCTTCAGCAACCCTTCTGGATCTTCAGCCCGCATTAACGTTTCACCAATAAGAAAGCCATCGAAACCAACCTCTTTCAGTCGATCCATCTGGTCCAACGAGTCAAGACCACTTTCGCTCACTAACAACGCCTCACCACGGGGCTCGCGCGCAAGCTTCATAGATGTCTCCAACGAGACTGCAAACGTATTCAGGTCTCTATTGTTTACGCCTATTAATTTTGCTCCGATAGCAACGGCTCGGTGCATCTCCTGTATGGTGTGCACTTCTACGAGCGCATCCATCCCCAATTCTCCGACCAGAGCGTAAAGTTGCCGCAGAATGGCATCGTCGAGAATCGCCACTATCAACAACAGAGCATCTGCCCCAGCGGCTGCTGTCTCAAAGACCTGGTACTCATCTAAGACAAAGTCCTTCCGTAAAACAGGAAGCGAAACCGCGGCTCGTACTTCCCGTAAATCGGCTAGCGAGCCCTGAAAAGAGTCTTCCTCGGTGAGTACTGATACTGCGGCTGCGCCACCGGATTCATACATACGCGCCAAGGTCGCAGGTTCCGCTCCAGCGCGAATAACTCCTTTTGAAGGAGATTGCCGCTTGAATTCGGCAATGATTCTCGGATGGGCTCCATTTTTTAGCGCCTCAGAAAGACGATGTGGTCTTTCCGCAACTTTTCGTACTCGCGCTTCAACTTGCAATTCTGAAATGGGCTTTGTCTGGACGGCAGTCAGCAGTCGAGCACGCTTATTTTCCAAAATTCTTCGCAGTAAATGCATGCACTAGTTATTGGTTATTGAGATCAACTGCTGGAGTTTCATCTGTGCGGCCCCACTATCAATGCTCGTTTCAGCCAGCACGACCGCTTCGCGCAAGTCGCCTGCTTGAGAACCGACCACTAGCGCTGCCGCTGCGTTTGCTACAACTAATGCTCGCGCTTCATCTCGGCGCGTCCCGGCTAACACGTCGCGAATAATGCCCGCATTCGATTCTGCATCACCTCCGCGCAGATGGGTGAGCGAGCTCTCCGAGTATCCAAAGTCTGTGGGGGTGATTTCAAACGTACTTACTCTTCCCTCTAGGGCCTCGGCAACAAATGTCTTACCCGCGAGCGTAATCTCATCCAGGCCGTCTTCTCCGTGCACCACCCAGGCGCGCTCTGTCCCCAGCAGAGCCAGCACGTGGGCGAGAAGCTCCACCAGCCTGGGGCGGCAGACGCCGATAATCTGTCGCGGCGCACGCGCGGGATTACTCAACGGACCAAGCAGATTGAAACTGGTCTGTATGCCGAGCTCGCGGCGCACGGCTGCCACACGCGCAGTTGCGCCATGGTAGATCGGCGCAAACATGAAACAGATGCCAATTTCGTTAAGGCAGTGCTGGGAGACTTCAGGAGTCGCCGAAATATTTACTCCCATCGCAGACAATACATCGGCGCTTCCCGAAGTGCTGCTGGCAGCGCGGTTGCCGTGCTTGGCTACCGGAAGGCCTGCACCAGCAATCACAAAAGCCGCTGCCGTCGAGATGTTAAAGACTTTTGCCGGACTTGAACCTGTACCGGCAGTATCGATAAAACGCCGATGGCAAGACTTGATGTTGATGGCCCGCGCCCGCAGCGCCGAAGCCATCCCCGCCAACTCCTCGACGGTTTCACCCTTAGCAGTCATCGCTGCCAGCGTGGCGGCGATTTTTGCATCACTGGAGTCGTTATCCAGAAGTCTGTCGACGAGATCGGTAGCTTCCAACCGGCTCAGGCTCTTCCCGTTTAGGAGCCGGACAAGGTAATTGCGCAAGTCGTTAGACATGGGTTAGCGGTTACAACTTGAGGAAATTCGCCAGCAGGTCTTTTCCGACGGTCGTCAGGATCGATTCCGGATGAAACTGTACGCCTTCGATTTTGAACTTCCGATGTCGCAGACCCATAATTTCGTCGTCCTCAGTTCGTGCGGAAATTTCCAGACAGTTCGGCAGCGTTTCGCGCTCCACAATTAGTGAATGATAACGGCCCGCCTCGAACTGGTCTTCCAGGCCGGTGAATATAGTTTTCCCATCATGGTGTATTTTCGAAGACTTGCCGTGCATCAGTACTTCGGAGCGCACGACTCGGCCACCAAAGGCTTGGGCAATCGCTTGATGCCCAAGGCAAACTCCCAGCATTGGCAATCGACCGGCGAAATGCTCTATCAAGCCCAGGGAGATTCCGGCGTCGTCGGGGGTTCCGGGACCCGGTGAAATTACGATTCGTTCGGGACGCAGGCTCGACTCAATCTGTTCGAGCGTCAACTGATCGTTGCGGTGCACTTCTACCGAGGCTCCAAGCTCGCCAAGGTATTGAACGAGGTTGTAGGTAAAGGAATCGTAATTGTCGATCACAAGGACCATGAATAATTTAGGCTTTTGGACTTTGGGCTTTGAACTTTGAACTTCCCTGCCTCCTGCTGTCCTGCCTCCTGGCTCACGGCTGGCAAGGCGCAACTACGGCGCGATTGATTCGGACCGCCTTTTCCGGCTTTTCGCCTATTGCTGGCGCATGATTGATAGCCTCCGCTACTTCAATGCCCTTTCTGACCCGGCCAAACGCGGAAAACTTTCCATTTAAGTGAGGGCCATCACCAACAAGAATGAAGAAATGGGTGGTGGCACTATTGGGCTCATCAGGTCGAGCCATCGACACTATTCCGCGCACATGCCTTACCAGGCTCGGTTCGTCCGGCAACTTACGGCTCATTCGCTTGGAAAGTGCCTCCCCCCAGTGCTGGCTCGTGGAAAGATTACCTCCTTGAATAATGAAATCCTTGACGGTACGGCTAAAAAGGGTCGTATCCAAGGCGCCTGTTGCTGCCAGATTTAGAAAACTACGTGCGCTTTCCGGCGCCGACAGCGCCAACATTTCGATTTCGATCGCTCCAGCTTCAGTTTCGAGCGTGACGCATTGTTGGCCCATGCTCTCCACGGAAGCGGCCGCAAAAGGTTCTGTTTGAGTCTCCTCCGCCCCAACTGGACGAACGTTGGCCTTCTTCGGTTGTCCGGGCGGAAGCTCGGAATTTCCCGTCTTCTCCTGCGCCATCAAAGCGCTTCCCATTGCCGAAAGCAAAATTAAAGCAACAGGCCGAATTGTGAGCTTTGACTTAGACAAAGCTACAACCCCTTCGCGGCAAGTTCGATTGCGCGAAACATTCCATACGCTTTGTTAAGCGTCTCAGCGTACTCCTGTTCCGGAATGGAGTCTGCCACAATGCCTGCTCCAGCCTGCACTGAGGCCTGGCCGTCACGCACGACAATCGTACGAATGGTAATACACGAATCGAGGTTCCCGGCGTAGTCAAGGTAAAAAACCGACCCTGCATAAACATCTCGTGCATGGGGCTCCAGCTCGCGAATGATCTTCATGGCCCGAATCTTTGGCGCGCCCGTCACTGTACCTGCAGGAAAACATGCAGCAAAGGCGTCGAACCGATCGAGGCCGTCCCGTAAGCGTCCTCGCAAACTGGTAACGAGATGCTGCACGTGAGAATAACGTTCAACGGCCATCAGCTCTTCTACCTGCACCGAGCCGTAATCAGAGACGCGACCCAGATCATTGCGGCCCAGATCCACCAGCATCATGTGCTCCGCTACCTCCTTCTCATCGGTCTTCAAGTCTTCTGCAAGCACCCAATCCTCAGTTTCAGTGGCTCCACGCTTGCGCGTGCCTGCTATGGGCCGATAGTCCAATCGCTGTCCATGGCATCGCACCAGCATTTCAGGCGATGCGCCGATGATAGATTGTTTCGGCAACTGCAGAAAGAACATGTAAGGTGAGGGATTTATAGTCCTTAGCGCGCGGTAGATCGCGATGGGTTGACCATCAAACTTAGTTGAGAAGCGCTGCGAGAGGACAACCTGATAGCAATCCCCGGCACGAATGTATTCCTGGATTTTTCGGATGGCGGTCTCAAAATCACTCCTTGTCCACCATGATTTCGGAGTCAGCGCTTGGGTCTCGTTTGCGTTGTGCTTTGGCGCTGTTGTCTGAGGAACACCTTTTAATAATTGTTTCTCCAATCTGGCGGTTCGCGTCACCGCGTGTTCATAAAGCTCACGCAATCGTCTCCTACTACCGCCTGCCTCTTCCGTCAACACTACTGAAACTATCTCCATGCGCTGTCGAACGCGATCGAAGGCAATCACATCGCGGTAGAACATCCAGACTGCCTCGGGCGGAAGGCCGAGGGCCAGAGTTTCTGTATCGTTTGAGTTGACGTCGTTCTTAAGAGCCGGCTCAAACCATTCTGCTGCATCATAGGTGAGATAGCCGACCGCACCTCCGGCGAACGGCGCCAAACCGGCTCGTTGCGCAAGCACACGTTCCCGAAAGTAATCACGCACCCATTCGGTGGCCAACATAGGATGGATTTCCAGCTTGCCATCTCTCTCGACGAACGTGTGTTCCCCTCGGGCATACACAACCATCTCGGGTTGAGCACCGAGAAACGAATAGCGCGCGTTACGCTCTCCACCTTCAATTGACTCCAGCAGGAATATGTAGGCGGAGTCTCCGGCGAGGCGCATTAAGGCGCTTACAGGTGTCAGCAAGTCAGCCAAAACCGAACGCACAACCGGCACGACATTGCCTTGCTTCGCTTCGCGTTCAAAGTCTTCAAAGGAGGCGGGTTGCAGATCCAGCATGCAGTCTAGAACTCTAGCGCAGTTGCGCGAACTAATCTAGAATGGCGGCAGTCGGGCCGCTTTCTTCTTCTCGTATCCGTCCAGCTGTGCTGCAGATGAACGATGGCGCTTGTGCGGAGCCCTGAACTGTCAGAACTACTCTAACTAAGTTTTTGCAGAACCGATGCGGGTAACCGTCATTCGGACTCCTTAAGACCTCTCGCTGGATATTATGTCTCTTCCTCCTGGCACTCGCCTTGGACGCTATCAGATTCGCTCACGGCTCGGCGCCGGCGGAATGGGAGAAGTTTATATTGCCGAAGACACGCTGCTTCGACGACCTGCCGCTGTGAAGGTCCTAACGGGAGACTTCACGCATAGTGAAGAACGCCTGCACCGGTTCGAGCGCGAGGCATACGCCGCTTCCAGTTTAAATCATCCGAACATCGTAACGATTTACGAGATCGGCTCAGAAGGTGACCTGCACTACATTGCCACCGAATATGTCGAAGGCGAATCTCTGCGAGAGCACATAAGGTTCACCCGCATGGAATTACGCGAAATCCTGGATTTCGCCATTCAGATTGCCTCAGCTCTGGCCGTAGCTCACCAGGCGGGAATCATTCATCGAGATATCAAGCCAGAAAATATCATGCTGCGCCAGGACGGTTACGTAAAGATATTGGATTTCGGTCTCGCAAAACTGGCGGACGATGCAGAGTTTGAGATCACTGATACGGAGGCTCCGACTCAGGTTCTGCTAAAGACCGAACCAGGCCGGGTGATGGGAACAATCAATTACATGTCACCCGAACAAGCTCGCGGACTGGAAGTTGATAGCCGCACAGACATTTTTAGTCTGGGTGTCATTCTCTACGAGATGGTGGCTGGAACAAGACCTTTCGCCGGCGACACGAAAAGCGACGTCCTTGCCGCCGTTCTGATGCTAGAGCCGCCACCCCTTGCCAAATACTTCCCTGAAGTTCCCGCTGAGTTGAACCGCATTACCAGCAAAGCGCTGCGCAAGAATCCGGAAGAGCGGTATCAAACAGCAAAGGAAATGCTCATCGACTTGAGGAGCCTCAAGCAAGAATTGGATTTCGAAGCAAAAACCGGGCAGCCTATTTTGCGAGTGCCGGGAGATCTTAAACCTGCTGTGGCAACTGCCGCTGACGTTGGCGGAAGCGTGAGCACGGCTCGCCAAACAGAAGCCATTCCCACCATTAGCGAACTGTTCATAAACGAGGTGAAACGCCATCCTCGCCGCATGACACTCACCTTCTCCGTTGTTGCATTGCTTATTGCCGCCGGGGGTTGGGGATTATACCGGTTGATTTGGCTGCCGGATGGCAGTGGGCTGCTGCTGGCTGCTCGCGATCTGGAAACTAGATTATCTCAGATCTGGGTTTTCACTTATCCGGAAGGTAAGTTAAGCCGAATGACAAACGATCTCAGCAGTTACTACGGACTAAGTATGACCGCGGATGCCAAGACCTTAGCCAGCGTTCAGGGCGACCGGCAATCAAACATTTGGGTCGTGCCGGAGGGGAATAGCGATCTGGCGCAGAGGATTACTTTTGAAGCGGGCAAAGACGAAGGGTTGTCTGGTTTATCGTGGACACCCGACGGCAGGATTGTCTACAGCTCGCGAGCGACGGGCACGGCAGATCTCTGGATCGTAAATGAGGATGGCAGCAATAATCACCAACTGACATTTGACGCCCGGGCAAACTTCTTTCCTTCTGTGTCTCCTGACGGGCGTTACATTGTTTTCGTTTCAGATAGAACTGGAAACAGCGAGATCTGGCGAATGAATCTCGATGGCACAGGCGCTCGGCAATTGACCACAACGCTGGGAACCGCCGGTAAGCCAAGATGCTCCCCCGACAGTAAGTGGATCGTCTACGAACTAACAACCGACCAAAAGACCACACTTTGGAAGGTAGGCATCGATGGCGCCACCCCTGTGCAGTCCTTAAGAACGTAACCACTTATATCCAGAGCTGCAACGTAATCTTCGACGCTAAGGAAACGAATACTAACCTTCTCACCAGGAAGATCGAAAACAAAATTCAAAAGTCGCTCGGTTTCACAAAGTCCCGGTTATGCTACGAACGGTCGCTGAACTTCAAACGATTCTTCGCAGCAATCCATTCAGAAAGGTCAATCCTGAGACGGACGTGATGCTGTTTACTCCCTCGCCTATAACAATCGGTTTGCTGCCAGCCAGTGACCACCGTCCACCACCAGCACCGCACCGTTGATGTAGTTGGCAGCGTCTGAACAGAGAAATACTGCTGCATTCTCGATGTCGGCGATAAGGCCAAAGCGGCCAAGGGGAATGCGTTTTCTGAGTTTTTCTTTCACAGGTTCCGGCACGAGGCGCTGCATTCCTTCAGTATCCTCTATCGGACCAGGCGCCACTGCGTTGACCCGTATGCCGTAGCGCCCCCATTCAACCGCCAGATTTCGCGTCAACGCATCAACACCCGCCTTCGCCGCCGACACGTGGAGTTGTTGGGGCGTCCCGAGGTAGTGGAGCGTGGCGCTAATATTGAGGATCTGGCCGCGGTTCTTTTTCAGTTCCGCAAAAGCGCCGCGGCATACGTTGAAGGTTCCTTTAAGATCTATATCTACCACGGTGCCAAAACCATTTGGCGACAACTCCTCCGCCGCACAGAGAAAGTTTCCAGCAGCGCCATTTACGACAATGTCGATTCTGCCAAAATGGGCGACAGTTGCCATCAACGCTTTCTCTACTGCTTCGGGATGACGTACATCAGCGGTAACCGGAAGAGCCTTACCGCCGTTTTCAATGATCCTGGCGGCGGCAGTTTCGACGTGCTCCGGCTTGCGACTCACGAGCGCAACGCTGGCACCGGCCTCGGCCAGTGCCCGGGCAACGCCACCAGTGATTCCGGTTCCCCCGCCGGTCACAAATGCGACCTTGTCATCAAGAATGCTGTCTGCGAAGATCTTTTTGCTCATGGGTTTTCCCAGCGCGAAACGAAAGCGCTTCACACATTGTTTAGCCGCCAGCAATAAAAGGCCGGGATTGCACTATGTAGATCTGACCCTTCATGTAGGCCCATTCGATATCCTGATCTCTACTGCCGAAAACGCGTTTGATGCCGGTCGCTGCGCGTACTAATCGTCGCACCACATCATCCGTGAGCACTGCGCGTTCACCGGTTATGGGCACCTCTTTGACGCCGCCTTTCTCGTCAAACGTCAAAAGGCTGTCCTCGCCTGAGCGCGTCAAGACCTGGATGGCATTGGTGCGCGGGCGATAGATAATCTGCTCGGCCACACGCTTTCCTTCGACCACCTTTATGCCCAGGCCTCGTTTGGCGCTGATATAAACTGCACCGCGGTTGGCGTTGTCAAAAGGATCGGTGGTGACCATCACTCCGGAACTCTCCGAGTTGACTCCCTCCTGCAACAACACAGCCATAAAAATCTTGGAATGGTCAACACCGGCGCGTTCGCGTGCTTCATAGGCGTCAAAGTTCCAGAGCGAGGACCAGACGGTTTTGATTGCCTCGATCAATTCGCTCTCACCGCGGACATTAGGAACGGTCGTGTACAGGCCAGCCCCGCTGAAGTTGGGCAAGTCTTCCGAGTTGGAAGAACTCCTAACAAACAAGCCTTTCTGCGGGTATTGCTGCCTCACCCGGCGCAGCACCTGATCGCGCAAACTCTGATTAAATGCTCCCTGCTGAATCCGCTCCCGCAACACAGTGAGGCGCTCACGGCGATAAGCCGGGTCATGCACAAACTTCTGATCGTTGAGCAACTCATAGATTTCATTATCAAGCTGGTTTTGCTTCAGAAATTGATCATAGTAGTAAAAGGGGATGGTGAATCCCTCCGGTACTACAATGCCCGGTAAACCCGCCCCCATCAATTCTCCGAGATTGGCGGATTTGCCGCCATAAGCAGTGCTTGCAGCGGAGCGCTGCTGCTTCAGACTCAGTAGCCGCCGTTCTGCGAGATTGTAGCGCGGCTTCATCACATCCAGACGCTGGGCCAGGCGGCGTTGATATTCACGCAACTGGTCCATGTCTGCCCGTTTAATTGAATAGCCGTCCCGTCGTGTTTCGAAGCTGACCCACCAGCCGTCATACTGCTTAAAAAGCTCCTCGGCGCCACGAATGTAAGCGTTGGGAATACCCCAGCCACGCGCTAAGAGGTTGATGTGGGATAGCGGAGTAGAGGGCTGTGAAGTAATAATCCCCGCCACCGGGGGCAAGTTTATGGGAACTTCACCAAGGACCAGTATCTCATTGAATCCGATTTCGACATGCTCGTCGAGCTGGCTCACTACATGGATGCGGCCCAATCCTTTCGCCAGATTAAGTGCCTGATATTGCTGTTCTCCGGCAATTTCACTCTGGAGCACTCGTTTGAGATTGGTTAGTGACTTTGATTCTTCCTCCTGTCTAAGTGAGTTTGGCTTGAAAGCCACAGGCGCGAAGAAACTCTGTTTGATAACGTCGGCAGTCAGTTGGATCTGCTCAGCAGTTATCAAATCTCCTTCCCAACACTCGAATGTCCACCGCTTGATGGGTGTTTGATATGCAATGGTGCCGAGGATGAATCGCCGGTTCACCTTCAGGTAGTTGTTCTCAAAAAACTCGCGGCCGCGCTCCAGCGATAGATACGTACCGTTAACAAAGTCCTTGTGAAAGGGATAACGTCTAGTGTTCACGTAATAGATGGTGTTCTTGTCGCTACGATCGATCACAAACAGCAAATGAGGAAGCGCATAAGGCGTGTCCGGATCATAGGTTACAGCAAACAGATCGAATTCGGCCTGGGAGGAGATCGCGGGCAGCGAACGGCGGGGATCAGTTTTTTCTTGCGCGATAGCCGCGCAAGCCGCCAAAGAAATAACAAATCCCGACAGAAGCTTGGTAATGCGTTTGAGATACATTTTACCTACTGTTTCTATTTATAGAAGCGAGCGACTAGATGCTTGACCCCGGTAGGGGGCGCATGTTTATAGCTTAACGGACCGGACCCTGACGGCGCGGTTCGGAGGAGCGGAAGTCGAGCTGACAAGTACCAATTTCGTTTCATTCCGCTCCTCCGAACCGCGCAGGAGACTTTTAAGCTATCCATCTATAAATATCTGACTCCTACGGAGTGGAGGAAAATCGTGATCGAAAGAATTCATTTTGCAGCCATGAACAAGTTCAGAATTTTGGAGATCCACTAGCTCACCGCTGTAGTCAGTTTCATGCCTTCACGCAGAAGTAATTCTATCAAATCATCGATATGGCGCTGCTCGGTAAGAAAACTGTTGACGTTTACCCGCAAGACTCGCCGTCCCTGCAATATTGTGGTAGTTAACCAGGCTTCCCCACCCTGCTCGATGCTCTGTTGCAGCCTTTGCTGCAGCCGGTCCTGCTCTCTAACGTCTCGCTCATTCTCCTTTCCAGGAAGGAATCTAAAGCAACAAACCGCGGTTTCCACCTGGCCAAGCCTCTGAAAGCTTTGAATCTCGTCTAGAAGCCTTGCCAAATATTCAGTCAGACTAATCTGCTTTTCAATGATTTCCGAGTATCCCCGTCGCCCGAGATTCATGAACGCCATCCAGAGTTTCAAGGAATTAAACCGACGCGTGCCCATCTGTCCGTAACGGAAGAAATCGAATTCGACATCAGCTCCGCCCCGATCCTCGCTCAGATATTCGGGTGTGATATCAAACGCATCGCGCAACACGCGGCCTCCGCTCCTGACCAATACTGCACCGCATGAGAAGGGCACGAACATCCACTTATGCGGATCAAAGGTGACTGAGTCCGCTAGCTCGATGCCCTTGATTTTCTCTCTGTGCCGATCCGAAAAGGCCAATGAGCCTCCATAAGCAGCATCGACGTGGTACCAGCAATTGTTCTCCTTCGCAATTGCAGCCAACTCCGGCAGCGAGTCGATCACGCCGGTAGAAGTTGCGCCTGCGACTCCAACGACGCAACAGGGCAGCCGGCCCTCAATTCGGTCCTTCTCGATCGCCTCACGCAAGTTATCAATGCGAATGTGATATCGGTCGTCAGTAGGAATTTTGCGTAAGCTCTGACGACCGAGGCCGAGGATGTCGGCGCTCTTCTCGATCGAATAGTGGCATTGCTCCGAAGCATAGATCACTAGATCGGCCGGGGCCGCCCTCACACCACGATTGATCAGTTGTGCCGAAACACTGTCGCGAGCGCACTTGAGAGCAAGCAGGTTCGCTTCCGATCCGCCGCTTGCCAGAGTGCCAAAACTTTCAGATCCGTATCCTACCAACTCACACAACCAGCGTATCATGCGCGCTTCCAACATCGCGGAGGTTGGTCCATTACGCCAGGCGCCTGCATTCTGGTTCAGGGCTGAACAGAGCGCGTCAGCCCAGACGCCGATGGGTAATGGCGTCGGATTAAACTGGCCAAAATATCGTGGGCTGGGAACCTGCATTGCATGAGGAAGAATCTCGGACTCGAACCGGCGCAGAATTTCTTCCTCGGGAAGTCCTTCTTCCGGTAGCGGACCATTGAAGATTTCAGCAAGCTGGGCAGGTGTGGCCGTGGAGGTAACGCGGCGCGAATCGAGACTAGCAACATAGTCCTCAATGATTTCCACGACCGCGTGACCCAAGCGACGGTGTTGTTCGCTAATATCTTCCCTCATAATTCATTATTCATTTCCGCTAGTTTGAATGAACCCTGGCTGAACGTCAGAATCTCACGCCCCTTTGTAATCGGGCAAACCCAAACGTCACGGACGCTTCCAGAGAAATCTTGCAGCAGTCAGGGTTTTGCCGGACACTTCCGGAAGATGAATAACACAGAGCAGTCTGCGAATGAATTCAGAAGCGCGCTTGTCGCAAAAGCGCATATCTATGAGGTGGCGCTAACACCGAAGATCCGCGAAGGTCTCGTCGACTATTTTTGCCTGCTGTTTCAGTGGAATCCGCGCCTTCATCTGGTAGCGCCATGCTCGCCCACGGAGTTTGCCACCAGACACGTTCTGGAATCATTACTTCTGCTTCCCCATCTTCCCTCTTCTGCGACCGTCGCGGACATCGGCTCCGGCGCCGGACTGCCAATGGTTCCCTGTCTGATCGCGCGGCCGGATATTCGAGCCACTCTCTTTGAATCAGCAAAAAGGAAGGCTGTCTTCTTACGCGAGGCTCTAAAGGTTGCCGCGGTGGTTGACTATGCCACGGTAGTTGCGAAACGATTTGAGGATGTCCAATCGCCACCGGTACACTTCATTACGTGCCGTGCTCTCGAAAAATTCGAAACAACGCTTCCGCGGCTGCTTGAGTGGGTACCTAAGCAAAGCTCATTGCTGCTTTTTGGCAGCCACAACCTGCGCCGGAAGATCGACGAATACAAACTGCATTACACGGTCTTCAAAATCCCGCAGTCAATAAACAGGTTTATCTTCGTGGTCAGTCCTGGCCGCTAGGGTTCGTGGGAACATCCCAGAAACTCACTATATGGCACGTTTCGCTGCTTTCCTACAGAATTGTATTCGATTATTCTTGTGGCATGAGAGACGAGCCTTCCGCCCTCGCTAAGTGGACCCCAGAGGAAATAGCTTTGGGCAAACGATGGGTTGAAACTTGGAGACTCGCTGGCGCAGAATTGGAGCGTATGCATCGCAAAGAGATTCGAGAGCTCGACACCTACCGTGCTATTGAGTTGCTTTGCGGCCCCGGCGACTACACAGTTCCACCGCGTTCGCCGAAACCGACTTCCGGACTGGTTGAACAGCAGAAGTGGTTCATGAAGGCGGCCGGACGTGAATGAGGTCATACAGGCCGCCGCTGAATTACAAGCTGTCTGCCAGTCGCAGGGCTGGCAGTTCTGTTTTATTGGAGGACTCGCGCTTCAGCGTTGGGGTGAGCCACGCGAAACCGCTGACGCTGACCTCACTCTCCTGACCGGCTTCGGGGGTGAAGAACCATTCATCAAGATCTTGCTTGAGCAGTTCGAGGGGAGAATTGCCGACACGGCGCAGTTCGCTCGCGAGCGTCGCGTGCTGCTGCTTCGCTCACGGAAAGGTGTAGGACTTGATGTCGCACTCGCAGGCTTGCCATTTGAAGAATTGGTGATTAAGCGCTCCTCTTTCTTTGTCTATCCTCCAGACATTGCTCTGCGGACTTGTTCCGCCGAGGATTTGGTAGTGTTGAAGGCATTCGCCGGTCGCGGACAGGATTGGATAGATGTCGAGCGCATTATCGTGAGACAGACAGGAAAGCTAGACTGGGGTTACATTCATGAACAGCTGCGCCCGCTGGCCGAGCTGAAGGAATCGCCGGAGATTCTCGATCAGCTTGATCGCCGTCGTGTCGAATTTGAGCAGTAGGACAGCCAGTATTTCATTCGCGACTATTGCTATTGCGGACACTCAAAATTTAAATGTTCCGCCACTGTCCCAAACCGAAGCTGGTATTCAAAAGAAGTGATGAATGAACAGACCAGCGCGTGCTGAACACATATGTCACGCAGCGGAAAGCGATTCACCTGGTTCAACCAGAAGGTATAACCACCCGGATCCGGCCCACGCCGCAAATAGCCGAAATACTCGGAGAACACAAAGGAAGGGTTGTATTCAGCGTCAACAAAGTCTCTGGCGTCTACAACGCGGCGCAAAATTGCGGCTCGTCCCTGATCTGTTCCGTCGTACAAGTTGATTAGATCAGAACGCAGCCGCGCAAGATCAATATTCGAGTGCTGCATGATGCCGGTGAGGAGCTGATCGACAAATTGAGCCGCAGTTAGTGATCGCGGATATAGAGCCAAAAATGCTTGGCGCTGCACAAAATCAAAGACGAAATTAATCTTGCTCTGCTCCAGGTTCACCCCACCTACTACGGAGCCTCGGATAACAGCCTGACGCTTCTTCAACCCGTTCGCGTTCGCTCGCCCTATCGTACTCGCTGGTCAACTGATTCCCAGTTCAAACGGAACGGCGAGCGCGGGCGCTACTGGAACTGACTTCGGCAACGTCGGCCGCAACGTTTTGCGAGGTCCGCGACAAACAAACGTGGATTTCTCAATCATGAAACGATTTCCTCTTCGCGAAGCAAAAACCATCGAGTTCCGAGCCGACTTCTTCAACCTCTTCAACCATGTCAACTTCGCCAACCCAATCAGCAATCTGAATGCCGTTACCTCTTCAGGTGGCAGCCTCGATCCAAACAGTGGCCGCATCATTAATCCGGGCGATTTTGGCCGCATCACGTCAACCAGCAACAACCCGCGTCTGATTCAACTAGCCCTGAAATTTAATTTTTGAATATTTCGTGGTCGTCAAAATCAATTCAGGCGATGCACCACGACTTCTGCAGGCGGCGGCTCGTCTGGTTTATAAATAGCCACGTTCGTTTCGTGATCCCTACTGCCCCAGATCACTACGGAAGCACGCGGAGCCAATCGTGCACCTTTGCCGTCGCTTAGAATCTTGCCAATCACTGCCAGAGTTCTCCGGATTATGCTGGCCCGAATTGTGCGACGAGAGAAAGTCACGCGTCCCTCGGAGTCGGACTTCTGCAGTTCCTCATGACCCTCGCTTTCCAAGAGATAGTGCTGCCAGTGTTGAGTTACGTTGATTCCGATTACACTCCTGCCAGTGTTATCCAATACTCTCAAGCTCCATTCGGGCGTTGTCTCTGACTGAAACGGATAGACAAGCAAGATCAAGACGAGGAAAGAAATGCTCAGACAGACCGCTCTTATGCTTGGCGATACTCGGAAAATACGATCGAATATGCTCATCGGCACAATCAGCAGAAACGAGGTCCTGGAAAAAAGACGACGCGGGGTTGTTCAGTAAACGGTGAGGTAACAGTAAGCTTTGATGGGGTCTGTAGGGGCGGCACTCCGCGGCCGCCCCAGTAGGCTGCCATTTCAAAAAAGGGGCGGCCACGGAGTTCACCAGCCACGGGCAGCCGTGGCAGATGTCAAATGGAAACCACGGTGCTCGAAGAATCACTCAACAACGGAACCGAGAGCGGTAGAAGCTGTGAATAAATCGCCCCTAATTAACGAACGAGACTCGATGAACTACTCAACTCTTTGGAGTGCGGGAGACTTGTCACCGCTTTTCGTGACGAATATCTCACCGGAGAAAGCGGTGACAAGTCTCCGCACT
>DATEUF010000236.1:0-37833 GCA_035283325.1 Pyrinomonadaceae bacterium | reverse complement strand
AAAAGCTAATTTAACAGCTCCCTTTGCCCTTTGCCCTTTGCCCTTTGCTCTTTGCTCTTTGCTCTTTGCCCTTTGCCCTTTTGCCCTTTGCCCTTTGCTCTTTGCCCTTTGCTCTTTGCCCTTTGCCCTTTGCCCTTTGCCCTTTTGCCCTTTGCCCTTTGCTCTTTGCCCTTTGCTCTTTGCCCTTTGCCCTTTGCCCTTTTGCCCTTTGCCCTTTGCCCTTTGCTCTTTGCCCTTTGCTCTTTGCCCTTTGCCCTTTTGCCCTTTGCCCTTTGCTCTTTGCCCTTTGTCGCACTAGGCGAGGATTTTCCACTGCTTCATGCTGGAGGAGCCATACAAATTGGGCGATTGCGGGTACTGTTGCGATGGGAGTTGCTTCCGGATTGCCTTAAACCAATCTGCGTATGTCGCCTTAGCAGTCATGCCAGCTAACGTACGCAGGGATACGAACGTAAAGGCGCCGTTCGGACGATCTTCGAAGTAGGCGTCAAAACTGTACTCGGTGTCCTGGCAGCCAGCCATCAGCAACGCCCCATACCGGCCCGGCGGGCTTGACCGGCGGATGGCGCGGCGCATCCCCAGCTTGGCCGCCTCGCGACCCGACAGGAAAACGCTCGGAGGCAGGAATCTGACCTTGCGTTGAGGAGCGTTTCGCCTTTTGGTAGTTGGTGGCGTGGTTATGGGTGCAAACCTGGCCACTGTTCCCGAATGGCAGGAATCGGAAATCATAACAATACGGACATCGTTCTGATGGGCACTGTAAGCCTCAAATAACTCATCATCGGTTATGGGTCCATTGGCCTCAATGTCATGGGGGCAAAGGCACTCATCCGTCCCATCAGGCTCATCTCCATCCTCGTCAGGCACAAATGAACCATGACCTGAAAACTGAATGACGACAAGATCGCCGGCGACCGCGCGCGCAATTGTCTGCTTGATAGCCGCGCGCATTCCCTTCCCTGTGGCCTGGCTGTCAAGTAACAGCTTGACCTCGTAAGCCCGTTTGCGAAACACGCGGGCCCAGTCGTTTGCGTCGTTTACACATCCAGCCAGATCGCTACCTGTTCCTGGATAGTCGTTGATGCCGATACACAATGCATATTTCGCCACCGTTAATCTCTCCTTTTGGCCAAATTTCTTCCTACAATTTTTACAGAGGTTAACCCTCTTGCAGAATTGCTGAAGATTTACGCTGTTCAGAAGCTGAGACGCGCGCCGAACTGAAAGGCTCGTGGACCGCCGGAACCGAAAACCTGATCAACACGACGCGTTGGTTGACCAAAAGTAGCGCGGTTGGCGAGGTTGCCACTGTGACCCGATAGGTTCGCGATGTTGAAAAGATTGAACACCTCGCCGATGAGTTGGGCCTTGTACTTCTCACGAAGCATCACTGTCCAACTTAACCGTAGATCCTGCGTCACGTAGTTGTCACCAAATTCGTAATCGGTAGGCAACGTCAGTCGGGGTATGGGTTGATTTCGTGGCGTACGAAGGCCGGCGAAGTTTTGGTTAAACAAATCGATAGCTCGTCTCAAATCCTCTTTCCCCAGTCCACGGTTAAACCCATTCACTCTTGTACCAGGAAGCGCGTCTCCGTCGGTGCCATCACCGTTGAAATCCAAGCCCGTCACAAAAGCCGTGAATGGAGATCTGCTGTAGTACGTAGAGTTGAAACCGAGTTGAAGTCTGAAGGGCAAATCAACTATAGCCGACAGGTTCAGGATATGTGGCACATCACGGTCCAACGGGCCATAACCTTCAAACCAATCGTCATTATTCACGCGATTGGTGCCAACATTGCTCGAATAAGCATACGAAGCAAGAAACTGAGTGCGCCGGGAGAACCGCTTCTCCAATCGCATGAGCAGGCCTTTGAACGTGGCTCGACCGAATCCGTCGACAACATTGATCGAACCCGCTGAACAGAGAGCCTGAGGATCGTCTATTTGTGTACCGATACAGACCGGAATCACCGGTCCGCGGGCGCTGAAAAAATGGTTATAGTCCGCGGGCAGCACCGAGGCGTGAACAAAATGTCTGTAAACCAAGTCGGCGCTCAATACCAAGTCAGGGGTGATCTCGCGCTGCATACCCAAGTTCAAGTGGACGGCGTACGGAGTACTCAAATCCCGCGCTCCGACTTGTCCCAGCTTGTCTACCTCGATATTGCGTACAGAGAAGTCACGATTGTTGGGGTCACCCCGCCTCTGCAACAGGTCTGCCCTCAGAGCGGGTAGGATTGTGATCAGGTGTGAACCGGTGAAGAGAGTGGGATGAGTGAAGTTGAATGGCAGCCCGAAGGGAACGCCGGCTAGGTTAGGCAAAGGGTTCGCAATGCGCGTATGCTGGTAGTTGGTGCGGCCCGTGCCACGTGGGCCAAGAGAATTGCGCTCCTGGTCCAACAGTGTATTTACACTAAGGGTATCGTAGTAGATCCCCCCGCCGCCGCGAATCACTGTTCTGCCATCTTGGTTCACAAGCCAGGCAAGACCGAGCGAAGGAGAAAAGTTGTTTCGATCCGCTTGAGGAGGCCTCAGTCCTTCTACGCCGAAGATGGGTGCCAGGTACGAGGGCTTACTCAGGTCACGGTTGGGATGTGGGTCGTAGAACCAACCAAGACCATAGTTAAGTGTGAGCCTAGGGCGGAGACGCCAGGTATCTTGCAAGTACAGATGCCACACATGGCCCGTCCGTGTGCGGCCCGAATTGCGTCTATGGGAATTAGGGTTACCGATGCCAATGGAGAAGCTCTGAACCGGAAGGCGAAGAATGTCCTCCATCGTATTAAAAGAGGAAGGAAGGGGTATGCGGAGATTAGGTATAGTAGTCGGCAGGGAATTGTATCTGCGCACATCCGCAGGATTGTAAAGCACCATCTGCACCGGCTCATTCATCGTCATGACAGGACCGCCGCGGGTGTACTCGTATTCGGAGCCGAACCTGAAGCGGTGGGCGTTGATCTGCCAGGTTATTGAATCAGCGAGATGATAACGCCGACCCATGTTTTGCGCACTAAAGGATCTGCCGATGATAAAGCTGGCACCGGAAACGCTAATCTCTGGGCCTCCTAATCCGATGCAGCCATACGGACAGTCTCCCGTCTGTCCGGATTTCTCGCTAATGCTGATGAAGAAGTAGGAGAAATAAAGCTCGTTGATGAGGTTTGGGCGCAGCGTTGAGGTCAGAGACGCAACGCTCTGATCGGCCCATGCCTGCTGCTTGCTCCAACTAGAGGGCAGCGCTGATGGCCCTCCTGTCGGCGCAAACGCACGTGAGCCATCATGAGAGTGTCGAAGATAAAAATAACTATTCTGAGTCGCTTGGAAGTCTAGGCGAGCACTAAATAGAGTGCCGCGACTAGGGCTGGAGGCGATCTGACCGAAATTGACAAACTCAGGCGTGCGCGGTTGCGTGCTGGCCACGCCCCGCTGATCGTTATGCTCCCAGTTGCTGAAGAAAAAGAGACTATTAGTTCGCAGCGGGCCGCCCATATTAAAGCCGAACTGGCGACGCTGGAAGAACGGGTCCGGATTGGTCGGGTCGCGGTTCAACGCAGGATACGCAGCTAGGTTATGATCACGGTACAAATAGAATCCTTCACCATGAAACTCGTTTCCACCGGAGCGGGTGACGATATTGATGGCGCCACTGGCGGTTTGGCCCGTGGAGAGTTCGAAGTTTGCGAAAGTGAGTTGAAACTCGCGGACTACGTCCTGCGAGAAGCCCATCGCAGAGCCGCTGACGAACACCGCCATAATGCTCCCGCCGTCTACCGTAACGCGGGTGTGACTGCCATTAAGAGCAGCGGGCGAGCCAAGGACCGGAACGAACGTACGGTTTCCGGTAGTGCGAACGGGCGTGGTAACTCCCGGCTCAAGCTTGGCTAGTTCCAAAAAGTTCCGCCCGTTGAGCGGCAGATTTTCAATTTGCTGGCGGCTGATCAGGCCGGTTACTTGATGGTGGTCGGAGCGAAGCAGCGGGGTCGCATCGCGCACGGTGACCATCTCTTTTACCGCTCCGATCTGGAGTTTCAGATCAACCGTAGTGGTCGTTCCGGCCTCTACGATGGCGATGCGGGCAAGCGGACTAAAGCCTGTCGCTTGCGCTGTCAACTGGTAAGCGCCCGGTGGCAGCGCGGCCGCCGAATAGTTCCCATCAGAAGAAGTGATTAGAGTTCGTGTGAGCCCGCTATCGCGATTGATGACGCCGATTCGTACCTCGACGATGGGCGCGCCAGTTGGGTCAGTAACAACTCCCGCGATAGTGCCGGTCGGCGCTTGCGCTAGGACAAGCGAAGAAGCAGAGAAAAGCGAAAATGTAAAAACCGAAACTAATGATAGTGCTCTTCCGACAATCATTAGCTTTCAACCCTTCGCTCACTCCCGGAATTTGTTGACAGCTCGCCGACTTGTTCGCAATCGCTAAACTTAGATATGCGCTTCCAGTACTCACAAACGGTTAATACGCCGGAGCAGCTCTGTATACCGCCTGTCAGAGCGCAGAATGTCGAACAACGGCCGGCTGGGGACTTGGATCAACGGCTTGCCTTCATCAAAGGATTTGTTCAGGTATTCGAATGCTTGGTCCAAATCACCCAGACCCAAATAGATGATGGCAAAGTTATAGGCCGGGATGTAGCGTTGTTTGGCCAGTCGCTTTTGTTCTGCGAGTATCTTCAGCGCCGCATCACGTTGGCCAGAAGCGGCATAAGCGTAAGCCAGTACGGGGTATCTATCCCACCGCTCCGGAGCATTATCAAGTGCCACAGCTTTTTGCAGTTCGTCGATGCCCTCCTTGTGCATACCCTTTGCGACGTAAGCCTCGCCAAGGAAGAAGTGCCATGAAGCATTGTCAGGCGACCTCTCTACAGACTTCAAGTAGTACTCAATTGCCTTGTCATACTGCCGCCCGAGAAAGTAAACATATCCTAGAAATGACGCGGGCGCTGGTTTCGTTGGCTCGAGTTCATAAACCCGTTTCGCATATACAAGGGCCTCATCCAAGCGTCCGTCATGCGCCAAATTGGTAGCGTAACGTCTGTTAGCATCAAACGAATTCGGGTCAAGTTCGAGCGCCCGTTTGCTTTCTCTCTCCGCGCCGGTCCAATCGAGTTGGAAAGCTTTTACCTCCGCCAGGGCAGCGTGAGCCTCGCTAAGCGTGTTATCAACCTCAACTGCCTTCAATGCTGCCCATTCCCGTTTTCGCAGTGTCTCCTTGGGCATTTCAAAGCCCATCATTTGAAGCTGGTGGTGGACTCTGGATAATCCTACGTACGCCAATGCATACTTCTGGTCGATCTTGATTGCCTCCTCGTAGAATTCAACACTTTTCTCCCAGCCCTCTTTTGTATTCTTTTCCGAGTAATACCTGCCCAAACTGTAAAGCCCATAGGCCTCGGGGTCCTGCGTGTATCGTTTTTCCAGTTGCTTCCTTTCTTCGCCTGTCAGTTGCAATCGCAACCCTTCCGAGATCTTCCGCGCGATCTCCTCCTGCACGGCAAGAATGTCCGACCGCTTGCGGTTATATTGCTCGCCCCACAAACGACGGTTGTCGCGCACATCAACTAACTCAGTACTGATCGTCAGATCGTCGCCGCGTTGCATCATTCGGCCCATCAATACCGCCCGAATATTGAGATCGCGTCCCACCCTCTGTGGGTCTGTTGGCTTGCCTTTATAACGCAAGACAGCGTTCAATCCGATGACTCTCAGTTTCGGCAACCGCGAGAGACTGTTAATGACGCTATCACTTATCCCATCTGCGAGGTATTCGGTGCTGGGATCGCCGCCCTCGTTGACGAACGGCAAAACGGCAACTGAGTCTATCGGGTCGCTAATTGAAGGCAGGTGACCGCCTCCCCTTTTCCAGTAAAAGGAGTAGGCCAGCGTCGTGAAAATCATGATTAGCGCGGCGGCAGCAATTGTGGCGCCACGCTTGTGACGCTTAATCTCTGCAACCAAATATTCAGCGCTCGACTTCGAACCCGCGCTCGTATCACGAGTAGTCCCGGCACCGTATTCGTAATCCGTCTCAACTGCGGTCGCGAACGTTGTTTCTTTAGCATCTGCTCCTGACTTATTAGACTGTTTTAGCCGAGCTTTGACCCCCAGGTCTTGCTTCAGGCTCTTCAGATCAATCGCCAGCTCGTTAGCTGTCTGATATCGCTGTTCCCTTTTCTTGCGTAGCGCCTTCTCAACGATCTCCTCGAGTTCTGGCGGCACTTTGGTTTTCTGGGCCAGCTTAGCCGGTTCACCTTCGAGAATCGAGACGAGTACATGGCTGGGCGTTTCGCCTAAGAAAGGGGCTTGGCTAGTTATCATCTCGTAGAGCACCACTCCCAAACTCCAGATGTCTGTCCGGGCGTCCACGTCCTGTCCGCGCGCTTGCTCCGGAGACATGTATTGGACCGTACCCATCACCATCCCGGGGTTCGTGTTAACCATCCACATGCTTGAGCTGGATGTCTTTCCCCCTGCCTCTTGGAGCAAGGTGAGTTTAGCAAGCCCGAAGTCAAGCACTTTCACGAAGCCGTCGCGTCGAAGCATGATATTCTCAGGCTTGATGTCTCGATGTACGATTCCCGCCGCATGCGCCGCGGAAAGCGCCGAGGCTACCTGCACGGCGATATCGAGTGCTTCCTCGAGCTTCACTGGTGAGTTTGCCAATCGCTGGCGCAAGTTTTCGCCGTCGATAAACTCTGTAGCAATGAAGTGCAAAGAGTTTGAGCGCCCGATCTCATGGATGGTAACAATGTTCGGATGGTTTAGGGCCGAGACCGCGCGCGCTTCTTGCTCGAAACGGCGCACGTGTTCTGAATCAATAGTGAACTTTGCTGGAAGAAGCTTGAGCGCTATTTGCCGTCCCAACTGGGTATCGTCTGCCAGATAGATCTCACCCATGCCGCCGGCCCCGAGTGAACTCAGAATGTTGTAATGACCTATAGTCTGCCCGACTTCTAAGGTGCTTTGATTTCTGGCGAGCAATTCCGCTGCCACATCGGAAGCCGGCATTTCAATGAAATCCTGCGCTTGCTCGTGAGACGCAATTAGAGACTCTATCTCCACGTGGAGAGGTTCATCACCGGCACAGGATTGAGTAAGGAACGCGGCGCGCCGGCCCGGTTCGCACTTTAGGGCAGCGTGAAATAACTTATCAACTTGTTGCCATCGCTCCGGAGTCATTCTTTCGGTTTTCTTAGTAACCTTCGTGTCAGTGTGCTGGAGCTTTTCTGTGAATCGAACCATTGAGTCAGGGCCACGAACGAGACTGCAACGGAACCGATACAGCCCACCAATTCATTCAAGACACCTTGATTTTGGGTTTGAATTTGAGTTCGCAGTGGTTCTTTTTCATCAGCTACTCGACGTCAATAGGCAGTCCTCCACTTCTAACGCGAGAACCGTCGCAAAAACCTCTAACCAAAATCGTCATTTTTTCTCGGTCATCTCTCTACGCAACCACGCCTTTGCCAATGTCCAATCTCGCATGATGGTACCGGGCGAAACGTTCAGGACTTCTGCTGTTTCGTCAATGCTCAGGCCGCCAAAAAATCGCAGCTCAACGATCTGACTTTTGCGCACGTCAAACTCTGAAAGTTGCTTCAGTGCCTCGTCAAGCGCGACCACTTCTGCACTCCGCTTTTCAGAGACAATCAATGCTTCGTCCAGAGACACCTGACGGGCGCTGCCGCCTCGTTTCGCGTAATGGCGATTGCGTGCGTAATCAACCAAGATACGACGCATGGTCTGCGCGGCTATCGCAAAAAAGTGCGCGCGGTTTTTCCACTGTACGTTTCGCTGATCAACCAGCCGTAGAAAAGCCTCGTTAACTAGACCGGAAGTCTGCAATGTATGGCCAGGCCGTTCGCGCTTCATGTACTGGTGGGCCAGCCGACGTAGTTCGTCGTAGACAAGTGGCATCAACTCATCGCGGGCAGTCTGATCACCATTGCTCCAGGCGACGAGCAGTCGCGTCACTTCATGCGGCGAGGAGGACATCGGGGTTATCCCCTCCGTGAGACTGGCGGATGTTGTGGATTATACATCTTTGCTGAGCTTTTTGCTCCAGGTTGGGACGGTAGGAATAACTCATTACGAGTGTTAGAGGTTCCGAACGAGTTTCCCGCGTTTACAGGTGAAGAACAGGAAAACCGAACCCACGAGCGTCAAAATGCGGGACCGAAGAAATAGACCAACTGTACGTGCCACTAGCTTAAGAGTCGAAACACGCGTGCTACTTAGCATGATCGCCTTAGGTCTGGCTGCAGTAGGTGGCGTTGGCCAAACTGGCTCGGAACAGTGGACGTTAACCGGCCAGTTGAACACGCCACGCTACAGGCACACCGCGACGCTACTTCCGAACGGCAAAGTCCTGGTGGCCGGCGGAATTGGGCCTGTTAGCTGCTCCTCTCCTGCTAATAGTGCTGAACTTTACAGCCCAATTAATGGAACGTGGAGTATCACCGGAAGTCTCAATACAGCCCGCACCAATCACACTGCAACGCTGCTGCAAAACGGCCAGGTCCTGGTCCTAGGAGGTTATGACGCTCAAGCACCTTTAAGTAGCGCGGAATTGTACAATCCCGGAACAGGACTCTGGCGGAGCACTCGGAGTTTTAACAGCATCCGGTCGAACGGTTCGGCGACGTTGTTAAGTACTGGCAAGGTCTTAGCCGTCGGCGTATCCAGTGCTGAAACAATAACCGCGGAGCTGTATGACCCTGCGACCGAGACGTGGACGCTCACTGGTGCTCCAAGCTTCGTTCCCTCGCTTGGGCATACAGTACTGCTCCCTGATGGCAAAGTCTTGGCCGTGCTTGAGGGCTCGCCCTGGGACTACAGTTTCGTAGGCGCGGAACTGTACAACCCAGCCACAGGAGAATGGAGTACCGCAGGTTATCCAAATATTTTTTGGGCGCCTACAGTGACGTTGCTGAGAAGCGGCCAGGTCCTAATTACGGGACTTTACGGGGCCAACAATCCGACTCAGGCGGAGCTATATAACACCAACACAGGAACGTGGCGGAATACTGGAAACCTTAGCACATATCGCCATTACGGTGGATACACGGCAACTCTACTAGCCAATGACCAAGTGTTAGTAGTCGGAGGCTTCGACTATCGCTCCAATCAACCCGTGAATGCGGAGGAATTATACGACCCAGCCACTGGAATTTGGACCAGTACAAGTCGGCTAATTAACGGCCGTGACTCTCATACCGCAACGCTACTGCCAAGCGGCAAAGTCTTGGTGGCAGGGGGACTGGGAAATTTCTGTGACATCCACGCCAGTGCGGAACTGTTTGATCCCGTCATCAATTCAACCGAGAACCCCATAGACAACGCCCGGCTCTTTGTTTATCAGCATTATCTTGACTTCCTCACTCGCGAACCGGACCAAGAAGGATGGGATTATTGGACCGCTCAGATTACCGATTGCGGGAATGACTCTCGCTGCATTCATGAACGACGAATCGGTGTAAGCGGAGCTTTTTTCGTTGAGCTGGAATTTCAGAAGACTGGCTACGTGGTTTATCGCCTGCATCGAGCAGCATTCGGTGAGGTGGTAACCGCGTGCAGCAGCGGCTTTGACGAAGAAGGAAATCCCTGTGAGCCCAGGAGCCGAACTAACATTGCTCACTCACAGTTCGTTACGGATCGGGCACAGGTAGTCGGTGGGCCAGCGTTGCCCCAAAGCACGATAAGTTTCGCGAATGATTTTGTGCAACGGCCAGAGTTTAAGGAGGCGTATCCAGAAGGAATGTCCGCCGCTGATTTCGTTAATCGGCTTTTTGACACTGCCGGCCTTACTGGTTCGGCAAATGCTTCGCTCCGCCAAGCGGCCATCGATGCCTTGATGAATGGCAGCAAGACGCGGGCACAAATCCTACTCGATCTAATTGAGATCAATGATTTCAAGACGCAGGAGTACAACGCCGCATTTGTTCTCATGCAGTACTTCGGGTACTTGCGACGAGACCCGGACGAGGCCGGTTACTACTTCTGGCTTGATGTCCTGAATAACCGCGAGCCAAACAATTTCCGCGGCATGATCTGCGCCTTTTTGACGTCATCGGAATATCAATTAAGGTTCGGTTCGAATGTGACGCGCAGCAACCTGGATTGCCGGCAATAGCATTGCTAGTCACTGCCGTAGCGGATTTCCATATGGCGGATCCTATAGCTCGCGGCAAATAAGACTAGCAGCGTGACTAGAATCAAACTCGGAACAGCAATCCAGGCAGGCGTTGGTTCGGCAACTACTGCAAAAGGACCTTCAGACAGAGGTACCGGAACCAGCGAATGCAGGTAGTGAATGACGCTCACCTTTTTCAAGAGCGGTGGCAGCAGGAAGTTGAGCCATTCCCAACCATAGAGCAACAATGCGGGAATAATCGGGTTGCGAAAAAACAGGCCCACTACCAGGAAGAATGCGCCATAACCGATGCAGGCCAGCATCGTGATACCGGCATAGCTCAACAATTGTCCCATTCCCGGACCATCAAGAAAGAAGCGCAGGCTTTCGGAATAGAAGTGCGGAAAGTAGAGCAGCAACATTGATAGAACTGTGCTGCCTGTGAACAAAATGATCGAAGTCACCATCCCGGAGACATATTTTCCTACCACGAGCACCTCACGTCTGACGGAACTCAAAAAATAGAAGTGCAGACTACGGTCCACAATCTCGCCGCGAAAAAGATTCATGAAAATCCAGGCACAGCCGAAGAAAACTACCGTCCGCAGGATTAGCCCGCCGTACAAGACGGCGTAGATCATGCTGTACTGGGTAAAGTCTTGCCATTCGCGGCCCGGAGGTGTAAAGGGCGCGAGTATGGCTAGCGGCAACACAGGCAACAGGGCAAGCAGATAGATCAAAATCGAGCGTTTGCCGAGAAAATGCTTTTCAATCTCGAGTCGAAAGATGGCCCGCACCTGACGCCACCAGAGCGACCACGGGACCCCCTGCTTCTCAGGATTGACAGAGATGTCTGCAGTTGGAGTCATAAGATAACCAAACTCGAACCCGCCAAGTTCTTAATGCTCTCTGAGAACCCCGAACGCCCAGACATTTCGTGGGTCATGTTACGCACCCTCGGAACCAATCAGGTACTGATAAACTGCGCTTAAATCGTCATCGACCGGGGCGATTGTTTCAATATTGATCTCACCTTCGGCGACAACCCGGTTCACGAGCAGGTAGAAGCGATCGGCGTCGCGGGTCTTTATGAATAGTCCGCGCCGATCCTCATGCAAGCGCGCCTCAACCACATGGTCCTGGTCGAAAACACGCGCCGCAAGTTTTGATGGATTATCACACCGAATCAAGATCTGCATTGGATGTTCTTCCATCTCATTGCGTACGCCGTGGATATTTCCTTCTGCTACGACATAACCATTATTTAGCAGCACCACGCGGTCTGACATCATATCCACTTCGTGCAGGATGTGACTCGAGATAATCAAATGCTGGCCCTCGCCGGCAAGCTTGCGAAACAGCGCAATCGTTTCAGCCCGCACCATCGGATCCAGACCATTCAAAGGTTCATCCAGAATGAGCACTGAGGGCTGATGTGCAATTGCTTGAGCCAGACGGATACGTTGCCGCATGCCCTTACTGTAAGCAGCCACCTTGCGATCCGCGGCGTCGAGTAGATTCACGCGATCCAAGGCGGTCACCGTGAACTCGTCTGCCCGCTGGAGGTCAAATCCATGGACCAAAAGAAGCGACTTGATAAACTCCCGCCCGGTCAAGCCGCGTGGAAAGGAGTCAAACTGTGTGCAATATCCCACGTTGCGAAAGAGTCGCTCAGGCTGATCGGTGGGCACGCCGAGAATGCTGATGTTGCCCCGAGTGGGCCGCAAGAGGCCAGTCATGAGATTCATCAAGGTCGACTTGCCGGCACCGTTGGGCCCGACGAGACTGGTAATGCCCGGTGCAATCTGCAAATTGACACGATTCACTCCGAGAATTTCTCCATAAAATTTGGAGACATCGTCGAAGATGATCAGGTTGGAAGGAGTGTCATTCATAGGAGCTAATTCCGGCTTGCGGATTGCGGATTGTGAATTTCGGATTTGGTGCTCATATTGAGTAATTTAGAGTTGGACGTCCCTTCTAAAATCCGCAATTCGCAATTCGCAATCCGCAATTCACTTGACTACCTCGTAAGCTCGCACCTTGCGCGAGAGCAGCCCAAGGCAGATGGCGCAGACCACAAACAAGGCGACCCACGATACCCAGAGCGGCGGCTCGTTGATCACAATCTCGCGCGCCACTCGACCGTCAAAGTCCGTAATGCGGCTCGTGGCGCGCACAAATGTGCCAAACAGACCGGCAGAAACATTGCGCATCAAGGCACTGAGGCTGATTATGTTTCCCCAGCGTGTCAAGAAAAGGTTGTTAACAACTTCGCCGAAAATCGAGGGGATCAGGAGAATGCCGAGCAAGGCACCACTGGCTACAACGCGCCATTTCACCAGCGCCGACACGGCCTGCGACAACAGCGCCAGCAGCAGAATCCACACCACGCTGCCGATGAAAATGGCACTCCCGATCCAAAGGCTATCAATAAACCAGCGAGCGCCTTCGAGATAAGATTGAAACAGAAACAACAGTAACTGCGGCACCCAGGTAATTACCGATAACAGAATCAGCAGCACCGACATCTTGCCCGCAACATATTCCGCGCGCGAAAAAGGCCGGCACAGATAGAGTGGCAGCGCATTGTTTCTGAGATCTCGCGCCACCAGCGGCGGTCCTACGAGCAACACCACAAAAAAGGCCAGACTGCCCTGCAGGTTGACGAAGAATTGGAAGAAAGACGCATCTATCGGCAGCAACTCCCTCACGTTTATTCTCATTAACGCGAGTGCCTCTACGTTGTGATGCAGGTAAATTAGTATCGCTTCAACGAGCAACGGAATGAAGCAAAGAGAAAAGAAGGCTGTGAACAGTTTCGATTTGAAGACGTCGCGGTATGCGTGGTGGGGAATGATCAAGAATCGGCTCCACTCGGGAGTCAACTGGCCGGCGTAGCGCTTGTAAGTGTGTTCATAGACCGCCATGGCCGTTCTCCATTGCTTTCAGAAAGATATCTTCGAGAGAGTCGCGTTTATAAGACAGCCGCCTGATCTGTACTTCGTGACTGGCTGCAACGCGATACAGGTCACGCACTTCAATCCCCTCCTGCAACACCACCTTCAAACGGTGATCTGTTGTCCTGGCGTATTCACAGCCGAGGCCAGCAATTGCTTCGGCAAAACCCTTCTGGTCCCCCCGAGTTTCCAGCAGCAAAAACTTCCGATTCGCCTTGCGCTCCTCCTCCAGATTGCAGTAAACGGCAATTTCACCGTCTTTTAGTATCAAGATCTCCTCGCAACATTCTTCCACATCCCGCAAGAGATGTGAGGACAAGAGAATATTTGCCTGACCACTGTCGCGAATCTCCCCGATTAAGCGGATCATCCGCTGCCTGGCTGGTGGATCAAGACCATTGGTTGGCTCGTCAAGAAAAATCAGCTTTGGACCGTGGACGATTGCTTGAGCCAACTTCGCAAGCTGCTTCATGCCAAGCGAGTAGGTATCGAGATTGCGATAGCGTGCTTCTCCGAGGCCGACGTAGAAAAGCGCCTCGTGGGCGCGCTCGAGTGCGGTTGCGGCCGGGAGACCGGAAAGTTCAGCCATTAGGCGAACAAAACGGACAGCACTCATCTTGGTTATGAAAGAGTCGCGCTCAGGCATGTAACCAACAAACGACCGGATCTGTTTGGCGTCGGTGGTAATGTCGCGTCCAAAGATATGTGCCGTGCCGGAAGAGGGTGGGTGAAAGCCAAGCAGAGTATGGATTAGCGTAGTCTTGCCGGCGCCGTTAGGTCCCAACAAACCGATGGCCCGCCCGCGGAGTTCACCGCGGAGGTTCTTGAGAATCGGCCGTTTGCCAAACGTCACACTCAGGCCATTGAGATCAATGACAGGAGCAAAGTTGGCCGGATTACTAAGGGCTGTCTGGTCCGAAACCGCTGCCGGTATCACCATGCGTGTACTTTATATCGTCCTGTCGTGATAATTCCACACAAAACCGGCGCCGAAGAACAGACCCATAAAGACGAAGGCGCCGATAAATCCAAACGCTTCTGAGACGACTAAAGTTCTACCGATTGCCAGGATGCCGATAAGAAAGACGGGCAGGTTCAGAACAAGCGCGGAAGCCAAAGGAAAAACAAGGAAGGGTCGACATCCTCCGAGACGATTGCGTAGCCAGATTAGGAAAGGCCCATAGGCGAGCGCGAAGAGCAAAGCGACGAACATCAGCGGACCGCGCGGAGCCGTGCCTGGATTAGCCAGCAGGATTGTTAAGAGTCCTGCCAGCCATGAACAAACTGAGAGGAGTATCAGTTTCATGTTATTGGTGCGCTATAGCGCTATTCCGGGTGGCGGCTCTAGCCCAACCGTAACGGAGGACTACTTCTCACTCCCCACGGTCGGGCTATTGCGCGGCTCAACTTCTTTTTCTTACTTCTGGCGCAGCCCTTGCTGAATTATGTGCTGCATCTCCAGCGCGTTTGGCATGCCAAGCAATGTCGCCGGGCTAAGTCCAAATGGCCCACCCTCAGTATTGGCGGAGAAGGTAATACTGTCTCCATCGGCGTAGGCGTAAGCTAGTGTTGGCGGCATATTGGCTGCCAGGTTTTTGATCGCCTGTTGCTGTTCGTTTGCCAGGTTGCCGGCTGAGTTGGCGATCTTTTCCGCGAAGGGCTGCACCAACGGAGCCAGATTGTGATAGAAGACGGCGGAGAAGTTGGCATTTCCGTCCGCAGGCAAACCGGCGGTAAAAGGGTTCGATCGCACCAGAGTGTAGCCAGCTTGTTGCGATCTAACGGCCCGCTCCACAATTGCGCGGCTGGGACCAACAACCATGTAGCCGTCTATGAAGGTGTAGTTAACTCCGACTCCAAAATCACTTGAACGCAGGGTATAAAACGCGCGCGCGTCGATCTGGACCTGGTCCAAGGCCAGCCCGGCCCTCCCGAATTTAGCCGCTTCCTTGTTAATCTCGGCGACTGTTCGCTCCAGTGTTTGTTGCAGATGCCACGGCTCGTTCACTTCAAAAACCATCTTCCAGGACGGCGTGGGCAGGATGGGCCCATCGATGGCGAACGCGAACTCACCACCAAGTGGCACCGCAAAATCCTTGCGTATGTCGAGCCCGTGCTCACTCTGTAGCTTATCAAGGTTTGTTCGCAGATTAGGCGATACTGTTTCAATGACCCCCAAAAGGTCATCCACCAGTTTTGCAGGATCTCTAACTACAAATCCGGCTACCAAATTCGCATCCGGTGAAATGTAGTCGAGCGAGCCCATTGGTCCAGGCGCTGCCAGCCAAGAAGGAATGCCGCGTTGAGCATCATTAAAGGAGAGTGCAGCGCGCGTGTGGGTCTTACCCTGATCTTCCTGTTGGTCCAGAACAAAGTATTTCACACTAAAGACGCCTAGCTTCCGCAGAGCTTCTTCGCGTTGTTCAGCCCCGGCGACCTTGGATCGCTCGGCCCTGATGCGCTCGATTATGCGTTCGAGATTTGCGGCTACGACCAGGCCTGCACCGTCTCGATACACCTGGGCAATCCGCTCGCGAAAAGGAGAAGAGGTGAAACCACTCGCGCTGCCCGTCTGCGTCAGCCCTGCCACACCCTGGAGTTTGGTCAGATTAGGACTTGCAGCAAAAAGGTCATTCTGAATCCAAACGTATAAGGCCTCATTCTTCTTCCCTGGTTCTGCTGCCACTGCCGTTGCCGTCAATGGATTCTCAATGAAGTTGATCTGTGGCCGACCCGTGGAGCCAGCTGCGTACTTTGTAATCTGCTCTTCAAGAAACTGACGGAAACCGCCGGCGCTCTTGAGTTCAGCAAGCACTAACGGGGACCCTGGCTCGCCTTTTTCATCCATGGAAACCGACACTGCTATCTCTTCCCCCAGATAGTCTCCAAACTGCCGAATTGTGTCGATCACCTGGTCCATGTTCGGACCTTTGCTCGTTGCCCGCTCCTTCTCCCACCAGTCGCGGAGCGCCGCGTTCTGCTTGATACGCTCCTGCATTATCCGGTGCGACTCGGCGATTGTTGCTGTCAAATTTGGCAGTGCCGCATAGACAATTGTGTCTTCCGGCATCATGTCCAGCAGATGAGTCGAATTGCGGACGCCGGGGCGAGAGACGTTGTTCAGTTCTTTACCGAGTGCTGATAGGTTGGCCAGCGCTGTGGCGTAACGAGCGGCGTTGCGGCTCCAGGCAACCTCGTCCCTGATGGATACGGCTTCGATGGCAGCGCTTGTTGATGCCTGTTCTCCTGCACGCAGCACACGTTCCCGGGCGGCATGGTCGAGGTGCACTTCACCCTCAATCACCGACACACGAGAACCTTTGGTGCCGCTGTTAACTGAGAAAACTGTACCTGTCACTGAAACCAGCGAATCACCTGTATCAACGAACAACTGCTCCTTGCCCTGCTTTGTGGCTTCGACAACGATTGCTCCCCGGTTCAAGTGAATCGTTGTGCCTTGCCCATTTTTTGTCAGAAACAACTCTGAGCGTTCTTTCATCTCAATGGTTGAGCCATCACCGAGCCGAATGAGAGCATGGCCATCCTTTGCCGTGCGAATGTGCTCGCCTCGCTCCAGCTTATTGCCGGCAGTCAAGGATCTGCTACTGGTGTCGGCAATCTGATAGACCTGGCCCTCTGCCGCCTGCACCGTTGCTTCCAGTTGACCGCCGAATGGTGCATATCGCTGAATAAACGGAAACGCGAGCAGGCCAACCCCAATTACTACGGCCGCGGCAATTCCCCAACGCAATACCACGGGTTGAATACTGTAACGAGGCCGCTTCACCGCGACCTTCACTGCCGGCCTTTCATGCTGCCGTGCCTTAGTCATGGCTTTGCGGCACGGGATGCATTCATGTGTGTGATCAACTAACAACAGTGAACGAGCTTCTGACAGTGATCCGTTCAGGTACGCTGGTATGAGCGACTGAAAATCAGCACAACTCTCGATGCGCTCCGCAGCGGCTGTCTCGACTCGTTCCGCGGCAGCTTGAGCGGAGACGCGCGCCCAAACACGGTCTGCCGCTCGATTGACCACTGCGGGCTCCACAGTCTCGTTGCGAATGCCCTCGATGGTCTGTTGCAGGATGGCTTCAGATTCGTTATTGCTTTTCATGATGTTTCTCCAAATAGTGCCCTATCTCTTTTCGTAGTTTCGTCCGAGCCCGGTGCAGGACCACGCCGACAACCATTTGCGAGGTTCCGAGAATTCTGGCTATTTCACGGTTTTCAAATCCCTCGTAGTAGCGCAGTACAAACATTTCAGCCGCCGTGGTACCGAGACGCGCAACAGCCTGGCGAATCAACATTCGCAATTCACGATCGGCATGTTGCGCTTCCGGATTCTTGTATGTGCTCACCAGTTGCGCGGAATGGAAGTCATCCAGAGGGACAGATTTCGATCTGGCGCGACTGCGGAGTAGGTCGAGTGAGGCGTTGATTGCTGCACGGGAGAGATATGCTTCCGGATGCTCTGCGAGAAGGGAGTGTTCCTGCCCTTTTACCAGACGGAGAAAGACTGTTTGCAGCACGTCCTCCGCATCTTCGACGCTCCCGGTAACGCGGTGCGCCGTCCGGAAAACGCGTTCATGATGTGCCCGAAAGAGCTTTTCCAGCTCGCCTTGTGGCTCGGGAAGTGGTTTCAAAGTTCTAATGGCTGCGGCCTGCAAAGTAATCTCCTGAACTCGGATTTCCACAGTGTAGACGCTCGTCAGGAGATCTTATTAACAGGTGGCGCGGGAAAGAAGCGTTTTCTTTTCGTGATTTTTCGTGTGATTTCGTGGATCGCTCGCCAGCTGAGTAATCGATCCGCCAATCACACCAACCCGCACGAAAAGATAGCTTTAGTGACCAGCAAGTTATCGATGTCTGACCTTGAGTCCTTTGCCCAATGGAGTCTGGACAGGGACCAATTAGCGATCGAGCCTTCTAGCCCGCGAATGCTTCAGCCCATATCCCTGCGCAGTATAGATGACGAAAATTAAACAATGCGAGGGCACTCGCCGCATTTTGGGTTAAAGTTGCCCCAAGCCTGACCAGGGTGGGTCTAGAAACTCGGCGCCACAAGTCGCTTGCGGGCTTCAACTGCTTCCGGGCTTCCTGGGTACCTGCGCATAATTTCCCTGTAAGCCTTTCCATCATATCGAAACTCCTTGCTCTTTACGTCAAAGGCGAATCTGACTCCTTGCCGGTTATAACGATCGAGTCCTGTGTAATTTAGAAAGTAGGAAAACTCGGGCGCACCGCCTGCTTCCATCTCCGCTCTATCCAACCGTCTCGAGACATCCCTCGACAACTTTTCCGATGCCCCTTCTGCCGCTGCTGCGTAAAGGAGCAGGACTTGTGGCCTCAATGGCGAATGCGGAAAAACCTGCAGAAAGATTCTGGCGCGGATAATAAGATCAAAATCCTTCGATGCCCCAATGAGCCGAAACAACCTTCTGTCTTCCCCGGGTTGTCGAGGGCGAATCACAGCTTCGCGCTGAATCCAGCCGGAGGTACGCCTTGTCACATTCACTTTGTAGAATACGATGCCATCAACGCCGTTTCTCTCCGCCCGAACTACAAGCATCCGTCCACGCGCTACACGGTGGAACAATTCAGCAGAAAGCGCCGGAGCGGCCCTCAGTGCGGATAGTCTTTCATCGACAACGATTGCCGTGCTTCTACGAATGGGGCCAATTCGATTCCGCCCGTCTGCAAAGCCGGGCAAGGCGGCGCAAAGTAAAATAGGACTCATTAGAGTGATGAATAGTGAGGATCGGTTCATGGGCTTGTTCTCCTTTGCCAGGTGAAGTTGTCAAAAGAAGGAAAACTCAGAAGTCTCGCGCGGTGATCAACGCAACGCGCGGCGACGAGTTGCGGGGGTTGTGAGTTTCACGCGTGCATCGGCTGCGAGGAGGCGGTGCGCGAGATCTGCGTGATGAAGATGACAGATAGCCACGGCGAGTGCGTCCGCAGCATCCTGGGGTTCCGGGACATGTTCGAGTGAGAGCAGCACGCGCACCATCTCCTGCACCTGGTGCTTTTCGGCGTTGCCATAACCAACAACCGTTTGCTTCACAAGTCGTGGTGAGTATTCATGGATTTCCAAAGCGGCTCGCGCCGCTGCCAGCATGGCCACTCCGCGCACCTGGCCCAGCTTCAAAGTCACCTTGACATTCGTGGCAAGAAACCCGTCCTCCAGGGCACAAACTTGAGGCTCGTGACGGGCTATCACCTCTTCGATGCCCTTCCAGATCTGCAGCAGACGAGTTGAAAATTTTTGGCTGGGTGAACTCTTTAGGCAGCCATATTCGACCATCGCGTAGCGGCGGCCGTTACCTTCGACCAGACCCCATCCGGTGGTTTCGCTTCCCGGATCTATTCCCAAAACGCGCATGTCCGTAGTTTTCAATCGGCCGATTTAGTACAGATTACAGAGCTCAGCTTAAGCCACAACATCGACGAATTAGATACTTAATAGGAAACCCGAAATAACCACTTCGGCCACTTGAATCTTTACTCCGTAGGAGTGCAATGTTTATAGGCTCGCACCGCGGGAGAAGTCCGTGCGCCGTTCGAAGGAGCGGAAACTTCTGGCTGTGCCTGTCAAATTGATTACCGCTCCTTCGAACAGCGCCAAAGGGAATTGGGTCGACTCCGGGCTATAGACATTGCACCCCTCCGGGGTAGAAAGCCTGAGCCACTTGATTTGGTTGGTCAACGTTACGATTAAAAAGGCTTGACCAAAAAAAAGAACTCTTGGTTCTTGCAATACAGATTCATGCACAATAGAGCGAAATCTCACGCTTACGCCTAGTCTCCAGCGGGGGCAGTATACTACAGAGGGCGGAAACATTGCGGTCTGTTCTTAGTACTTCCGAGCTTGGCTGGCTCGTGGTTTAGGCTTAATCATGAAACCCGAAACTCACAGCCAGCAAACTGACAAAGCATTGGAAAGGCGCGTGCTCCTCTGGCGTGTCCTAATGGACCCTCACCTGCGCTTCGTTTCGGCTACCGCTCTAAACATTTCCCGGTTTATCCCGGCAATTAATTCGGCAGCCAGTTTTGGCCGGCGATCGTAGGTCAGGAGCCCGTTTATCTCCTGTTCAATGTCAGTGAGTTGCGTGTAGCAAAAGCCGGTCTTCATCGTCAAAGGCAAACTCCCATTGGCCATTCAGATTCAGCCATCGATCACGCGCGAATTGTGGTCTTGGATACTCGGGCCTGGGAATCTCAGATTTTTTGGTTTTCATTGTTCAAAGGAAATTCTTTTGTTGGCGAGACATGGCGTTAATGACCCTCGAGCAACGAAAGCTCGCGGGCTCCATCTGCTGCTTTTACTACTTCTATGCTGGCTGGGATGCCTGTTGCTGATTGGTACGCGCGAGCCACAAACTCCTGAAAATCAGGAACCACATCTTCTCGGACCAGATTTACTGTGCAACCTCCAAAGCCTCCACCAGTCATACGCGCGCCGGCAACCCCCTCATGCTCTAGGGCAAGGTCGACCATGACATCAAGTTCGCGGCAGGAAACTTCATAATCATCACGCAAAGACCGATGTGACTCGTACATCAGTTCTCCAAATTCCGCAGTCTTACCTTCGCGCAAGAACTCCGCGGCCTGGAGCGTGCGCGCGTTTTCGGTAATTACGTGGCGGCAACGACGGCGAACCGGATCGGGTAATAACTTTTCAAACTCTCGGAAATCAACCAGTCTGACATCGCGCAGGGCTTTGATTCCCGGAAGCCGCTGGCCCAGAATGTCTACGCCGCGCTCGCATTCCGCGCGTCTTTGGTTATATGCCGAACTTGCCAGCTTGTGTTTGATATTTGTATTGCAAACTACGATCGATGTGCGTGCCAGATTGACTTCAATGTGCGTGCGGGCCAACGAACGACAATCAATGAGCAGGGCTTGATTCTCCCTCCCAAAGATGGCGGTGAGTTGATCCATGATGCCGACCTTGGGGCCGGTATAGACGTGCTCAGCCTTTTGCGCAGCCAACGCCAACTTTACGAGGTCGATTTCGGTTTCGGCGAGTTTCAGAAAAGCCAGGCCGGATGCAACTTCGAGCGCTGCGGAGGAAGATAATCCTGCTCCTATGGGCACGTCCGAAGAGATTGCCAAATCTGCGCCAGGAACTCTAACACCCTGCTCCAGCAACACCCGGGCCACACCCTCCACATATGAGATCCATGTCGTTTGGATATTCGGTTGTTTGGAATCAAGGTCAAATGAACCCTCTTTTTCAAGATCAAGCGACCGGACGCGGACATGCCTGTCGCGTCTTCTGGAGGCGGCGACAACGGTAACCCGATCGACTGCGATGGGTAGTACGAAACCTTCGTTGTAGTCAGTGTGCTCTCCGATTAAGTTGACGCGGCCGGGCGCGGCAAAAAGCCGTGGACGTGCTTCGTAAGTTTCCGAGAACGCGCGTTTCAGCGCCACCAAATCGATCATGCCGTTCCTCGGCACACATTCAATCAGCTATTTGGTCTGCCGGGCAATAACCGGTTGAAGTTTTGTCGCTGTCGTTGCAGCTCTGCGGCTAGAGGTTTGTAGATCTCCCGCTCCCCTGCTTCGTTTGGATAATCCCACAGTCCATTGTGACAATGGCGATCGTCGTCCCAGCCGGGATGATTAACCACCGGGTATAGGCATATTCCTTCCACCTGGGCTTCTGCTCGTATAGCGGCCTGGACCTCGCCGCAAACATAACTTAGCCAGCTGGGACGCTCTTCATCCTCTATTCCAGTGGTCCGCACATTTTTCATACCAACTCGCGTGAGGTATTCGAGTATCTCTCCAGATTCACCGGGTGGCGTCCTTATCTAAATTCCCGTCAATCCGGCTACTTGCGACTCTTACTAACTGTTCCTTTACCTCCTTTTTCTCCTGGGCAGCCGGCAAACGCGCATGCCCTGCTCATGCAGACGCAGGTAGTCTTCCCGGGCAAACTGATCGTGCCTGGTAAAGGCTATCTCATCGAGTCGCTTGCCTGTTCGCAGGCGGTGCGTCGAACATTCAAAGCCACCAAGGAAAAAACTTCGCTGACCGTTTACGCGAAGATGGTAAGCGCCAAACGCAGAGAGGCGGTGGTGATGGACTTTGGCAATGGCCGATAAACCTCGACACTATCAATACGCTCTATGGTCTGAATATTACAGCCTTTGAAATCCGTGACCAGGTTTCATCCCACGACATGTGAGACAGAAAACGATCAGCCCTCTGCAACCATTCAGCCCGTTTGCTGGCTTCCTGCGACAGAACGTCTTCCACAGCACGGATAAACTCCTGCGGCTGATCGGCTATTCGTACCAGGCGCTGCTCTCCGTAAGGGCGAACTACCGAATCGAAGTTGAAATCACCGGTTTTCCTGCGGCCAGATATTCCGGAGTTTTGGTAGGACTGATGTATCTCGTCGCTTCATTCCGCGCGAAAAGCAACAGAGCCACGTCCCAGCCCGCAAGATACGAGGGCAATTCCTCGTATTTTTTAGCGCCTAAGTAGTGGATGTTTTTTCCGTGAGGCAGCTTCGCTGGATCAATCTTCACCACTGGGCCAACCAGAATAAACTGCCACTCCGGACGGGCTCCGGCGACAGATTCAAGCAATTCGCCATCGAACCTTTCATCGATGACCCCAAAAAACCCCAACCGAGGATGGTCAATTTCTTGTTGATCTGCTGGTTCCGACAGCAACGTTCAACGAAGAAGACTCGCCTTTCTCGCGCGGCACGGGTCAAAAGATGCTGTGGTCGTTGGTAGACGAAGTCCCAGCGCAGGTGTGAGAGCACTACCACATCAGGGGGAGCTTGTCGCCTTTCTCCCGCGCGCTCGGATTTTGCAGATGTGGTCAGCAGGGCCTCGCTGGTCGAAACACGCTCCCACGGCTGCGTACCGCCCAATCGAGAATCCACCGGTCGTGGATCCGTGGTTACGGCATCGATTGCCAGTGAATTATGTTCATCAAAAAGTCCATCGATTTTCATAGTCGTTCCTTCTAAAACATTTCCTAACGCACACATCCATTAACAAGGATGTCGATACACTGAGACTGCCAGTGACTCAGACCCTCCGCGTTCATGGAGCGATTGCTTTCTGCCTCGTGAACACTTGAGTAAAGTGGGGGATCAACGTCGGTGTCTGTGTGAATTCGTTATGCTGAGATCGGTATGACTCGAGAAGAAGAGCTGATCTGATCTCTGGCTCCCCTCGCGTGAGCTTGGCCATATTTTTCCTGTTAAGCACCATGCTAATAAACTAAACATCGCACAAACCAAATGCTCGAAATCGATACAAACGAACAGCGTTACGTGCATTTCTCGTTCGCTGCGAAGCCCGTTGCCCGCTTCAGTTACGTCAATGGCAATTGGGGTGCCAGTTTTGGCTGAACTCTATCTGAGTTGCAGCCCACGCCGGCGATACAAGACACAAAACAGGCGGCAGCGCGTTGGCAAGAAGTCGGGGAGACTGCAGAGAGCTAGTGAGTTGCAATAGATCGTCTAACTGGAAAGAGCGGGCCTCATTAGAAAACGATTGCGGCCCGCTCCTCTGACCCTGCTTGTATAACCGCTTGTACTAGAAGTATCTCTACCGTCTATTGTTCGCGACAGTTTGGCAGGAGTATCTCTAATCTGTGTGGCGGAATTATCTCGAAGACTTTTCTCTAACGTTTTCCAGCATTTAGATAACACCAAAACTTATCATTACGTTAAACATTTCTTGTTGTTCCTTAACAAACAATCACCCGAAGCTTGAATACGGGAGCCTTGGCACAACGTTAGCGTGTTCTCTTGGCACAACGGTTAGTGTCTTCTTTATGTGGGAGTGAATGAGGCCAAGAATAGGAGGTATCCTGGATGTACGCGATTAGAATTCCTGGCGAAGTCTACCATCTCGTCCCCAGCGACAACGCGAATACGCTCTGCGGCCTGCGTGTGCCAAAATTCCAGCTTAACGGATCGTCTACGTCTGCCCTGCACCGCACTAGTAACAGACCGGCGAGTAGACTCCTCTGTAAACACTGCGCCAGACTGAACGAAGAATCTCGCAGATCGTCTAACTAAGTCTAACTAAGAGAGTCTCTTCAAAGATTCACGAAGGAGGGAATAAGTCGCAACCTATGAATTACGAAAGGGAATCCAGACGTCACCGTAGCCGGAATTACGATCGCTATCCATATCGGGAGTCCGTTTCAGCGATGAGGTTTATATGAATGCCAAATTCAAAGCCGCGCATCCTTTATACGGAAGACGATGCAGCCACGGTTGCTTTGCTGCTCAGTCTCTCGAAAACGGCTGGCTGCCACGCGGAAAGAGCTCGCTCACTGCCCTGCGTGCGAGCATTTGCCAATCATCCGCCGTAAATGCCCAATCGAAATTTTCGTAGTAAGGGGCTCCGGAGTTTGGTGCTTGACGAAAATCGTACTTGAGCGCAGATCGAAATCTTTCAACAGTTGCGGGACATGCTTTGAGCGGTCCCCCCGGCGTGGAAAAACAATCGAACATCTGAGCCTTCAGCTCACTTGCCTTTCTGTCGAGCACGACCGTTGTAATTTCGCGTCCAGGGCCAGGGAGAAAATCCAAAACGCGTGTTCGGCCGTCGCTTGCCGGATAGAGTCCGAGCTCAAAAATGACCGGGGGTTTCAACCCGTTGCGCTCTAGTAATTGGACAGCTGCATGTGTAGCGAAGGCTGTTGCATCATGATCTGGATGTCCACCATCGTAAGCGTGCGTCAATACGATCTCAGACGACGATCTCGGCAGAAAGTCCATGATTCTTTTGGCTAGGGTTGTAAGCTGATTGGGAAGCTCAAGCGCGGCGTAGTCGAAATCGATGATTCGCTCTCTTGGTACTCGAGCTATGGCAAGAGCCCTCACACATTCGTTTCTACGTGCGTCGGCATAATCTCTGCGCCGTTTGAAACCCACGCCTTCCCAGAAGTTCATCTGGCGAGGCGCACCGTCAGAGACGTGCACAACAGTAACCTGGTCCAGCTTGCATATGAGATAGCCCGCGGCTACAACCTCATCGCCCGGATGCGCGACGATGATTGAGCAGCGCGAATCTTTAGAAAAGTGCCTTGACCCAAAAAGATAAGCGTGTGCCTTATTGGCTTTCGGCAGTTCCATGACAAATCGCCAACCCGGGGGAGCTTCGGAGGAATTTCTTGCTGGCTTCAGTTTGGCAGTTCTCGCATGGAATTGAGACAGACCTGTTTTTGTCCAATACAAAAGCGCTGCGGCGATTTAAGAGCTTTCCGCCATTCAGTCTGCAGCAAATTCGTTAACATGAGAGGCACCTGACCCTGAAAGCGAGTCCGAAACTCTCTCTCTCACTCCACGCTCTACCGACTCTCGATCCAGCCCTTGGGGGCCCCTTTCACGAATTGGTCACACAACACGTATACCACTACTTTGCACTCGCGCCACTGAATGCTTGATTTTTGCCAGTGTATTGGCACCTCATTTGCACCTTTCTTGAGAACACAGATCAAAGCCGCAGCTCGCGCTTTGCGTAATCGTGCGCGTGGTTTTTATCGCAAAAACTCAGTCAACGTTCAAGTCTGAAGATCTGCAGCAATGTTGGAGTTGAAGCGACTCACGGGATTGGGTGAGAGTAGAGGCGGCATCCGCATATAGGAAAAGTCAGGAGTCTGGAGTTGGATGCCGGATTTGGGGACTCGAGCATCTCTATTGGCCACTTCTTTGCGGGACAAGCTCTGAAAAGTCTGGACTCTAGACTTTCCTTCTTACTATTCCTCCCAAGCCCAACAGCCCTGTTGCCAGCAGCACGATCGTCATAGGTTCAGGAATGGAAACCACAAATCCCGGCAGTCGCATGCGTCCAGCGTCCTCGCGACGTCTCTCGATACTTAAGTCCCCAACACTTTTGGCAGAAGCCTTCATATCCTGCACATAGGAGAAGACGCAGCCACCGTTATCGCACTCACCATTGAGCGGTTCGGTTAAAGTGAAATTTTGCGGTACAAGCAATGGTTGCTCGTTGGTTACTGCGTGAAGCACTGGAGAGATACTGTCAGTGCTGATGCGATCGGCGCGTGCATTACCGAATATGCTAATTGAAAGCACTGTAGCCGCAATCGTGAGTTTCAAGTGTGACCTCATGTTTTGTTATCCCCTGAAAAAATCCTGGACCTCCACCTACTCGGTGCTGTCCGATTACGTCTGTAGAACTGTCGAGGGAGAGATTACCAGGCGCGACACTTGGGACCGCACGACACCAAGGACGAGCCATAATCAAGATACCATCCTTGAGTTACAATTTTGTTTCACAGCTGTAGCTTTTCTTAGAGCATTCTGCTTAGGTTGCGACCTGCTCGAAGGTACACTGAGGCCGTCTCTTCTCGGGCCGCCAACGCAGAAACTTGGTGCCATGGCGGAATCGCCCACCCGTAAAATGGTCATACTGAAGGACGAACTTGGACGCTTTCAATTCGACTAATGCTGTAGCGATTTCGGGGAAGTAGCGGGTTAGGGATTGACCCGAGGTGTGACAGCCGCCGACGTTGAATCTGTTGATGAGATAAAACCCGGAACTGGGGCGACCGTTTTCAAGAAACGCAACAAGAGTAGCAGTTTATCCGACGATGCCGGCGCTCTGCATGAGCACTCAGCCCTTTTGCAGACATTTAGGCTGCATTGTTAATTGGAACAATCTTGAGCAAACAGATGGAAGCAGGTGAGATTGCCACGATTGAGGGGCAACCTTCAGGACGTGACGAAGATGCGCGATCTAAAGATCGTGATGAAACCGTGAGGGAGAAGGGAAGAGCGGCGGTCAATATCGGATAAGGAGTCCCAAAGGCCATTGCTGGGGCTGCTACCCGAGAGTCCTCAGCAATACTTTTCGTTTGAGTTCTGTGGTCAGATCATAGACCAGGTGTGAGGCAAAGGAATACGTGTGGCTTTAAACGGCGGCCATATCCGCTTCACTGATGTCAAAGTTTGCGGAGACTTTCTGTACGTCGTCGTGGTCTTCCAGCGCCTCCATCAATTTCAACATCTGGCGTGCATCCTGACCCTCGAGTTTAATGTAGTTTTGCGGCACCATTTCGATCTCGGCCACCTGCGGCTCGATGCCGGCAGCCTTAACCGCCTGGAGTACGCCGTCAAAATTCTCAGGCGCCGCGATGATTTCAAAGTTGTCTTCATCATCGCGCAGATCGTCGGCGCCGGCTTCAATTGCCAGTTCGAATAACTGCTCTTCCGGCCGCGCGGCTTTATCCACAACGATGTAACCCTTCTTATCAAACATCCAGCCCACCGAACCACTCTCGCCGAGATTGCCGCCATTCTTTGAAAAAAGATGACGAATCTCCGCCACGGTGCGATTGCGATTGTCAGTCATCGCCTCCACCAGCAGAGCCACACCTCCCGGACCGTAGCCCTCGTAGGTGATCTCTTCGTAGTGCACGCCCTCTTCTTCTCCCGTGCCCCGGCGTACGGCTCGATCAATTGTGTCGTTAGGCATGTTGGCTGCTTTGGCATCCGCAATGGCTTTGCGCAGGCGGGCATTCCCAGCCGCATCGCCGCCGCCCGAACGAGCGGCGACGGTTATTTCCTTGATTAACTTGGTAAACAGTTTGCCGCGCTTGGCATCGAGCGCGCCCTTTTTGTGCTTGATTGAATGCCACTTCGAATGTCCAGACATTTCAGCCAGTCCTTCAACTGAGAGTTCGCGGGATTGCGCGGCAATATATCACAACCCGGCGCGCAGATTAATCTCTTGGGCTATAGACTCCACTTTGCCAGAGCGTCGGGGGCCAGACCATTTATGCGCACTTGTTTAACTTTCGAGGCAAGGCCGCCAATGATCTCAATTGCCGCCCGGCGCACTTTGAATTCTCGCGCCAATAGACGCACGAGCTCTTCGTTGGCGGCGCCTTCAACGGGAGCCGCTGCAATTCTGACACGCAACGCACCGTCATGTTCTCCCACCACCTCGCTCCGGGAAGCCCTGGGCACAACTCGCACTTCAAACTGCAGATTTCCGTCTCTGCCCAAACACTTGATCATGACCACCAGACAGCTTGGCGTATCAGCCGAAGAACTGAAGCGGCATATTTCGCAGCAGCGTTCCTGCAATGGCTTGCTGAAACAACCACAAGATAATGAAGGCCACAATGGGAGAGATATCCAACATCCCCAGCGGCGGAATTGTCCTTCGCAGAGGCGCCAGAAGTGGCTCGGTTGTATTGACGAGAAAACGCATCACGCGGTTTGCATGACTCACCATGCCCCAGGAAAAAATGATGCGCATGAAGATAAAGAGGACGTAGAGAGCAATGATACCGTAAAGAAGGTAGCCAATCACCGGAACGATTACCTGATTCTGCAAGCTAAACAGCACTCCACCGATCGTGTTGGCTATGCTTGCAACGAGTTGCAGGACAAACCAACCAAGGAGAATGGTCAATAGAATTGTCACCAAAGGCGCGAATTTTGGGTCGACGTGAAAGCCAATCAAAGCGCGCCGAACGGGACCAAGGAATGGATCCGTCATCCGGCGAAGCGTCAGTGAGGGCCAGGCAAAGGGATTCAAATCGGCGTAGTTGGCAACGAGACGCAGTATCATCAACACTATCGCGATGATGATGATGGTCACCACTAGCCAGTTTACAAAAAGGTAGATGCGTCCAATGATTAACATGTTCGATTTGCCGTCTGCCGCTCACCGAAGATTGCCGTACCTATGCGCAACATGGTGGCGCCCTCTTCGATGGCCACTTCAAAATCGTGTGTCATACCCGTTGAAAGTTCGCCCGGCGCACTGCCAAAGTGTCCCTTGCGCTGCAAAGCGTCGCGTACTTCGCGCAATTTTCTGAAAAACGCGCGTACACCTTCAGGGTCCTCGAATAGCGGTGGGAGCGTCATCAATCCCACTAGCGAAAGATGATCGCAATCAGGCAATACTTCCAGGAGCGCGGGTAGATCGTTCTCCATGATGCCGGTCTTGGTTTCCTCGCCTGCCAGATCGAGCTGAATCAGGACTGGTAGCTTGGCCCTTCCTTCTTCCGCGCATAAACGATTGAGGCGCTGCGCGAGAGACACTGAGTCAAGGGAATGAATCATATCGAAGAGCTTAATAGCCCGGCGGGCCTTATTGGCCTGCAAATGCCCGATGAGATGCCAACGCGCCGCGTCGGCGCCTAGCTCCAGAATCTTGGGTTCTGCCTCTTGGACGCGGTTCTCACCGAAATCTCGCATGCCCAGGGTAAGAGCTTGTCTTACTGTTTCTGCCGGATGGGTCTTCGTAACAGCAATTAAGGTTAACTCTTCGCTCCGACGGCCGCACCTGCGGGCAGCCGCCTCAATGCGCCTACAAAGAGCTTCGTAATGTTGGCGCAACGAGTCAGGGGCGGACGCGGTGTAGGTCATACTTTTGGCGATCAACAGCAAAGGTTAACACCAGAATGGAAAATTGTCCGCACATGGGACAGCGGACATCCTCTTATACGAAACGGTGATATGAGCAACCTATATCGTATGGCCGGAAGAAAGCCATAATTCGAAACATCCCACGTGCAACTGAACTGGAAACCTCGAACCGGCTGGCATGGCGGTTGTTTGCCAAAAGTCTGCCCCCTCATAGCTGTAAACAAAAAACATAGCCGGGAGGTATTTATGAGACGTTTGAATGGCAGCAGACTTCTGCGGATGTCTGTGCTCAGCATCATCGTGTCGCTGGGCTTGCCCGCAACCGCTTTTGCCCAAAGGCGCGGCTGGGGTCGGGATCGGAGTCACGAGCGTTTCTCAAAGAAGTGCGCCAAGTTTGTCAATTGCCATGATGCCCGCGATGGCCGCTGGGACGGTCGCGGACCGCGCCGGCGGTTCTCCGACGATACTGTCTATCGCCGGCGCCGGCATCGTCGTGACGATGATTTCTACCGGAGACGCTATCGCCAACGCTACGAGGATAGCTTCTACCGCAGGAGAGAGCGGCAGCGCTACCGTTATGACAATTACGACCGAAACGACTATTACCGGAATGGCTATGGAAATGGGTTCAATCTGGCAGACCTCTTGCAGATTTTTAACCCTTAGGGGCAAGGTACACTAAAAGGTTGTTCGTGCGATTTCGCGTAATTTGGTGGATCCGTCACTTTCGGCGAGCGGTCGATACGCAGAAATATGACACGGTCAGGAGCCAAGACCAACATCAGGCTTTCTTGACACGTTCTGAACCCGTTCGCATAATTGGTTTTCCCCGTGCGGATGTGGCGGAACTGGCAGACGCGCAGGTCTCAGAAGCCTGTGATGGCGACATCGTGGAGGTTCAAGTCCTCTCATCCGCACCACGATCTTCCTAGGCGAGCCTGTTAAAGGGCTTGCTTTTTGTTCGTAAATATCATTGGGGCCCTTCCGGGGAACCTGCGAGGTCAAAAATTTGCCACAGAGGCGCACTTTTCGGTGTTTTCATACCAGAAGCAACCTCAGTATCCGGGTGGAATATAAATGAACGCTGACCGAGCAACCGCATTTGAAGCAATTGCCAAGCGACGTCTTAGAAGGACACCTTCAGGTCATGACCTGACACACTTGCGGATCGCTGAACGGTCGGCGCCCGACCGTGTGCAGCGGTTGGTTGACCTGGCCGTGATGCTGTTAAGAGAGGCGGAGACACTGGCCCGAGACAAGGCGTTTACTGAAGACTCCGCGAATACCCAGAGCTTCGATATCAATCAGGGTATCGACTTTTACCTTGAGGTTGAGCGTTTTGAAACCCGCCTCATCAAGCTGGCTCTGGACCATACTGGTGGGAATCAGTCACGCGCCGCCAAACTACTGGGGATCAAACCCACGACCCTGAATTCCAAAATCAAACTCTACGCCATAGAGTACTAACTAATCTCTAATTTACAGCTTCGGAAGACTCTGAAGGCAGCACGTCGCGGCCGTCGGAGACTGTCAGTTGCTGTTCGTCAAATAGATTGGAGTCAACCAGAGTTTGAACCCAGTATTGTCCCGCCGCCGGAAAAGTAACGTTAACAAAAAAGCTTATGTTGTCGGCAAAGCCGCCGGGCGCAATCTCGAACCTAGTTGGTTGCGAAACCACTACCGGTTGCTGACGATCGGGCGTCAGGATTCTCACTTCTGAAAGGTGTGCACCCTCGCCACGCCAGTGATTGACCACGGCAAACTTAATCAGCGAAACGGGCAACTGCTGGACCATTATATTTTGAAACACGCCCATCAGCGACAGTTTGTTGCCGACTTCCAGGCGAACGTCATCACAAAAAAGGGTATAAAGCAGTTGGAGCTTCTCAGCCTTATTCTCTGGAGTTGCCATCTTAATCTCCTCAAAGGGTTCCTTTATAGCATTTCCTGGAAAGCCGCCTCGTCAAGCACCTTCAATCCCAGCGCTTGCGCTTTATCCAGCTTGGAGCCGGCGTCTGCGCCCGCGATAACATAGTCAGTCTTCTTGCTCACGGAAGACGTGACGCGACCACCTCGCGATTCGATCAAACGGCGCGCTTCATCGCGAGTAAGCTGCTGGAGGGCGCCCGTTAGAACAAACTGCTTTCCAGCGAATCGTTCATCAGCGGTCTCTCGCTGCTTCCGATCAACCGTGGTCAGCACACCGGCCACCTTCAATCGTTTACATAGAGTACGATTGCCTGGATCCTGGAACCAGTCAAAAGTGCTTTGCGCCACGGTCAGACCAATCTCGGGAATATCGTCAAGGTTATCAATGGTCGCCTCGCTAAGGGCCTGCAGCGAGCCAAAATGCTGCGCCAGAATCCCCGCCGTACGATCCCCTACGTGACGTATTCCCAGTGCATAGATCAGATTTGAGAGATCTCGCGATTTGCTGGCTTCTATCTGCGCCAGGAGGTTTGAGGCCGACTTCTCGGCCATGCGCTCCAGCCCAGCAACATCCTCCAGTTTCAACTCGTAGAGGTCGCCAACATCTCGGACCATACCCGTCGAAAGCAGTTGTTCAACCAGGGATTCACCGAGACCCTCAATGCGCATGGCCCGGCGCGAAGCAAAATGGAGTAACCGCCCTTTCAGTTGGGCCGAGCAATCAGCGGCTACACATCGTGCCACAACCTCACCTTCGGCACGGGAAATTTCGCCGCCGCAGACTGGGCACTTTTTGGGCATGCGAAACCGCCGCTCTTCGCCGCTGCGCTTCGACTCAATCACTTTCAGCACCTTGGGAATTACGTCCCCTCCCTTTTCGATTAACACCCAGTCGCCAATGCGTATCCCAAGACGTTTGACCTCATCCTCGTTGTGGAGAGTGGCTCGCGATACGGTTGTGCCCGCCAGGAGCACGGGGTCCAGGTTGGCCACCGGCGTCAACGCTCCAGTGCGGCCCACCTGGACCACTATGTCAACTACTCGGGTTGTTGCCTGACGCGCAGGATACTTGTAGGCGATCGCCCACCGGGGCGCTTTTTGAGTGGTGGAAAACTCTTCCTGCAGTGCTGTGGAGTTGACTTTCAGTACCAGGCCATCAATCTCATAACCAAGTTCGTCACGTCTGGTTTCCATTGTGTTAGCAAAATCGATTACTTCGTCGATCGAAGAACAAAGCTGGCGGAGCGGGTTCACATGAAAACCGTTCTGCTCAAGCCAGTTAAGCGACTCCCAATGGGTACCAAAGGGCTTTCGTTCGCCAGCGAGGAGGTCATAGGCAAACATATCCAGCTTGCGCGAAGCTACGATGCGGGAATCAAGTTGGCGAATGGTTCCGGCGGCCGCATTGCGAGGGTTGGCAAACTTTGGCTCCCCCTGCACTTCTCGTTCGTTGTTTATTCGCTCAAAAACTTTTCTTGGTATGAAGACTTCTCCTCTAACCTCGAGTGGGCCGGCGCTTAGGTTTCCATTTCCTCGCAGCTTGAGAGGCACGCTACGAATGGTGCGCACGTTCTGAGTTACCTCTTCGCCGATGCGACCGTCGCCTCTGGTTACTCCGCGCACCAGTAACTGATTTTCGTAATGTAGTGAAATCGAGAGACCGTCGATCTTCAGTTCGGCGACGTAAACGAGTGGTCGCCCGTCCGCCAAACGTTGGCACCTCTGATCAAAGGCCCGCAATTCTTCCAGATTGTAACTATTATCAAGCGAGAGCATTGGCCGCCGGTGAACGACTTCAGGAAACCCCTGGGCCGGACGGCCACCAACGCGCTGGGTGGGACTGTCAGGCGTTACAAATTCCGGATGCTCTTTTTCGAGTTTTTGTAGGTTTTCAACCAGCTGGTCATATTCAGCATCAGAAAGCTCCGGATCATCGAAGACGTAGTAGAGTTCTTCGTGACGTCGAATCTCTTCTCGTAGTCGTTCGATCTGCTGGTAAGGTTTTCTCTTTGCTGTCGCCAACTTGGCTTCCGTTCCTTCACCATTAGCTGCGAGACTGCACAGCAGCCCTTTCCAATTTCAGCTCCGCCGTTTTTACGCTATTTGTCTCCGTTATCGCTGCTCCGAGTTGATAGATTATGCGGCCAATGAATTTAATGCTCTGCAAAAAATCGTCTACCCTGATGTTCTCATCTGGGCCATGAGGATTCGAACCGGCATAACTGATGCCAAACGAAGCCACAGGAGTCGGTGGAGCGGAGACCCCACATACCGCTCCCACTGGCCCACTTGCCGGATCCATTGGATAAACAAGCGGTGAAATGCCGTAAACCTCATGGGCGGATTCTATTACGGCCCGAGCTACTATGGACTTCGCTGAGGACTTGGCAAGCGGAGCATTTCCGAGTTCGACGATCTCGATGTCTTTGAAGCCGCGGCGATCGAGATGCTCGCGCAACAAGTTGACGACGATTTCATGGGTCAGGTCAGGAACGAGACGGAAGTCGAGCCGGGCCATTGCCGTGCTCGGCAAAACGGTTTTGGCGCCCGCGTCTGTGTGGCCGGTCTGGATGCCACAGATCGTACAGGTGGGACCAAAAATATGCTCCTTCACCAGGGCCGGACCCTTCATCGAACGAACCCAGCCGCTAATCCGAAACTCACGCTTAAGCCCCGCTTCGTCCAACTCGATCGTTTTCAGAACTTCAGCATCTTCGGCGCTGATAGGAGCCAGGTGAGAAGAGAAACCATCAATAGTGATTACACCTTTCGGCGAAGTTATGGTAGCCAGGGCCTGGACCAGTCGCCACGCAGGGTTGGGAACAATGGCGCCCCATTTTGAGTGGAGATCTGCCCGGGCTCCGTGAGCGCGCAGCTCCAGGAAGGTGATCCCCTTAAAGCCTAGACTAATTACGGGCTGCTCGCGTGTATCTCGATACCCTTCGTCCCATATACAACCCTTCGCCGCGAGTAGATCCGCATGCTCGGCTGTGAAGCGGTACAAGCTTGGGCTGCCCAGGCCGTCTTCACCTTCCACGACGAATCGCAGCGTTACCGGCAGCTTTCCGAAGGTCTTCTGGTAAGCCTCAACACCAGCCAACCGGGCGACGAGGTCGCCCTTACTGTTTGCCGCTCCACGTGCATATAACTTGCCATCGCGCACCGTAGCCGCAAATGGACCGACAGACCAGTTAGTCAGATGACCCACCGGCTGCACGTCGTAGTGGCCGTAGATAATGAAGGTCTGCTCGCCGCCGCCACACTCGCCATAGATGATTGGGTAGCCGGAGCCCACTCGGAACGGTCGCGTCCCGATGCCCACACGTTGCATCATCTGTTCGACTGACTCGGCCGTCGCCCGCATACCGGTGCCCCGCGCTGCCACAGAAGGCTGTCTGCAAAGTGACTGTAAACGCTCGACAAAAGTGCGCGCGTGGCGGTCGACGTAACGATCGAAACGAGTAAAGTTCATCATCTCAGGTTGACCAGATGGTAACGCTCTACAGACCAGTAAGAGCATCTTCGCGATAGAAAAGATACTGTGGAGAATCAGCGTTACGGTCAAAGCCGGCGCAGATCAAGCCGTCGGCAAAAGCTTCCTGAAATCCTGCGCGCACACGCATCTGTTCTTTTCTGGCAACTGCCTTATTCTGTCTCGACAAAGTTGCCCAGTCGGCAGGTATCGAGATTGCACGATCGGCCCTGGGCAACATAGAAGCAACTTTATTACTTGCCAGGGCAACGACGCGGGGCGATCTCAACTTCCAGTGCGCAAACAAGCGATCACTATCAATACCCGAGGTGCCCTGACTCAGTTGTGGATCCATTGGATAATCTGTTCCATAAAAATTTTCCGCATATGTCCGCACTGTGACGCCAAGCCGGTTGAGGTTGAAATGTGCGTTCCTGGCCCGGAGCGGATCCCAGGTCCACCTAATAAGTTCCTGGCCCGCAGAGAGTGCCCGCTCACGCTGACTCCACTTGAGCCGCGCTCCGACACCCCTGTTCTGGTATTCCCTGGAAACAGCCATCATATGCGAATAGCCAAAGATTTTCCGAGCCTCATCAATGGCCACCAGGTGATGCACAAAACCCACCAGCCTGCCGTCGGGGGTGAATGCTCCCAGCGTCCAGCCTCCCGCTTGTCTGGAGACAATCAGATGTCGACGTGGTGAAATCTCAAGATCGGGAAGTCCAAATACGTCGCGCTGCAAGCGCACACACTCATCGAGTTCTTCAATCGTGACGCACTCGCGGATGACGATCTCATCCATTCTCGCTCGTGCATCCCTTCGTTGATCCGGCCGGCAACTCAATCTGCATACGCAATCCGCCTGACTCTCGATTCTCGACTGTTACGCTTCCTTTCATTAGATCAATCAAGCGACGGCCGATAATGATACCGAGACCGTCGACATCCTGAGTTCCCGATAATTCGTTTGGCTCAAACACCGTATTAGGGTTGCTGATCGGTTCGCCGTCGTCGTCGATACGAATTCGAAGAAAGCCGGGTTCGGGTAACTCAGCATACATCTCGATCTCCGTTCCCGCGCCGTTGCGACTGACGGCCCACGCCAAAAAGTTGTTGAGCACCTGACGCAGTTTTCCCTGATCCGAAACCACAGTCGAAATCTCAGGCGCCAGACTATATTCCACTTTCACCTGTTGCCTGTTGGCCAGGCGCGCAATAGCCCGACAAGACTCGCGCAGTGTCTCGCGGAGCGAGAATTCCTGAAGAAAAACTTCCGTCTGACCGGCCTCAAGCCGGGAAAGATCAACGAGGCGATCGAGACTGTTCTGAAGCTGCAATCCTGAGTCTTGGATTTTTTGACAAAACCGCCGCTGGTTATCGGTTAACTGCTCCTGATCGAGCAGTATTTCACTGAAACCGAGAATGGCGGTTAGCGGTGTGCGCAGCTCATGCGACATCCGCGCCAGAAACAGTGAACTATAATGGGAGATTCGGCGGAGCTCCCGATTTGCTGCCTCCAAATCCGCAGTACGTTGTTTCAACTGTTCAATCAGGTGCTCAACGCGATGGTTTTGAGGCTCACCGGAAAAAGTCGCGTTATCCGTTAAGGAGGGTTCTGCCGTCGATTTCTCACCCATTGATTTCAGCGCCGCCGCTACCGCCGCGGCTTGCTCTGGCGCGGATGCATAAATTCTTCTGTAACATCAATATAGAGCCGCCTCTAACGGGTGTCAAAAGTCCTGCTTCTTTTTGTATCCGCGCTGCGCTATGATGCTTACGACGGTCGCTCGGATCATCCTTTGATCTGAGTCGACCCCTTTGTTCACGCCGCATGAATGGAACACTAAGCGAGCAACCGCTCGCCGAACTCATTCGGGAGATCTCCTTAAGACATTTTTCAGGCACGCTTCGGCTTCGGCGGGAGCGTGTGAGGATTGTCATCTATTTTGAGCAGGGAAAGCCGATTTTTGCGGCAGCAAACCTGCGCAACCTCCGTCTTGGGGAATATCTCAAGAAGCGGGATTTGGTTCCCGAGGATCAGATTACCGCTCTGAGCAACGGTGGCTCAGACGTGAATTTGGCTAAGGCGCTCTCTGAAAGCGGCTTACTTCACCGTCACATTCTCGATGACCTGCTCGCCGCTCAAGTCAATGATCTCCTGCGCGTTAGCCTGTTATGGACTGACGGTTCTTGGGAATTTGACGATCGGGCACGGCTGGCTGAATCCGTCCGCGTAGAACTTGATACAGTTCGTATACTTATTGAAGCCTCCAGAAAGATGCGCCTGAAATTTGTGGGCACGCGCTTTCCCAATATGGAGGAGAAAATCTCGCCAGTTATTGGCCTTCCGGATTTCAACAGCCTTTTACCAACCGAAGGGTTCATTCTTTCGCGCATTGAAGGGCCAATAGCGCTCGGTGAACTGATTGCTTTAAGTGGACTGCGGGAGCTTGATGTCATGCGGACGGTCTATGGTCTTAGTCTGGCGGCTTATCTCGAGCGCGAGCATTGGTCTTATGTGTTGGGAGAGGCCCTTAAACCATCCTTCTCTCGAGCAGCGGCGGCAAGCCAATCCTCTCCGGAGCCTGACACAATCACTATGCCTGAGCAGAGTGAAGAACAAGACCTTGAGCAGCTGTTCATGCGCATGGAGGACGCAGAAAATCACTATCAAGTTCTCGATCTTCCGCTCACAGCCGAGCTGGCTGAGATCAAAGCGTCGTATTACGTGCACGCGCGCCGCTATCACCCCGATCGATTTCACGGCAAGGCTCAGCCGGAATTGCATGCTCGCATTGAATCGACCTTTGCTCGCATTACACAGGCTTATGAGACTTTGATTGATCCCTCTTCGCGAAAAGCATACGATGCGAGGCTCGCTGCTCAGCAGAAGGCTCGGGAGTTCTCTGGTGGCGCTCCGAAGCCTGAGAAAGTAGACGATTTCGGGA
>DATEUF010000235.1:0-2994 GCA_035283325.1 Pyrinomonadaceae bacterium | reverse complement strand
ATTCGCGCAAGGGGATCCTCAGCAGATATGTGGTGGACCGGAGGTCTACGTCACTCCAGATAACCCTGACCCTCGTTGCGTAAAACAACTCGTCTTGCCATCGTCTGTGCCAGGCTCAAACAAGCTGCAGACGACCTACGTTTGGTTCTTAAACACGTTCGGCGGCCCGATTGTGGTAATTGGTCCAAGGCCGGAACCAAGTCCGGGACCTGGTCCCCAGCCGCGACCCGGTCCGGATCCTCAACCTCAACTTGGTCCGGGGCCAGCGCCTAAGCCATGAGAAGGGGCAACAACCGAAAAGCAGGCTTAAGGTGCCGGAGACGAGTCGTGAGTCCGGCGGCAGCCGCCAACAACAGGTTGCAGCGGACATCCCTGCCTCCGCGGCTTTGCCGCTCCGGCAGGGCCGCCGCTGACCTGAGCGTTAGGTCCCCCCGTCATACGACTACGACTGCCGCTTCAGGAGGATCATTCCTGCCGTTACCACCGGCGGTTCCATCACGAACGCATGCGAGCTGTCATCAAGGAATGCGCCAGACAAAACCCACGGATGCTTTGCGTCTCATCCGTTGGTTGCCGTCAGTGCTATCTCGGCTGTCCCCTCTTCGGCAAACAAGGTAAAGGCTTAGAGCGCGCGCAGGAACGTCATTAGCCCTTTGTCCTCCTTCCATCGCCTCGACCGTTTAGTCTCCTTTACTTCACAAGTTGCCAGTTCCCTTGGCTCTCATCTCCAGATCGTTTCAGCGTAGATGTTGGTGGTATCAATCGAGACGTGGCCCAGCAGGCGCGGATGCGAGAATGAGATAAAATGATATGCGGAAACCGGATAAAACTCCGACTCCAGTGGAGCCTGACGAGAAGTCAGTGAAACAGGAAGAGTTACGCAAACTTTCATTTAGTTTCTTATCCCGACCGTAAGTGGCGGCGAAATCTTATTAGGAAACCAGATATACATAGTTGGGCGCTAAATCCAAATGGAATGTCTTCATGGCAACGATTTCCTCTGTTTCCAGATTTCCTAGATCACGTAACCTGAGTTTTGCCTTGGCTGTCGTTGGCGTGGTTATCGGTGGGGAATATTTCTTCCGACACTATGTTCTATTTTGGTTCCCCACCTTTGGAACTTTGTTGGTCAACGACATGCTCGCTTTGTTTCTGGTCTACTTACTCTTGACCGTCGGCCTAGGCTCGTTTATGCACGTCAACTGGCGGCAGGAGTTAGCAGGCATTGGGCAGGCTTTACGTGAGGGCCTGACAAGTTGGAATTTCACATTCTGGGTATTGGGCATTAGTGCTAAGCGTTTGGGCTTGGTCCATGGTGGATCGACTACTTTAAGGAAACATCAAGTTGCCAATGATTGTCAGTTCTTATGAAAACTCGACTTTATGGTTGGCCAATGTAGCACCCATTTTGAAGGCGATGTCGCTCATTCTCGTGAATGGTCTTTTCGTGCCAGTCGCAGAGGAATATCTATGGCGTGGTCTGGTTCAGGTCCGCCTGATTCTTATTCTTTCCACGCCTTTCGCCATTGGCCTAACGGCGGTTCTTTTTTCGCTAAAACATGCGGTCGTGGATGCATCGCTGGGGCGGTTTCTGACCTTGGTCGCCGTCGGGGTTATTTGTGGGGTGGTCGCTCAGCGTAACAGTTGGAGAAGTTCGGCAGCCCTGCATATGGTCGCTAACACGGTTCTCATGGTCATGGGACTAATCTTCGGCCTGAATTGAAAGCGCCAAAAGCGCCCAATCACCGGTTCGAGCTGACGTGGCCTTAGCGATGCGATTACAAGTGGTTCATTCTTATAAGAGGATTGGCTAACACAGGAGAATGAACAAGTCGTAGCACTTTTTAGACGATTGAGAAAGACGTACTCGTGTTGAGCTCTGTCGTTGAGCAATGCGGTAAGCGTAGTTGCCGTATGCGGCCACAGTGGACAGCGGCGCAGTCTGTTACCTTTTCCGTGGATCTGTACTGAACTTACATTGCGCATTGGCGTTTGGGCCAACTCAACGTTTCCGATAGCCAGTTGCGCTGCTTCATCCGCGCGCGCTCCGGTGTTGTAGAGAAAAAGCAGCAGAGCATAGTCTCGTTGGCCCTGTGGCGTGCGTCGATCAGGTGCCGCCAATAGAGACTCCATCTCTGATTGTTCCAGATAGGTGATCTCTCGCTTCATGGCTCGCTTGAAGGGAATGGTTCCTAATGTACCGCACCACTCAATGTGTTCTGGACTCCGTTCCGCGATGAAGCGCGCCAGTGCATGGACCACGGCGAGCCGTTGATTACGCGTTGCCACGCAGCAGCCACGCGTCTGCTCCAGGTCTTGCAGAAAGAGTCGCACTTGCCCGGCAGTGATATCGCCAACCGTAAGCTGATCGACCTGTTTGCGGACTTTGGCGGCCGCTCTCACACACTGCGGTTGAGGCGCTGCTGCGATACCTTAAAGAAGTACGGCCTCGGGTTCACTATCGCGAGGTGTTTCTTACCTTGCAGGCCCGCGCGATGCCTACGACGCCGTAGAAATTGCCGTCAATAACTATCTAATTGCCGTCAATAACTATCTATTAGAGAAACACGCGCAAGAGCTGATGCAGATGGACGTGATCGAAGCGCTTGCTTCTGCCTTGCGTCCATTGATGCAACGACTACCGCGACAAACCGATCAAAGAGTTGATGGGTCACTCTTCTATCGTGACGACTATGCGCTACATCCAAGCCACTGACCAAGGAAAGCGTGGGGCGATCACTGTCTTGTCAGATTATCGACAGCAGAGGCAAAAACTACGTCACAAGTTTGTCACAAACGAAAAGCGGCAGGCCCAATAATTCATTGGAACCTGCCGCATTCACCGGAAAATAATGGTGAGCCGTGGAGGGCTCGAACCTCCGACCCGCTGATTAAGAGTCAGCTGCTCTACCAACTGAGCTAACGGCCCATATCAAACTTGATACTGCGATCTTCAGCGAACTCACAAGCATATCGATTGCGGAAGTGCTCGAT
>DATEUF010000234.1:0-22814 GCA_035283325.1 Pyrinomonadaceae bacterium | reverse complement strand
CGATAAACTGCACCTTCGGGTTCTTCTTCCCCAGCACCCGCGTGATCGCCGCCGTCAAGGTCGTCTTCCCATGGTCCACGTGTCCTATCGTCCCGATGTTCACGTGCGGCTTCGAACGGTCAAATTTTTCCTTAGACATTTGCTTCGCACTCCTTTCGCATGGCTGAAGGGTCAGGATGAAAACCCGCGAGGTGCTAATTCATCCCGATGCCTTCATCCTTTATCTCGCCACGCCTTGTACCTTGGCAATTACCTCTTCGGCGATATTTTTCGGGGCCTGCTCATAGCGCTCGAAATGCATGGTCGAAGTCGCGCGACCCTGCGTCGCTGAACGCAAGTCGGTCGTGTAACCAAACATCTCTGCCAGCGGCACAAACGCCGTAATAACTTGTGCTCCACCGACTCGTGGCTCCATGCTCTCGATGCGACCACGCCGTGAATTAAGGTCCCCATTCACCGCGCCTGTATAATCATTGGGCGTCACAACTTCCACCCTCATGATCGGCTCAAGCAGCACCGGTTTTGCTTTCTTCACCGCATCCTGAAACGCGAGTGAGCCTGCGATGTGAAATGAACGCTCGTCGGAATCGACTTCGTGATACGAACCAAACACTAACCGCACCTTGATGTCGACCATTTCGTAGCCGGCCAGAAACCCTCGCTCCATCGCGTCTCTGATGCCCTGCTCAACCGGCTTTATGTACTCCCGGGGAATAGCGCCGCCGGTAATCTCGTTCTCGAAAACAAAACCTTCCCCGGGAGCAGGCTCGATCTCGATCTCAACGTGACCATATTGGCCTCGGCCGCCGGTCTGTTTCTTGTAAACCTCTTTGCCCGCAGCCGGCTGTGTGATCGTTTCTCGATAAGCCACCTGCGGCTTACCCACATTTGCTTCAACGCTGAATTCGCGTTTCATTCGATCGACTATGATCTCCAAATGAAGCTCACCCATCCCGGCGATGATGGTCTGTCCCGTCTCCTGGTCGGTGGAAACATTGAACGATGGATCTTCCTGCGCCAATCGAGCCAAAGCAATACCGAGTTTATCCTGGTCCTGACGGGTCTTGGGTTCCACTGCAACACGAATAACGGGGGCTGGAAATTCGATGGCCTCTAATACGATGGGCTTGTTTTCGTCGCAGATTGTGTCGCCAGTTGTTACCTGCTTCATGCCTCCAATGGCAATAATCTCTCCGGCACTCGCCTGATCGATATCTTCGCGCTTATTGGCGTGCATGCGCATCAAGCGACCCACTCGCTCTTTCGCGTCCTTAACAGGATTGTAGGCATAGGAGCCCGCCTTCGTTGTGCCGCTGTAGATACGGACAAAAGAGAGTTGGCCCAGGTGCTTGTCGGCCATGATCTTGAACACGAGACCGGCAAAAGGTGCAGCCGCATCAGGTGGCCGGCTCTCCAACTGACCTGTTTTTGGATTTGTGCCTTCCACCGGCGGTATATCCAGCGGGGAGGGCAGATAATCCACCACAGCATCGAGCAGTGTCTGGACACCTTTGTTCTTAAAGGCCGATCCAGTGACCACCGGCACCAGCTTCAATTCAATTGTTCCCTTTCGCAGGGCCAGCCGAACCTCTGTTCCAGTGATCTCCTGGCCTTCGATGTACTTGTGCATCAAGTCGTCATCGACTGAGGCCACGGCTTCGATTAGCTTCTCCCGAGCAGCGCCGGCAGCCTCTTTCAAGTCAGCCGGGATATCCAGAACCTCGTACTCAGAACCTTTCGTTTCATCTTTCCAAACGAGGGCCTTCATCGCGATGAGGTCCACGATCCCTTTAAACTGATCTTCCAGGCCTATAGGAATCTGCAGCGCGACAGGATTAGCGCCAAGACGAGATATGATCGACTCGAAGGAGCGATCGAAGGACGCGCCGGCCCGATCCAGCTTGTTGATAAAGCAGATGCGCGGCACACCATACTTGTCAGCCTGCCGCCAGACAGTCTCGGACTGCGGCTCGACACCGGCGACTCCATCAAAGACCGCCACTGCGCCGTCGAGCACGCGCAACGAACGTTCCACCTCCATAGTAAAGTCGACGTGACCGGGCGTGTCGATGATGTTGATGCGATGATCAACGCCGTTGCGTTCCCAGAAGCAGGTGGTAGCAGCGCTCGTAATTGTGATACCGCGCTCCTGCTCCTGCTCCATCCAATCCATCGTCGCGGTTCCCTCGTGAACCTCGCCAATTTTATGCGTGATACCTGTGTAATAGAGGATCCGCTCAGTGGTGGTGGTCTTGCCGGCATCAATGTGCGCCATGATACCGATGTTCCTGAACCTATTTAGGTCGTGCTTAGCCATAGTTGCTGGAATCGAGTGATAAGTAATTAGTGATAAGTGATAAGGACACTCATCACTATCTGATCACTTATCACTCATTGCTTATCACCACTTATAGTGTGCAAACGCCTTGTTGGCATCCGCCATGCGATGCGTATCTTCCTTCTTCTTTACCGAGTTGCCACGGTTGTTTGCCGCGTCGAGAATTTCGCCGGCAAGGCGGTCCGTCATGGTCTTTTCGCCCCGCCCCCGCGCATAAGAGACAATCCAGCGAATTGCCAGGGCGCCCCGCCTCTCCTGATGAACTTCCACAGGCACTTGATAGGTCGAGCCACCTACACGGCGGGATTTGACTTCCACAGTGGGCTTAACGTTATCTATTGCCCGTTTGAAGACCTTAAGCGGTTCTTCTCCCGTCTTGTCGCCAACCTGTCGCATCGCGCCATAGAAGATGTTCTCGGCCAGGGACTTCTTTCCCTGCCACATGACGCCGTTAATAAACTTTGTCACCAGCGGGCTGTTATAAATGGGATCGGGAAGCACCTCTCGTCTCTCGGCAACTCTACGTCTGGGCATATTCGTTTCGCTTCAACTCATAGACGCTTGATACTCAACGAGAAAGGCGGTCTATGGATTGCCCCTCCCGTTCTCTGCTGCGGCTACTTGCCGGCACCTGCTTTGGGCCGCTTTGCTCCATACTTCGAGCGCCCTTGTTTGCGATCAGCCACACCTACAGAATCCAGCGTTCCGCGAATCACGTGATAGCGCACACCCGGCAAATCTTTCACGCGCCCGCCTCTGATTAGGACAATCGAGTGCTCTTGAAGATTGTGCCCGACCCCTGGAATGTAGGTTGTGACTTCAATTCCATTGGTCAGACGCACACGCGCTACCTTACGCAAGGCGGAGTTGGGTTTCTTGGGGGTTTGCGTGTAAACACGGGTGCAAACTCCTCGTTTTTGGGGAGAACTCTGAAGAGCTGGGCTGGCAGTCTTATATTTGACCCTTTCCCGGCCCTTGCGAACAAGCTGATTTATAGTCGGCACTGCTTTACCCTTCTTATGGTGTCACTGCTGCAGGACGCAATAAGGCGGTGGCCTGCCTCTTTCCGGAACCTGGCATCGATTGATACCTTGCGGGTGAAGTACCCGCTTGCGTCCGGCAGTCAGCGCAGGCAACTGCCCTGTTTAATCCTAGGTTTAGGGATGTTCTGAGTTCGCTATCGGGCGGGTGCGGATTATGGCTTCCCTTAAGCCGAAACTTCTCTGTAGCGTCGCACTAAGTGGGACCAGATGACCGCCGAGGTCCTTCCACGCAAGCATGCGCCGGAGCGTTCAGCTTTTGGCCAATCGCGACGCATGCACTTTACGCCACAATAATGTCAAACGGCTGCTCATTGCAGTTACGAGCTGGCAACGCCTCCACACCGACAGAACCAACCAGACGTTGCACTCTGCAGCTTCAGACCACTAAGTCCGAAACGGGAAACTATAAAGAGCACGGCAACTTATGTCAAGGACAGTAGGGTGTTTAGTGCGCCCGAAATTGTCGCTAGATTAGATGTGCGATTCTATTCGAAAATGCACCAGGCAGTTGCGGTATACGTCCCAAGTGCCCGTTGATGTTATTCGAACAAACGGCAGACACTCAATTTACAGACATTTTTTACGCACTGAGGGTGTTTTATTACCGTTCACTGGGGCGCAAGACCATTTAAATGTGCACTGTTGGAGGCATTGATCCCGCCAGCTACCGAACTATCGGTTACATACTTCGGGGCCTGATTGCTAGAGAACCCACCGCAACAGATACCACAGCCCAATCGCAGCGCCGCCAATCACTAACAGCAGCAGCAGCAATCCGCCAAATACTACCAATTTGAACTTTCTATAGCGATTGGCATCGGCAGGCGCCAGGGAACTCTGTGGGAAATACGGTGGTGGTGTATAAGTTGCCATTATCTCTCCTTGGCGGGTCTGAATAGATGTCGGGTTCTAAGGCTTCGTAGGTTTCGTTTCGGATGGCGAAGGCGTCGCCCCAGCTTCCTGCTGCTTCTTTAGTTCTTCTTCTTCTTTCTTCTTAAGTAACTCTTCCTGATGTTTCTTCCCAGCACGAATCCGATTCACCCCTTCCCGAGCATCGGCAAGAGCATCCTCTGCTCGGAAGTTTTCAGGATCAATATCCAGCGACTTCGAAAAGGCAGTAACCGCTTCATCGTACTGTGCCAGCCGGGTTAACGCCATTCCGAGATCGAAATAGATGTCGGCATCATCAGGTTTAAGGCGCGTCGCCTGGCGATACTCCCGAACCGCTTCGGAGTACAGGTGAAGACCCGCATAGGTCTGGCCCAGGTTGTAGTGCGCCTCGGCATCCTGCTCATTTTCCTCATTGGCAAAATACTTCTTATAACTCTCGACCGCTCTTCGGTAGGATTCTTCCGCCTCTTTTTCTTTTCCCAACACCTCGAGGGCCAGTGCCAAACGAAAGTGGGCTTCCGCCAGATCCGGATCCAGCTTCAGGGCCTGCTCAAACGCCTCGGCCGCCTTGCTGTCTTGATCATTACGATATGCCTGTTTTCCAGTTTCGAGATAGACACGAGCCTGCGAACGATTCTGTTCAGCGTTTGGCGTCGGTGTCGAACCTTCTACTGGACCTGTATTCGCAGCCGACTTCTTTCGCCAGCAGCCAGCCTGCAAGATTAGCAGGCACACGGTGACCAACAGAAGCTTTCGTTTCATCGTCCTGACAGTACGAGTGAACTCGGAGGGCAAAGTATCCTCTGCAATTGGACAGTGAGTCAAACCTGCGAAGTTTGCGCCCTGATCTCTTACGGGAAAATGGCCGTAACTCGAATCGAACTCGGCGAGGCCAGCGTGATCCTTGTCGGGGTGCCGAACTTTCGAGGTTATTGGAAAGGAAGTTCCATTCTGAGTTTTTCAATATCAACTGCTACTTCTTGGAAATGCCGCGGCTCCGTGGAGGAGCCGCATTATTCGACTCGACGGGTCTCTACAAAGGAGTGGAAATGGTTAGACATGTGTCCGGTGTGAAGGAATGGTTCCTGACAGTTGTTTTAGTAGGTCTTAATCTGATGCTGGCGACCAATTCGTTCGCGCAGCAAGCGAAGGCCGAGAAGGTTGCTTTTGTTCCTCCGGGTCTTAGCGTAATAGCCGAGCCTTCAGTTATGACCATCTGTGCAGATGAGGATTACACCGTTCGTTTGAAAGCCAATGCAAACTCTACCAAAGGCAATCCCATTAGCTATCGTTGGCGCACGACCGGCGGTCGAATCATTGGTGAAGGAGCGATTGTTTCGTGGGACTTGTCTGGTCTGACACCAGGTTCTTATAGGGCTTCCGTGGATATTGAGACAGGCGATGGCGACGTTCACTGCGAGGCCTTTTCTTCCACCACCATACTGATTAACGAATGTCCACCGGCTCCAGTTTGCCCGACCGTTACTGTTTCCTGCCCGGGGGGAGTAAAGGCGGGCCAGCCGGTTGATTTTCAGGCAGCCATAACTGGCGGCACTCCAAGCACGAGCCCGCTGTATTGGACAGTATCTGCGGGGTCCATTCTCTCTGGTCAGGGAACAAGCTCAATTAGAGTCGACACCACTGGACTCGCCGGCCAATCTGTAGTTGCAAGGCTGACATTGCCTGGTTATCCGATGGATTGCTCAGGTTCATGTGTGGCTGAGGTACCGGTGGTTCTGGAATGCCGGAAGTTTGATGAGTTTCCCGCGATTGCTCGCAATGATGAGAAAGCGCGGCTGGACAATTACGCTATTGAGCTGCAGAACGATCCAACTGCTACGGCCTACGTCGTGGTTCATGCCGGACAAACAGGTCGAGCAACTGACGTGCAAAGACACACTACGAGAATAACCGATTACCTGATTAATTCGAGAGCGATAGACGGTCACCGCATCGTTACGCTAGTCGGACCAGCGCGCCCTCAACTTTTGGTTGAATTATTTGTCTGCCCGCAAGGAGCAAAGCCGCCCACGCCCTGAAATTTACGACTTTTCTGATCCTCACCCCTGACAAGACCGGCATCGGGTAAAACCGCGCCGGTCTTCTCGCTTTTAATACACCTGCCGCTGTCGCACCTTGCTCTTCGCGGCGAACTGGAACCGCGGCTCGACCATGCCCTGGCCGAGAATCATTGTCGCTGCATGTTCCCCCACCATTGGACCATGCTTAAAACCGTGACCGGAGCCCCCGCCCACAAGCCAGACATTTTCGAACTGTGGATGACGATCAATCAGGAAATCCCCATTCGATGTACTTTCATATTGACAGACCCTCGTTTCGAGCACCGGTGCTGCGGCGAGGGCCGGCAAGCGTTGTTGCAAATAGTTCCTCACGGCGCGGAGCCCATCGGGCGTGACCATGCGCTCGGCGCTATCCGGATCTAGCTCTGGTCCGTGCGCATCGATGGCGATCTTGAATCCGCGCCCATCAATGTCAGGAATCCCGTAAACAAGATCATTGAAATCGATAAATGTGGGCATCGCTGGCGCGCGGAAGCCCGACTCCCCTGCCGGCGCGCCAAAGAAGAAAACCTCTTGTCGGGTTACGTGTATTAGTTCTCTCAGATCCGGAAAGAGTTTGGGTAGCCAGGGGCCACAAGCAAAGACAAAGGTTTTAGCGTAAACCGTGCGACTTTTGCTAGTGACCACCCCGTTCAACGGCCCGTTGCCTTCGGGCGGCAAAATAGCCTCACAGTAAAACTCAACACCATTTTTTCTCAGGTGATCAGCCAGGAGAATGACCGCTTGCCGCGCCAACATTACTCCGCTTTCAGGCTCTATAATGCCGAATGCCACGCCGGCGAAGTTGAATTGCGGATACCGCTGTTCCAGATCGCTGTGCGAAAGTTCAGCAAAGGATACGCCGCTCATACTCAAAGTTTTGATGGTGCTCATGCAATACGCATCCTTTTCGCGTGCCAGCCATAACACCCCTGTGCGTCGAAAGAATGATTGCCCTGTTTCGGCAAACAAGAGTTCCCAGCCACGAAGCGAGCGTTGAGCGGAACGTGTATAGATCTCGTCCGGCCCATAGCCCATTCGAATGATTCGCGTTTCGCCGCCTGAACTCGAGCGGCTGTTTCCGGCCCCATAAGCGTCGAGAAGAACGACACTCATGCCAGCCTTCTGAAGATGGTAAGCCGTCCATGCCCCAAACACTCCAGCGCCGATCACCGCAACGTCATAAGTTTTATGAGTGCTCAGCTTGTTACCTCGTTTTCTGAGGTTCTTCGCGCACGACCTCTTTCGCAGACTTATCTTCTCGCAGTCCTTTGAACGATGGGTGACGAATCGAGCCGTCGGAGGTCCATTCGGTGAATGCGACTTCCGCCACCAATTTGGGCTGAGTCCAGACGGCTTGTCTTAGACCGGGGTCTTTGGGCTTCTGCGCAAGAGGCATTGTTTTAACGACCATACGATCCAAGATCTTGCGCAACTCAAGCCGTTTCTTAAAACTGAAGCCTGTGCCCACCCTACCCGCATAGACTAATTTGTCCTTCTCGTAAACCCCCAGCACTAGCGAACCAAACCCGGGCAAACCCTTCTCAGAAGGCGTATAGCCGGCGATCACAAACTCCTGCTCCATGCCACACTTCACCTTCAGCCAATTGCGATTTCGTAAAGACTCGTAAAGTGAATCGGCCCGCTTGGACATAATTCCTTCCACGCCAAACTGGCACGCATGGCGGAAGAATTCCGGACCGTTGCCTTGTACATGATCGCTATAACGGAGAGGGCTCTTTGTGGGTACAAGTTTGAATAGCTGCTCAAGCAGACGTTTCCTTTCACTGAGACGCACGCCTGTTAGTTTGTAGCCGTCGAGATAGAGGAGATCGAAGATCACAAAGTTAAAGCTGGTCTCAGAACTCTTGCCAATGGACTGCTGAAGCTTCTGGAAACTGGTTCGCCCCGCGGCATCCATAATTACAATCTCGCCATCGAGCACTGCTGTTGTCGCCGGAAACGTATGCAACTCCCTGGCAAGCCGGGGAAACTTGCCGGTCCAGTCGTTCTTATTTCTACTCCAAAACTGCGCCTTGCCTTTGTTCAGGTGACAAAGCATGCGATAGCCATCAAATTTCAATTCATGTAGCCACTCGTCTCCCACCGGAGCCTCCTTAACGAGCGTAGCCAGTTGCGGAGTTATAAAGTCGGGCAATGGGGCCTTCCGCGCGCCCGGAATGTTTTTGAGTTGCAGTTGAGTCATTTGCTCTGGCGAACTCCCCTGATTGATTGATTTTTTCAGCCAGGAACACTAGCCTCTCGGCATCTCTATTGCTGGACCCTTAGGAGAAACTCCCCGTCAGGTCATCTTATGCCCAGATAGCGAACATCTGCCGGCTTAGGTTTGTACCGGAAAGCTACACGTCACATAGGTGACCAAAATCGGGAGCCAAATGTTTGCGTGAAATCCTCTGTCCCATTTTAAGGAGGCAAGTCGATGTTGCAACGAAATAGATCCACGATACTAACCTTTTTTGCGCTAATAATTGCGCTGGCGTCTTCAGCCCCGACTTTCTCCCAGAAAAATGATTCCAAAAAGAAGGCTCCACCTCAGGGCACTCCGGTGCTCTGGCGCGACCCCGCGGACATTGAAAGACGTAATCTGCTCCTTGGTGCAGGGGGCGAAAAGATGAAGCCCGCCCTGGAAAAGGTCACTTATCTCGAAGATAAGACGGGTGGCTATTCGACCAAGTATCGCGTGCGGGATGCCGCAGGGAATGAATGGGTCGCGAAGATCGGCAAGGAGTCGCAAACTGACACCGCGGCAAACCGCCTTGTCTGGGCAGTCGGCTACGTAACGGAAATAGCCTACCTCGTACCTAAACTAACAATTGAGGGCAAAGGAACATTGGAAAATGTGCGGCTGGAAGCCCGGCCCAAGTATATCGATCGGATTGGTGATTGGAGCTGGGAGGAGAATCCTTTTAAGGGCACGCCTCAACTTCAGGGGTTAAAGATTCTGATGGTCCTCATCAACAATTGGGATATGAAAGATGCGAATAACGAAATCCTCGCGATACAGAATGAAACTACCGGCGCCAAGGAGTTGCGCTACATCGTGAGCGATCTCGGCGGCTCCTTTGGAAAGACTGGTGGAATCTTTTCGCGCAGCCGCAATAAACCCTCTGATTATGTCAAAGCGAAGCTCATCGAGTCAGTTCAAGGTAACCGCATAGACTTCAATTACGGTGGAAAGAATAAAGAACTGTTCGAAGACATCACCATTGCAGATGCTCAATGGATTGGCGCCTTATTGGGTCGCCTGAGCGACGAACAGATCAAATATGCATTTAGAGCGGCAAACTACTCCGCGGAGGATGTAGAGGCACTTTCGGGCGCGTTCAAAGCACGGATTGGGGAGCTAAGAGGCGTCTCGAGAGAAGTAGCTACTCGACCATAGCATCTGTCATTTGGCGTTTAACTTTACCATTTGTCATTAAGCTTCGCCGGGGATTTAGGCCCCGGCTTTTTTCGCACAACGGCAAGCCGCTTCAAGGGTCACGGTTCAGGACCAAAGAACCCGTCGGGGTATCGAATGGCCTTGGGCCAATGAACCGTATCCCGAGCAGTGTTACCCTTAACTCGGCGCAGTTTCAGGAGTTTATTCTATTCCTGACCGTCGCCCGAGATCCCATCGCCCTCCGCTGTCACTGGTACCCGCGGGGGGAGCGGTATATCGTGCCCACCGACAATGTCAGGAAATTCCTCAAGCTCTCGTTGGCGCGCCTGGTCGATTGTCTCATCGCGCTCAACATCCACGTTGCGGTAATACTCCATTCCGGTACCTGCGGGAATTAATCGCCCCATAATGACGTTCTCCTTTAAGCCACGGAGATAATCCACGCGTCCCGAGATGGCAGCCTCAGTCAACACGCGCGTCGTTTCCTGAAACGATGCCGCAGAAATGAACGAGTCAGTGGAAAGAGAGGCCTTGGTTATTCCGAGCAGTAGCGGTTCAGCCTGAGCCACCTCACCATCGCCCTCCCGCACACGCTCGTTTTCATCGGTGAAGCGGAAACGATCGACTTGCTCTTCAAGCAGAAAGTCGGTATCACCAACCTCTTTGATCTTTACCCACCGGAGCATCTGCCGCACGATGACTTCAATGTGCTTGTCGTTGATATTGACTCCCTGCAGGCGATAGACCTCCTGGATTTCGTTCACCAGGTACTCCTGCAAGCGGCTCATTCCCAACACGCGCAGAATATCGTGCGGATTGAGAGGACCATCCATCAGCGCCTCGCCAGCGCGCACTCGATCGCCTTCCTGGACGTTGATGTGCGTGCCGCGTGGGATGTCATACTCACGCTCTTCACCATCATCGCCGATAATGATCAGCTTGCGCTTGCCCTTGGCTATAGGCCCGAGTTTGACAGTACCGTCTATTTCCGACATGACCGCCGTTTCTGCCGGACGCCGCGCTTCGAAAAGCTCAACAACGCGCGGCAGACCACCGGTGATGTCTTTAGTTTTCGTAGTTTCACGCGGAATCTTTGCAATAATGTCGCCGGGTTCGACTTCATCCCCATCATTGACCATGAGATTGGCGCGGACCGGCATCTGGTAGGTCTTTAAAACCTTATGCCCGGTACTGCGCATTTCCAGACGCGGCTGCTTCTTTTCATCAGGTGAATCTTTTACCACCATGCGCGATTGGCCGGTTACTTCATCCACCTCTTCATCAAAGGTCACGCCTTCCTTCAAGTCCTGATACTTAACGTGACCGGCAACCTCGGTCAGAATTGCGAACGTAAACGGATCCCAGGTGGCCAGCAACTGGTCCTGGACCACGCGCTGCCCGTCTTCGATCAGAATGTGGGCGCCATAAACAATCTGATAGCGCGCAACTTCACGACCGCGATCATCGATGATCGTCAGAGAGCCGTTGCGGTTCATGGCGATGCGCTCACCTTTACGACTCTTTACCGTCTGCAAATCCACATACTTGATCGTGCCATCCTGGCGCGCCTCGTGTTTCGAGGATTCTTCAAGGCGCGCGGTGCCGCCGATGTGGAATGTACGCATCGTCAACTGCGTCCCTGGTTCGCCAATCGATTGTGCGGCAATCACACCCACTGCCTCGCCTATCTCCACGGCCCGGCCAGTTGCCAGATTGCGGCCATAGCATTTAACGCAGCAGCCGCGACGCGACTCACAAGTCAATACAGAGCGAATGCGCACGCGCTGAACGCCTGAACGCTGAATCTCAGCCGCCAGATCTTCGTCGATCTCCTGATTTGATTCGACGATCACCCGGCCTTCCACCGGGTCGATCACGTCCTCCAGCGCCGTGCGGCCGACAATACGATCGCGAAGAGACTCGATCTCCTCGCCACCCTCCACAATTGCGCTTGCGGAGATGCCACGTAGCGTGCCGCAGTCATACTCGCTAATGATGACGTCCTGGGCCACATCAACCAAGCGGCGAGTCAAGTAGCCCGAATCAGCCGTCTTCAAAGCAGTGTCGGCCAGACCCTTGCGCGCTCCGTGTGTGGAGATGAAGTATTGCAGCACATCAAGTCCTTCGCGGAAGTTCGCGCGAATTGGCGTTTCGATAATTTCACCCGAAGGCTTAGCCATCAGACCACGCATGCCCGCTAGCTGGCGGATCTGCTGCGCGCTGCCCCGAGCGCCGGAATCGCTCATAACCAGAATTGGATTGAGCTCGCCGGATGATTTCTCCTGCTCATCCATCGCCTTGAACATTTCTTTGGCAACTTTGTCAGTTACTTCAGACCAGATAGCGATAATCTTGTTGTATCGCTCACCATTGGTAATCACGCCATCCAGATACTGTTGTTCTACCGCGATGACCTCTTTCTCGGCGCGGTCAATCAGCGACTTTTTCGCATCAGGCGCAACAAGATCATCGATACCAATGGAGATGCCTGCCTTCGTCGCGTAGAGGAAACCCAGTGTTTTGAGGTCGTCAAGCATCTTCACAGTCATCTCGTGGCCCAGACGGATATGAGAATAGTTAACGAGCGATTGCAGTCCCTTCTTCTTCAGCGTGCCGTTGATGAAAGGCAAGCCCGCGGGAATTGAATCGTTGAATATGACCCGGCCGACCGTGGTGTTGATTACCCGGCGCACGTCTTCCTGGACATTTGCGCGCAGGATGTCCTGCGGGTCATGCTCCTGAGTCAGATCAATGAGATCACCCTGAATGCGCAGTTTGATTGGCGTTTGAGTAGTAACTTCCTTGGCGTCGAGGGCCAGCAGCACTTCTTCAAGTGATGCAAAAACGCGACCTTCACCTCTTGCTCCCGCCTTATCGCGAGTGAGGTAGTAAATCCCAAGCACAATGTCCTGTGAAGGCACGGCAATTGGTTGTCCGCTGGCTGGGCTCAGGATATTGTTACTCGAGAGCATCAGCACAGCAGCTTCGATCTGTGCTTCCGGGCTGAGCGGAATATGCACTGCCATCTGGTCGCCATCAAAGTCAGCGTTGAATGCTGTACAGACCAGCGGGTGGATTTTGATGGCCTTACCTTCAACGAGCACAGGCTCAAAAGCCTGAATCCCGAGACGGTGAAGCGTTGGCGCGCGGTTTAATAGGACCGGATGCTCGCGAATGACCTCCTCGAGAATGTCCCAGACCACAGGTTCCTGGCGTTCAACCATCTCGCGAGCTTGCTTAATTGTTGCCGCGTGGGCCTGCTTCTCCAGTTGGTTGTATATAAATGGCTTGAACAACTCCAGGGCCATCTTTTTCGGCAGACCGCACTGGTGCAGTTTCAGTTCCGGCCCCACGACGATCACCGAGCGGCCGGAATAGTCGACACGCTTGCCAAGTAAATTTTGGCGAAACCGCCCCTGTTTACCTTTAAGCGTTCCGCTCAAAGACTTCAGCGGCCGATTGTTTACTCCGCGCAGCACACGACCACGGCGGCCGTTATCAAATAGCGCGTCGACCGCCTCCTGCAGCATGCGTTTCTCATTCCGTACAATTACTTCCGGCGCACGCAATTCCATCAGCTTCTTCAACCGGTTGTTACGGTTAATGACGCGACGATAGAGGTCGTTCAGGTCAGAGGTAGCGAAGCGGCCGCCATCGAGTGGCACCAAGGGTCTGAGTTCGGGCGGAATTACCGGGATGACATCCAAAATCATCCAATTCGGTTGATTCCCCGATTTGAGAAAGCTGGTGGCCACCTTCAAGCGCTTGGAGTATTTGAGCTTCTTCTGCTGCGATGTTTCCTCTCGCATGCGCTTACGGAGGTCGACCGCCAGCTCTTCAATATTTACCATGGCCAGCAGCTCTTTAATCGCTTCCGCACCCATTTTGGCGACAAACTGACCAGGATAGTCGCGCACCAGTTCACGGTAACGTTCGTCAGAAAGCAACTCCCGCTCTTTGATTCCCGACACATCGCCGGGATCGATGACAATATAGGACTCGAAGTAGAGCACCTTCTCGAGTTCGCGGAGCGGGATATCCAAAAGGTGCCCGATGCGCGAAGGCAGTCCTTTAAAGAACCAGACATGCGAACAGGGGCTCGCCAGGTCGATATGGCCCAGGCGTTCACGACGGACCTTGGCCTGCGTGACTTCAACGCCACACTTGTCGCAAATCACCCCTCGGTGCTTCATTCGTTTATATTTTCCGCAAAGACACTCCCAGTCGGCGACGGGACCAAAGATCCGGGCACAGAACAGTCCATCCCGCTCCGGTTTAAAGGTGCGGTAATTGATTGTTTCCGGCTTTGTAACTTCGCCGTGGGACCATTGACGGATCTTCTCCGGCGAGGCCAATGAGATCCGAATAGCCTCAAAGTCAGGAGCTAATTGAGTCTTCTCTTGTTGAAATCGGAACACCGTTATTCTCCATTTCGGATTTCGAATTGCGGATTGCAGATTTGGCCGGCAACCCGCAACTCTTATATTGTCACCATTTTGGATTTTGGATTGCGATTAGAACGCCCATCGGCTCGCATTTACACGGAGTAAATTCGCAATCCGCAATTTGCAATTCCCAATCTCCTAACCTTCCACCGCGCTGGTGATCAGCGCCTCACCAACGCCATCCTCAGTTCCGCCGGCGCCATTGCCACTCACCTTCTTATTAATCAATTCGACGTCAAGGCATAGTGACTGCAATTCCCGAACGAGCACGTTGAATGATTCCGGCAGTCCGGGATCGAAATCAGCCTCACCCTTTACGATCGCCTCATATATCTTTGAGCGACCGGCTACGTCGTCAGATTTGGCGGTCAGCAATTCCTGGAGGATATGAGCTGCGCCATAAGCTTCGAGTGCCCAAACCTCCATCTCTCCAAATCGTTGTCCGCCAAATTGCGCTTTACCACCCAGAGGCTGCTGCGTGATCAAGCTATAAGGTCCAATTGAGCGGGCGTGAATCTTGTCGTCCACCAGATGCGATAGTTTGAGCATATAGATGTAGCCGACTGTAACTTTTTGCTCAAACGGCTCACCTGTAAGGCCGTCGTATAGAATGGCCTTGCCCGATTCATTGACAATTTCAGGTAAGTCAAGTTCGTTAGCTCGACGGCCCGCCGCCTGCAATTTCTGCTTTATCTCCGTTTCCATGGCACCATCAAAAACGGGTGTCGCAAAATAGAGACCGAGCACTCGCGCCGCCCAGCCCAGGTGCGTTTCCAGGATTTGGCCCACGTTCATGCGCGAGGGCACACCAAGCGGATTAAGCACAATCTCTACCGGGGTCCCGTCCGGCAGATACGGCATGTCCTCTTCCGGCAAGATCCGGGCGATGACGCCCTTGTTGCCATGCCTTCCCGCCATCTTGTCGCCCACTGAAAGTTTGCGCTTCATGGCGATGAAGACCTTAACCATCTTGATAACGCCGGGAGCTAGTTCATCACCCTGACGAAGCTTGGCAATCTTCTCCTCATAAATATCCGAGAGAATTTTGATCTGGCGCTCGGTTCGGTCTTCATACTCTTTGATTTCCGAGCCCACATCCAAACGTGCTGAGGCCAACTGCACCTTTCGCAATACTTTCGCCTCGATCCCCTCGAGCATTTCGCGAGTAATGGACGTGTTCTTCGGAATTACCACCTCGCGATTTACCGTCAGATCTGCCGACAGCTTGCGCCCTTCCAGGAGTTCGTAGATTCTTTGGTCACGCTGTTCGCGCAAGATTCGAATTTCATCTTCCAGATCGCGTCGGAGTCGATCTTCTTCTTCCTGCTCGATTGATAGCGACCGCGCGTCCTTCTCCTGACCCTTCCGTGTGAAGACCTGAACGTCAACCACAGTCCCATCGATTCCCGGAGGGGAAACCAGCGAAGCGTCTTTCACGTCGCCAGCCTTCTCACCAAAAATCGCCCGCAGCAGTTTTTCTTCGGCCGTCAACTGGGTTTCGCCTTTCGGCGTTACCTTACCGACTAAAATTGAACCGGGTTTGACCTGCGCTCCGATCCGGATAATCCCGCTTTCATCCAGGTCCCGGAGCATGTTTTCACCGACATTTGGGATGTCGCGTGTAATCTCTTCCGGGCCTAGCTTCGTGTCTCGTGCCTCAATCTCAAGCTCCTCGATGTGAATGGAGGTGTAATAATCCTCCTTCACCAAGCGCTCGGAAACCAGAATCGCGTCTTCAAAGTTGTAACCGCGCCAGGGCATAAAGGCCACCAGTACATTTCGTCCCAGCGCCAGCTCGCCACGGTCGGTGCAGGGTCCATCGGCAATAACCTGCCCCTTCGACACCCGCTCTCCAACGTGAACAATTGGTCGCTGGTTGATGCATGTGTTCTGGTTCGAACGCTTGAATTTGATCAGCGTATAGATATCCGCCGTGACTTCGCGTGAGATAGTGCCGTCAACGTTATGATCCGCTTTCACGATGGTGCGTTCGGAATCGACGTAATCGACGACTCCATCACGCTTAGCTACCACCACGGCGCCTGAGTCGCGGGCAGTAGTCTTCTCCATACCGGTGCCAATGTAGGGGGCCTCGGCTCGCAGCAACGGCACTGACTGGCGCTGCATGTTTGACCCCATCAAAGCTCGGTTTGCGTCGTCGTTCTCGAGAAACGGAATCAGCGACGCCGCTACCGAGACAAGTTGCTTAGGCGAGACATCAACGTATTCGATGTCTTTGCGCAGGGCGAGAATGAATTCACCCGCCTTGCGGGCAGCGTTGCGTTCGTTGACGATGTAGCCGTTGTCGTCGAGTTCGATGTTTGCCTGTCCGATAACGTGTTTGTCTTCCTCCCACGCCGTCAGGTAGAAGGGCCACGGTTCATATTCCGCCTTGCGCCCGTCTCCTCCTACACGCTTGTTGGCCTTTTCCACGTCTTCCTGAGGCACGTGCTCACCGGGCTTAAATTTCGTATCGCCACCGTTGACGATGCGAACGTACTCAACTACTCGTCCGTCATTCACTTTCCGATAAGGCGCTTCGATAAAGCCAAACTCGTTGATGCGAGCGAAGCAGGAAAGACTCGAGATCAGTCCAATATTGGGACCTTCCGGCGTCTCGATAGGACAGATGCGGCCGTAATGAGTCGGGTGGACGTCTCGCACTTCGAACCCGGCGCGCTCGCGAGAAAGACCTCCCGGCCCAAGCGCCGACAGACGCCGTTTGTGAGTAATCTCGGAAAGCGGATTTGTTTGATCCATGAACTGCGAAAGCTGGCTTGACCCGAAGAACTCACGTACTGCTGCTGTGACCGGCTTGGCATTGATGAGATCGCGCGGCATCGTCGTCTGCATCTCCTGATGGATCGACATCTTCTCCTTGATCGCTCTTTCCATGCGCTCGAGACCGATGCGAAACTGATTCTCTAGCAACTCGCCGACCGCGCGGACTCGGCGATTCCCCAGGTGATCAATATCGTCAGCCTGGTATTCAGATGGGTTCTTCCGCATTTTCAAGACGTAAGAGACGACCTCATAAAAGTCTTCAGCAGACAACAATGGATCGTCGATCCGTCCGCGCTCCGGTTTCCCCATCTTGATATTGAACTTCAGCCGGCCCACTCGAGAAAAATCGAACTTGCGCGGGTCAAAGAACATGGCCTCGAGCAGCTTATAAGCAGTTTGTACTGTCGGCGGATCCCCGGGACGCATCTTGCGATAGATCTCCAATAACGCATCCACCGGTTTGGTAATCACGTCCTTCTTTAAGGTCTGCGAAAGGATTGGACCAACATCGTCACGCTCCGGGAAGAAGACTGAGAAGCTGTCAATTCCGGCCTCGATGATCTCCTGGAGCTTGGCAGGAGAAATCTCGTTATTTGCCTCGAGAATGACCTCGCCGCTCTCCTTATTGACAATGTCAGAGAGGGCAAAAGCTCCTTCGAGCTGTGACGATTCAATCTCCACTTCGCCAATCTTGGCCTTGCGTAAGCCTTCCAGCGCACTATGGGTAACCTTCTTGCCACTGCGCACGATTGGTTCACTGCCCCGGCCTTTGATATCAAAATCCACCTTCATCCCGACGAGATTGGTATCTCCAGCATCCGGGACTTGTAGCATCAGACGGCCTTCCTCCAGACTGATTTCGTCTGTGATATAGATCGCCCGCAGCATGTCCTCATCAGTGAATGAAGCGTTCTTGACATTCTCTTCCAACTGCGAATCCGTCCGCACCGGTTGTGAATCTGCTTCACGATTGAACCAGAGACCCAGTGCTCGGAGGAATATGGAGGCGAGAAACTTGCGTTTGCCGACGCGAACATACAATAGGTTCTTTTGGTCGTATTCAAACTCCACCCAGGAGCCACGATAGGGAATGATCTTTGCCACGTAGACAGCACCCCGTTTGAAGAAGACCCCAGGCGAACGGTGCAACTGGGAAACGATGACGCGCTCGGTACCATTAATGATAAAGGTGCCGTTGTCGGTCATCAGTGGAATCTCACCAAAGAAGACTTCCTCCTCCTTGATGTCCCGAATAGAGAGCGCTTCGGTTTCTGGATCCTTGTCGTACACGGTCAGACGAATCTTGACCTTCAAAGGCACGCTGTAGCTCATGCCTCGCTCCTGGCATTCCTGCTGGTCGTGTTTGTGTTTTAGTCCTACAGGTTCGCCGCAATTCTCGCAGAGAGTAGGCCGCACAAAGTTGAAGGTGCCACACTTGTGACACAGCGTCTCGCCAGCCGCCAGGGGATTTACCTTGATCGTGGAGCCGCAGTTCTTACAGTTGGCGCGCAGATAGTTGAGGCCTTCCAGCCGCCCGCATTTACACTGCCAGTTGCCAATCTGATACTCGACAAAATCCAGAGTCGCGGTGCCGCGGAAGTCAGAGATGGGAAACACTGACTGAAATACAGCTTGTAAACCAGTCTTCTCCCGCTCCTCCGGGAGGAAATCCATCTGTAAGAAACGGTTATAGGATTCCCGCTGGATTTCGATAAGATTCGGAATTCTTACCGCAGTCGAGATTTTTGAAAAATCGACCCGTTCAGGCGCCCGACTGGTTCGCCGTCCCAAACCTGTATTTATTGTTTGTAGAAGATTTGCAGACATGTGAGAGTCCTTATAGATTCCTGATTTTTCAATTTCCCGTCTTCGCTCGGGCCGATTCCCTTTACTTGGAAGCGGGTTAGAAAACCGAAAAATAAGATCAACCTGAAGACATCAAAGCGCGGTCAGGGCGCACAATGCCCTGACCGCTTGCTAACCAAAAGCGGCTCATTTCTTGCGTCAAATTTTTCGGGAGTAACGCCAGCGCCTCAATACTCCCCTAACTTAACCACTCGCGAGCCCACTGTCAAGCCGGAAACGCCATAACCAACCACCGACGACAGGTGACAAAAACTGTTGCCTCTCAGCCGGTTGGCCAAGCGAAAGGTCGTTTAACCCTACTTTACTTCGACTGTTGCACCAGCGTCCGCAAGCTTCTGGCGGATTGTCTCGGCTTCTTCTTTAGAGACACCTTCCTTCACAGGCTTGGGAGCTGCTTCCACAAGATCCTTGGCCTCCTTAAGACCAAGGGCAGTTACTTCACGAACCACCTTAATAACGTTGATCTTGTTACCGCCCGCTGCCTGCAGGATGACGTCAAATTCCGTCTTTTCTTCCGCGGGAGCTGCTGCTTCGCCAGCCGCCACTCCACCCGCGGCGGGTGCTGCCACCGCCGCCGCTGCAGCTGAGACCCCAAAAGTCTCCTCCAACTCCTTAACGAGTTGTGACGCCTCCAGCAGCGTGATGCCCTTCAAATACTCAATAACCTCTTCGCGTGATACTGCCATGATTGCCTCCAATTCAGATTTTCGATTCTTGATTCTCGCGGCAATCGCTCATTGCAACTGTCCCCCTCCAAGAATCAAAAACCGAAAATCAGAAATCTAACGTTTAAGCTTCCCTCTGCTCCCCGATCTGTTTGATGACGATTGCCAGGTTGCGTGGCACTGCTGACAGAACGGTAACGAGCCGTTGCGCCTGACAATTGATAAGAAACATGATTTTAGAGATCAATTCTTCTTTCGACGGTAAGCTGGCAATGGCCTCAACGTCGCGCAGCGCCACCACCTTACCTTCAACCACACCCGCTTTGAAGGTGAAGATTTCCGGATTAGCTTTCGTAAACTTCGAAATTGCCTTCGAAAGATTCACGGGATCCTGATCGCTCAGCGCCACGGCTGTAACGCCTTTAAACTGGTCCTTCGCCTGCTCCAGCGCCGTTCCTTCAGCGGCTTTGCGCGCAAGCGTGTTTTTCACTACTTCGTAACTAATGCCAGCCTCGCGAAGCTGATTTCGCAACTCTTGATCCTTGGCCACAGTCATGCCGCGGAACCCGACGAGCATTGCCGACTTTGCTTTGCGAAACTGCTCACTCAGGGCTTCAAGATCTTTCTGCTTCTGTTCTCTCGTCTTCATGCCAAGCGCTCCTCACATTCTATTTTGCATACGCGGCTTCATCGAGCAGAACGCCGGGACTCATGGTCGCAGCAAGGTTCACCTTTTTCACGTACTTACCTTTGGCTGTTGCGGGCTTCGCCTTAACAACCGCCTCCAGCAACGCCCGGGCATTGTCACGAACCTTGTCAGCATCAAAGGAGATCTTCCCGACTGGAACGTGAATAACTCCCGTCTTATCGACCCGATACTCAACCTTGCCTGCTTTTGTTTCCTTGACGGCCGTGGTTACATCAAAGGTCACTGTTCCGGTCTTTGGGTTCGGCATCAACCCGCGTGGACCAAGAACCTTACCCAGTCCGCCTACAAGTCGCATCATATCGGGCGTCGCAATGACTGCTTCAAAATCAAGCCAGCCTTCCTTGATCTTGTTGACCATATCTTCGCCGCCGACGAAATCAGCGCCCGCATCCTGTGCTTCTCTAATCTTCTCTCCCTGGGCGATTACCAAAACCTTCTTCGATTTACCCAGCCCGTGAGGCAACACAATCGTTCCTCGGACGAGCTGATCCGCCTTGCGGGGATCCACGCCAAGCCAGACTGTTAGCTCCACAGTTTCGTCGAATTTTGCCGTGGCGATTTCCTTAAGCTTGGAAACACCCTCTTCCAGATTGTATTTGCGGCCCGCCTCAATCTTCTCTGCCGCGGCCCGATATCTCTTTCCGTGTTTCTTCATCTGTTGCCTCCGAGGCGAGCCTTTCTCATTCCACTGTGAGACCCATCTGGCGGGCCGTTCCTTCGATCGTTTTGATCGCTGCCGCCAGACTCGTCGTGTTCAGATCTTGTAGCTTGGTTCTGGCAATCTCCTCGATCTTGGCCCGAGAAATCGTTCCCACCTTTTCCCTGTTTGGTTTGCCAGAACCTTTGGGAACACCAGCAGCCTTCTTCAGCAAGTCGGCCGCGGGTGGCGTCTTAGTTTCAAAGGTAAACGAGCGATCTGCATAAATGGTGATCACGACGGGGATCTTCAGATCCGGATCCAGCTGCGCAGTTTTGGCGTTAAAGGCTTTACAAAATTCCATAATGTTTACGCCATGCTGCCCCAGCGCCGGTCCAATCGGCGGTGCTGGGTTTGCCTTCCCCGCCGGAACCTGCAGTTTTATGTATCCCGTTATTTTCTTTGCCATAAGCTAATTTCCAATTTCCGTCACTCTTCCTCAGCGAACGTCACCTTCTCCACATCCAAAAAGTTTAACTCGACGGGAGTTGAACGCCCGAAGATCGTAACCGTGACCTTTAAAGTTGACTTGTCTTCGTTGACCTCTTCGACCTTGCCGGTAAAGCTCTGAAATGGACCCGACTTGATCCGCACCGTTTCCCCGGCCGAATAGGAAAATTTCGGCTTCGGTTTCTCTGCGGCTTCGGTAACATTGTGAACAATCTGGTCAACTTCCTGAGGCGTCAAGGGAGTCGGATTATGGCCGCCAACAAATCCGGTTACCTTCGGTGTTGACTTGATCATGTGAAAGACATTGTCGGGGATATGTCCTCGCTCATCACATTCAATCTGCACCAATACATAACCGGGGTAGAACATACGCGAAGACTCAATCCTCTTGTTGCCGCGCATCTCCACAACCGTCTCTGTAGGAACTAGTACTTCCGTGATCTCATTCTGCAGATCTGTATCGCGTACCCGGGCCTTGAGGCTATCGCGCACCTTCTTCTCGTGGCCGGAATAGGTATGAAGTATAAACCACTGCTGCATCACGAATCCCTTGCTCTTTATATACCGGTGATCCAATTAAGTAGATGATTAAGCTGGACCAGGAGAAAAGACCATATCCGATCCACAAGATACAGATAAACCGAGAAGAAGATAACGGCCACAAGCGTAATAATGGTCGTATTCTTTACTTCCTTTGCCGTGGGCCAGGATACGCGCTTCAGCTCGGCCCTAACATCCCGGAGGAATTGCCCGATGCGACCCGCAAGTCCTGCCTGCCCTCCAGTCGCTGCGCGCTCGCGCCTCACCTGTTTCGCCTCCGCACGTTCAGGGAAGCTGGTGTTTCTGGCGATTTCAGCTTCTGGATTCTTTGTGTCCGCCATGACCTGGTCGACTTTCTTCACAATTTCTCTCGGGTTTCAACCTGCTGGCAGGGGTACCAGGATTCGAACCCGGACTTTCGGTTTTGGAGACCGACGTGCTGACCGTTGACACTATACCCCTCTTCCAATTGCCGATTGCCGATTTTCAATGGCCGATTTAAACCTAACGCGAACCCTTCTATCAATCGGCAATTGGCAATCGACAATTGGCAATTGGAAATTCACTTGGTCTCTTTATGATCCGTGTGTTTGCGGCAACGGCGACAAAACTTTCGAAACTCGAGCCGATCAGGCGTGGTCTTCTTATTCTTTGTCGTTACGTAGTTGCGGCTCTTGCAGTCGTTACACTGAAGGACGATATTATCGCGTGGCATACAGTATTTCCAATTTCAGATTGCCGATTGCCGATTGGCCACTTGCGACCTAAGCCAGCGCTGCTTCAATTGACAATCGGAAATCCGCAACGCTCCCTATTCCACAACTTCACTGATGGTGCCGGCGCCTACCGTGCGCCCGCCTTCCCGGATCGCAAACCGTAAACCCTTCTCCATCGCGATCGGCGTGATCAATTCCACTTCCAGC
>DATEUF010000233.1:0-11274 GCA_035283325.1 Pyrinomonadaceae bacterium | reverse complement strand
AACCTGGCAATCCACGTCTCGGCTCTCGCGCTTCAACAGTACGAAAAGGGAAATTATGGTGGACCTCAATCGCTCAAGGCCCTCTATGTGCGACCGTCAGATGCAGAACTTAAAATAAATGTCGCTAACTAAACAGGCGTTTTTGAAAGCTTTGCCGGCAGTGTCGGTGTCGCGGATGACCGAGCATGATTTGCTGGAAGTTGTCGAAATAGAGGAGCGTTCGGGACTGAGTCGTTGGGGTTGGTCTGCTTATTACGCGGAGCTCCAAAGCATCAACAGAAACCTCATGTTAGTGGCAAGGTTAGACCGCCCACTGGAACAATTCAACACTCATAACATTGCCGGATACATTGTCGCTCGCGTCGCAGCCGGTGAACTCCACATAAACAACATGGCCGTCCGGCAGGAGTACCGGCGACGCGGCATCGCCACAGCTTTGTTAAACCGGGTATTGGAGGAAGGCAAGCGGCTGGAGACGATTGCGGCCTTTCTGGAGGTCCGGGCCGGAAATGCTGCCGCACAGGGACTTTACAAGAGCTGCGGATTTTGCCTTCAGGGCCGGCGTACCAATTACTATTCCGAGCCGCTAGAAGACGCTCTCATAATGAGTGTCGATTTACGAGATGGTGCTTGATTCAGAGGTTCAATTGGGCTACCATTTTTTCGTGTCGAACATTCCCAGGAGGGCCAATCCTTTGCCACCTCCGCAAATCCATCTTACCAGTTCAATCGTCTGAAAGGAGACACGCACGAAATGGACATCACAACCACGGATAGGCTTAAGGAAGAGTTGATGAATCGCGATCCTGAGTTTCGGGAACTGGCCCGTGAACATAACAGGTATGAACAACGTCTGAGCGAGTTATCAGCCCTGGCCTATCCGAGTGACGAAGAACAACTGGAAGAGATTACTCTTAAAAAGAAGAAGTTAGCTCTCAAGGACCAAATGTATTCAATGATTTCGCAATATCAGAAGAATCAAAGCCTGGGGCATTGATTCTGCGAAGGCACTTTTAACCAGGAAGTTTAGGGGACGTGGAAAACTACGCGTCCCTTTTCTTCAGGAGGTCAAATCGTCGTTGCCGAAGGTTGTTGTTTCAAAAAGGATTGAATTAAGAATTTGAGAATCGTTCGCGAAGGATTGCCATACATTCTCGTGCCGGCAATTCTGTCGACTGTTGCCTTTGTCGTCGGTTACTGGTACGTCGCCTTGCCAATCCTCTTGTTGGCCTTTTTCATGGCCTTCTTTTTTCGAGATCCCAAGCGTGTGCCACCACAAGATCCCAATGCTATCGTGGCCCCAGCCGACGGTCGTATCACACGTGTTACAAGCCTGGCCGTGGATTCCCGGGACGCACCCAGACTCATCAGCATTTTCTTGTCGCCATTGGACGTTCACATCAACCGTGCTCCTATTGCCGGCCGGATTACCGACATCTCCTACACAAAGGGGAAGTTCTTGATGGCCACCGACGAAAAGGCCAGCCTGGTAAATGAGCAGAACGCTCTTACCATAGAAGGCGATAAGATAACGGTTGTGTGCAAGCAGGTGGCCGGAATCCTGGCCCGGAGGATAGTTTGCTGGAAGAAGGCTGGCGAGCATGTAAAGCTGGGCGAGCGGTTTGGATTAATAAAATTTAGCTCCCGGACCGATCTCATTTTACCGGAAAGCGTTGAAGTGATAGTGTCAGAGGGCATGCGAGTTAAAGGCGGCACTACAATCATCGGGAGGACACGATGAGAAGCCAATCAGCATTGCACGCCGAATTGCCGGCCCCCACTCCGCAGAGACGTGGGCTGAAGAAGGGACTTTATTTGGTCCCCTCTGTGTTCACAGCCGCGAACATCGCGATGGGATTCTACGCTATTATGTCCGCGCTGCGCGGCTTTCAGTATGTTGGTTCCGGAACTGAAAGCGATCTCTTCTGGGCGGCTGCTTATCTGGATAACGGTGCCAAAGCCATCGGTTGGGCAGTGCTGTTTGACATGCTCGACGGGCGCATCGCGCGCATGACCAAGACAACAACTGAGATCGGAATACAGTTGGATTCCATTGCAGACGTAGTTACCTTCGGGCTGGCGCCGGCGGTTCTCGCGTACGTCTGGGGATATGGAGCCAGTTTGAAGGAAGGTAGCGACCTCCATCAACTCGCGTGGTTCTTGTCCTTTATGTATCTGATGTGTGGCGCCTTTCGTTTGGCACGTTTCAATGTGCAGGCTTCCCGCCCCAGAATTCTCGCTGAGGGTACGGTCAAGGTTGATAAGAAGAGTTTTGTCGGGTTGCCCATTCCTGTGGCTGGCGGTTTGATTGCAGCATTGATTCATTTTGCGCCTATGCCATTGATCCGGTATGGCGCCGAACGAGCGGAAATTTACTCCATACTCCTGATGGCTGTAGTTGGTTTTATTAGTGTGCTAATGGTGAGCACGCTGCGCTTCTCGAGCTTCAAAACAGTGGGCACCCGCGCCCGTAGCATGCGCACTGTGATCGTGGTCGTAGCAATTCTGGTGTTAATCATCCTCTACTCAAAATACATCCTGCTGGCGACTGTCATTGCTTACATTCTGCACGGGCTCCTCTCAAGAGTGCTCGGCATGTTTCGCCACCGGCCAGAACTGACTGAATCGAAGCTAGGAACTTGAAACAGCTTTTCTGTTGTGCGTCTAGTAAGGCGCATTACGCGAACCCTCTGCGCTACGCCAACTCCTTTTACTTCTCTAACCTAATACCGCGGCTGGTATAGCATAAGCACTCGAAACGCCGAAAAACGCCAATAAACTCTTGAACCAACCGTTATTATGTGAGAAAAACCTCGTGTTGCAACACGAGTTTTATGTAACCTAATTACAAAGTTCGGTGCTTAGGGTCGTGGGTAAATGTTGTGGTAGATTTGTTGATGTCATGAGTACCGCGAAAGAAGAGGTTCAGGCGCTGCTAAGTAAGTTGCCGGATGACTGTTCGCTAGAGGACATTCAGTATCACCTGTATGTTATTGAAAAGGTGCGCAACGGTCTGGAGGCAGCTGATTCCGACGGTACGGTATCGCAGGAAGAAGTTGAGCGGCGGCTTGGCAAATGGCTCACAGAGTAGTCTGGTCGCCGCGCGCTGTAGAGGATCTTGAGGCCATTGCTGAATACATCGCCGTTGACTCTGCGGCGTATGCAGCAACGGTAGTGAAATCAATTCTGAGTATAGCAAGCAATCTCTCACGCTTCCCATTTTCCGGTCGCGTAGTACCAGAGTTCAATGACAGAAGTATCCGGGAGTGGTTCGCCTACAGTTATCGAGTAATTTATCGCGTTGAGAACGGGATTGTGACAGTGGTGGCAATAGTTCACGGGAAACGCCTGCTGGATTAAGAATATTTTCCCTCGGCGCACCGAACGAAGCGCTTGCAGCGGACTCGGTTGAAGCTCCCGTTAGTATTCATTTGTTCCTAAGGTTGAGTGGAATCGCTCGCCGCTGAAGCGCGTCGTTCGATGCCTTTTTCACTCTCACGAACTAACGTATATTCTTACTCATGAGTCTGATCTTCGAATGGGATGATGCCAAGGCTAGAGAGAATTTGAGGAAGCATCGCATTTCCTTTTCTGAAGCATCTACAGTGTTCGCTGACCCGCTGGCACGTACGATTCCTGATCCTCTACACTCAGAGGAGGAAGGAAGGTTTGTCATTTTAGGGCAATCGACCTTGCAACATTCGTTGGTGGTGGTTCATACATATCGGGGAGAGGTCATCAGAATCCTTAGTGCTCGTTCGGCGACGCCACGCGAGAGAAGAGACTATGAGCGAGGAAAAGAACAAAGAAGAAGTTGAAATGTTGGATGAATATGACTTTAGCCAGGGAGTGATTGGCAAGTACGCCAAACAGTATGCTGAGGGCACCAATATTGTTGTGCTGGAGCCCGATGTGGCAAAAGTCTTTCCGGATTCCGCAGCGGTAAATCAAGCGTTGCGGCAGCTAATCGAGCAGCGTTCCCGGTAGCTCCACTCGCGGCATCGAACGTATTAAGAATTAGTGTGGCGCGGTGAAGTAAGGACAACCTGCACTAGACTCAACGAGCCGCCACACAATTCTCTGTTGAACTAAGCCGGGCGTTGGAGTTCAGAGGCGACTTGGAGTTTGAGTGAAAAGTTGAAGGTGGCTTGATGAAGAGCAGGAGCGCCTAGGGACCGAGTGATTGAGGGGTTCGGTGGGCCGCCGGGAGGAGAAAGAGGCCAGGCAAGGCGGCGGTTGAAGGAGAAATTGGGGGCTGCAACGGCGCGGGCCGCCAGTGTTGGGGGCAATCCAGGTTGGGAAGTTTAGAAACGTCAAGCAGCTTTCAGGGGGAGCGGCCGCGTGGCTTAAGTGGCCCCAGCAAAGCCAAGGGATGGCCACAGTGAGGACAGCGAAGCGGCTCTCGCGTTGTGCCCGGTTGCTTGGGGATTGCTGCTTGCCAGTTTTTGTCCGCCGGCGGCTGTGGGCCGTCAGCGGCGAGCAGTTGCCGGGCCTGCTCTAGCAGGTGGCGATGACGCGGCGCGAGCAAGCCGTAGTAGCGGACTTTGACGAAGCGATCGGGGAGGACGTGCTGGAGAAAGCGGCGGATGAACTCTGGTGCGGAGACAGTACAAAATCTGATTTGCTCTGTGGCTGAGTCTTTGTACTCGAAGGTGACCTTGCCGTCTTGAAGTTTGACGAGCCGGTGGTTGCTGAGGGCCACGCGGAAGATGTAAGGGGCGAGATACTTGAAAGCGGCGCTGCCAGTGCCTACCGGCTCACAGTCAACGACCCAGCGCTTTTTCCAGACGCGGGGGTCCAGCTGCGGGAAGAGGCCGGCATTTTTGAGTTCGTCACGCAGCTTAGCGCGGAAGATCAGGGCGAGTGGCTTCTGGGGGACCAGAAAGTCAGGGCGTGCAGAGCGCCAACCGCCGGCAGCGGTGAGGCCGCCGCCGGTGACCACCGCGTGAACGCAAATATAATTCGGTTGACAATGTGGATGGAGCCTGGCGGTTGTTGTCTGGAGGATCGGTCCCTTTTGTTTTTGGTAGGGGAATTTTGAATAACAGCTTCACAGTACTGCCGTTGATTACAACTTCGCTAAGAACCGCGCGGACCAAGTTTCGCTTCTCGTGGAAGGTCATATCATCGAACTTATCCCTGATGGTCCTAGTGAGATCGGTGATTCTGGTGAGAAGCTGTTTCCCGGCCGAGACATTCTTAGTTTCCTCTTCGACCGCTTTGAGATCAGTTTGCAGGTTCTCGATTCTAATGGATAGATTGCGAGTGCGCTCTGCGAATTCCTCTTTTGTGATTAATCCGCCTTGAAAAGCATCGACCAGCCGGCGTCGTTCGCCTTGAGTCTGAGAAAGTTTTTTCTGGGTGTTGTGCAGTTGGGTCATCAGAAATGACTCGTCGAGAGACTGCATGCTCTTCAGTGTGGTTTGCGCCTTCAATAGTAGTTGTGGATCGAGGAGATGACGTCGCACCTCCTTCCAAACCAGTTCATCGAGCGGTCCCGAGCGGATATGGTTGGGATAGCAACGCGGTCGTCCCTCGAGACGATCTTGTTTGTCGCAGCGGTAGTAATAGGACGGGGGCATATAGGGGCGTCTCTTATCGGCTACGCAAGCGGATTTGTAGCCGCATCGTTCACAACGAAGTAAACGACGCAGCAACCAGTACTCTTCTTTTAGATTAAGGGGGCTAAACTGTTGGTTGGGGCCGTGGCGTGCTTGGGAGCAGGCGAAGGTCTCTCGATCAATGAGCGGAGGAATCGAGACAGATATCCATTCGGATTCCGGTCTCAAGAGCTTTTTCTTTCAGGGGACTCCCTCAGGTGAGGTTACTGTTATTTCGTAAGACCGGTTGTAGTACAAGGTCCCAACATAAGCTTCTTGGCGGACTATTTTGTGAACGGTCGATTCCGCCCAGCGTCTTCTGCCTTTGGGTGTAGTGTATCCCTCATTTGTAAGTCGTTTGACGATCTGCCTGATACTCATCCCTTCGTAGGCGTGCCAAAAGAAAATGTTCCGCACTACCTCGGCTTCGGGTTCGTAGATAACCAAAGAAGCGGGAACGCTGCCTTGACGCGGCAGACGCTGTCGGCTATCGAATAATGATGCTCTCTGGCGTAATGGCGCAGGGCCTCTACTTGAGAAGCAATCGTCCCCCTTTTCTCTTGGCGTTGGCTGGAAACCCGCGCATACAGTGCTACTTTCATGGTCTTCTCCTGGGAAATGTCCGGCGGCCGACACAAGGACCTTGCTAATCAAAAGACGGAGAACTTCTCTTAGGGCTTCCTCCTGTGGATCCCTCCGTCCACACCAGGCGGGTGCAGGAGCCTGATAGATTTGGACCACATAATCGTCTTCCTGCGTTTGGATTCTGAAATCTGTCAGACCCAACATGCCGAATAAGGAAAAACGCTCCCAGAGCTTTCCGTTTCCCCGGCACCCCGCTTGCATAAACCCCACGCGAAGCGATTCGTAGCGGACAGCTGTTGAATCGCGAACTCCATCTCGCCACAACCACTCCGTCGTGACAGATTCAGGAGTTTTTTTTTGCCCGAAACTCTTTAAGGAATTTTTCGAGTGTTCGTCGGTGCAGGAAAGCCCCTAATTCTTTCTCCAGCCGGGACTGAAGCTGTACCGCTCGGAGCTCCGGCTCCTGTTCCAATTGCTGCTCCACAAACGCGAGAATCTCCGCTGTTAGTTTCGAGGGACCTCGGGGACCGGGCTTTTTGGAAAGCAGCCCCGCTGTTCCTTCACTGACGATTCTCTGGCGCAAGGTGTAAAAGGTCTGTCGGCTGATGCCGTAAAGTCGGCAGACATCCACCACACTGCGGTGGTCGATATGATGGGACCGGATCATATGGTACCGAACCTGGAGGGAGTCATGGGCATCGAAAAACTCCGGATGCTCCTGAAACAAGGGATCGCTGACGCGCTCGGGTGCAGGATGGAGCAGGCCAGCCTTTTTGAGGTTCTCATTCTTGCGAGCTCTCTTCTCTTCCATAGCTGGGATGCATAGAGAAGATTAACATAAACGTCAAGATAATTAATACGCACACTTAGCGACTATTTCGCTAGCCAGAATAAACAACTCTAGCTCAATTAGTTCGAAGTAGCGGTTAAATCCTCTTGACACGACGGCTAAATCCTCTTGACAGCTCCCTGAGACCACACCTTCCGTAATCCCTTGCGAACTTTGGGATAAAACTCCTGCATTTTCTCTTCCGATATCAAAATCTGCACCGCAACTCGCAAATGCGCATTTGCGTTCATACCATAACGAGGTAATGAACGTGCGGATGATAAATGAGCTGGCCGGTCCAGGTGTGCAGGACGCCCACCACTGCCGAGGCGGCCGCCGACAAAGCGGGGGTCCTGGGCCAGGTCTCGCCTGATGTGCGGCGGTGGCTTGCCTCGCCGACTAACAGCTAGAATCATCCGGGCTGCGCCCTTGCTTTTGGCTTGGCCCCTATTCTAATGCTCAGTACAATCCTTCATTCAAACTGTCTTGGTTTCCTTTTGCTGCTCACTCTTACTTCGTGTCAGGCACAGACACTTTCGAATTGCCGCCCCACACCGCCGATCTCGCCAAACGTCAAGCCTGGCGTTGGTGGTTTAAGTCTCAGTCGTGACGGCAAGACGCTTGTCGTTGCCGGAGGCGACGCCAAGATCAGATTTGTCGACATGAGCACGGGAGCAGTGCAACGGACTCTGACCGGACACACAAACGCGATTTACACAGCCGTCTTCAGCCCAGACGAAAAACTGCTCGCCTCTTCGAGCCGAGATCGGACCGCGCGAATTTGGGATCTCTCCGCGGGCCGAGAGCTTCAGAAGCTGAATGGCTTTCGCTGCTCAGTCAAGGCCGTCGCCTTCAGTCCGAACAGTCAACTGCTCGCCGCCTCAGGGAATGACGGGATGCTGAAGCTGTGGGACGCAAAATCCGGAAAAGAATTGCGGTCACTGGTGCATATCAACTCGGCAGTCATCGACATGTCAGTTTATTCCCTCGCGTTCGGTCGTGACGGAAACAAAATTTATGCAGCTAACGGCGATGGAACGATCAGCGAATGGGATGCTGTTTCGGGAAAAGAAACGCGTACGTGGAAAGCGCACGATCAGACCACTCTAAAGTTGCTGTTTAGTCCTGATTATTCATTGCTCGCATCGTTCGGTGATGCAGTGGTAAAGCTCTGGGACACGTCGACCTGGCGCGAAGTCCGTAGTATATCGATGGTGCGCGCGCCAGCAACATTTAATATCTCGAGCGCCCTCGCCTTCAGCCACGATGGAAAATTGATCGCCGCCAGTAACATTGGGCTAGATCAAAAGCAAACCAGCTATGTTTACGTTCAGACATTGGTCTGGAACGTGATGACTGGCGAGAAACTGTTCACGATAGAAGGGCACAAGTTCGATATTGACGGCCTTATGTTTACACGCGACGATCACTTTCTAATGACGGGCAGTGTCGACACTACAATCAAGTTCTGGGACATGAAAACGGGACAGGAAGCGCGGACATTCACAATGCCGACAAACGAGAAAACGAATTGATGCCCGCTTCGTTTTTAGCTAAACCATAAGAAACCGAGAGGTGTAAAGATGAGATTGATTCTGCTGGCAGCAGCCATGACCTTCGTCGTTCCCGGTTCGGTATCAGCACAGAGCGCAAAACAGAATAATGCGCTGGAACAAGAGATCAGAAAGCTCGACCTTGCCGAAGCTGACGGACTTCAGCGTAAAGATATAGCGGCATTAGAGAAGTTGTGGGCAGAAGACTTTACTGTTAATAATCCACGTAACGGAATCACCAACGGAAGAAAAGAAGTCGTGGCGCTCATTCGCAACGGCATCATTGATTACTCCTCTTTCGTCCGAGAGGTCGAGACTATGTTATTTCACGGGGAGACCATCATTAGTATGGGGCTGGAAACCATCAAACCAGTCGGCAAGGCCCCGTTCGCTGGGCAAACCGTACGCCGGCGCTTCACACATTTCTGGATGAAGAGAGATGGTAAATGGCTTCTGACCGCGCGCCACGCGAATGTCATCTGCCAGAATTGAGGATCGCGCGAATAAACGGCATGCACCCGACCCCACGCCACGGAGCCTCTTAAGTACGTTGGGAGTTCGGACATTAGCTTTATCGTTGCTGATGAGAAAAAAGTTTCTCTTGGCGTGAATGGATCTCTACGCTGCCGCCTCCGGAGCTACTTGGGAGCTGAGTCTGAGAGTTGTAAGATGCCGGCATGAGAGTACTCAGCGAGTTGTTTGCAAACAATCGCGCGTGGGCTGCGGCGATGACGAGTGAAGACCCAGACTTCTTTCAACGCTTGTCAGCCCAGCAGTCGCCGCGTTACCTCTGGATTGGATGCTCCGATAGCCGAGTGCCGGCAAACCAAATTGTTGGCCTACTTCCCGGCGAGATGTTTGTTCACCGCAATGTGGCCAACGTCGTGATCCACACAGACCTGAACTGCTTATCGACGATCCAGTACGCCGTGGAAGTGCTCCAGATCGCCCACATTATCGTCTGCGGGCATTATGGCTGCGGAGGAGTGCTTGCTGCTTTGCGAGACGACAAGCTCGGCCTCATCGACAACTGGCTGCGGCACGTCCAGGACGTGCGCTCAAAGTACTTTGCGCAGCTCGACGCCCTGGAGACGGAGAATCAACGACACGATCGGCTCTGCGAGCTGAACGTAGTCGAGCAGGTAGTGAACGTCAGCCAGACTACTGTCGTGCAGAGCGCATGGAGGCGGGACCAGCGGTTGGCAGTACACGGGTGGGTATATGACCTGGAAGATGGTTTGCTCAGGGATTTGGAAGTTTGTGTTACCAGTGAGGTAGACCTGGAAGCATGCTCAAGAGCTACACAAGGAAGGGCAGGCAGCCGAAGCGCGTAGCCCTTTTTCTCCAAGTCCAGAAGTCCGATGCCGCCGAGATAACGGGCTCGGACGCTTTTATTGGTGATTAGTGACCGCTGCTCGGTCGCCGGGTTGGGCAAAAGCCAGCAAGCCATGCTCGGTGGTCACCATGATTGCGTCGCCCACGGCAATTGGTGAGGCGGAGGTTGTGATCTCCTCGCCCGTGGGAAGCGAGTTTACCGGGCGCCCATCATGGAGACCCAGCACAACGCCCGCAGCACTCGACAGCGGAGTATAAAGCGCACCATCAGAAGCGGTGAGAGGCTGCGCGGAAACCCGGCCCGGCAATAGTCTCTTCCAGATACGCGCCCCATTCAACGAAAACAGATAAACAAAATTGTCGAGAGAGGCTACCAGCAAAGAGTCGCCTACGCGTGCCACCGACTGTATACCTGCGCCAGTGCGTTTCCGCCATAGTGCCTTACCATCTGACGAGCGGACGGCATATAGATAGCCATCTCCTGAACCGAAATAAACCGTGTCATTGGCTACTGCAACCGGGCCTCTTACGGGTCCCTTGCTTTTGTACCGCCACAGCAGCCTCCCAGTTTGTTCCTCAAATGCAAGCAGATTGCCGTCTTCGCTTCCTGCATAAAGTCGAGAAGAAGAAAGAACTGGCTGGCAATTGAATGCGGCGCTGTACTTGAATGACCACCTCAACTCGCCGGTTCTGTTATCAAGCGAATAAAAACCACCGTCGCTCCCACCGCCATACAGCCGACCATTGGCCAGAAGTAACGCGCCCTGTAGCGGCATGGCTAGCGTACGCATCCACTGTGTCACGCCACCTTCGCGGCCAAGTGCTCGCACAGTACCTTTGGCGTGTCGAATGCTGGCTCGAGCCACGTCGGTCTCTCCGGTCTCGGAAGCAACGTAAAGTCTTTCCTCATCGGCCACGGGGGAAGCCGACAGTTCGCCGCCCACCTCGGAACGCCAGTTGAGTTGGCCATTCCGAGCCTTCAATGACACGATGGTTCCACCAACCAACGGCAAGTAAACGCTGTTCTGGTCGAAAGCTGGAGTCAGGTTAAGAGTGAGGTTCGAATCGTAGCGCCAGAGTAGAGTCAACGGTTGGGAGAGAACGAGATTCACTCGGTTCTTTCCGGTATTGCCGTTCTGTGTAGCCTCAGATCTGACAATGAAAGCCGATAAGAGAATTGCTGTAAGTAGAATCAGTCGTTTTTTCACAATGACTTTGCCTATACGCGATTGAGCAAAATAAGTGCGGCCAAATTTCCTCTCTGTTCATTCACAGCGGCTCGGTCGCACCGGAAGACGTTAAACCGATCTGCTAAATCACACGAAAATTAACACAAACAAAGGGTGTTGGTGTAGTTTCGTTTTCATTTCGT
>DATEUF010000232.1:0-5677 GCA_035283325.1 Pyrinomonadaceae bacterium | reverse complement strand
GGCAATGAGCAGGTTGTCCTCATTATCCAGAATGATTCCGTACGGCATATTCAACTGGGCGTTAATTGCTGGACCACCATCCCCGCTGTAGCCCGGCACACCCGTACCTGCAACGGTGGAGATCACACCATTGCGATCAATTCTACGGATGCGGTGATTAAATAAGTCAGCAATGTAAACATTGCCCTTCGAATCAAGACGTACATCATATGGACCGGCCAGCGACGCCTCTGTCGCTTGGATCCCATCCCCATTAAAGCCACGTTTACCGTTACCAGCGAAATGCGTCAGGTATCCCGCGCGGTCGATCTTCAGAATGGCGTGGTTGAGTGAGTCGGCTACCAGCAGGTTCCCATCGCTATCGACCACGATTCCTTCCGGTGAGGCGAAGTCGATGTCTCGGGCGAAGAGGCGAGAACGCGGAAGGCCGCCTGAGCCAGTGGTCTTTCCTGTTCCCGCAATCACGGTAGCGCGACTGGCCGAGTCGATCGTCCAAATGAGACGGGCATCGCGGTCAGAAACGTAGACCTTACCTGACTGATCCTCAGCTATTCCCATCGGACCTTCAATAATAATCTGGGTTGTGGTTTTGCCATCACCTAGATCAGTAGGGCTGCGCCAGTTGTAGCGCCACTTTGAATAGTTCAAATAAAGAGTCCTGAATGGCCCCCGCTTTACACTGCGTCTTATAGCTGGACTTACAGCAACCGCCATTAGTGCCACCACGGGAATGGCAATTACTAATAGGTTTGTGCGCCTCCTGATCAGCTTGAACATCGATTCAATTTTATGATGGGCCGTTTTCCTGATTTTTCTTTGGGTATTTCTTGTACTGCTTCAACAGTGATCTCCAGTTCGTCACCAACCAGACGCGCCAGATCCGATCGCAGGCGATCACGTTTATATTCGTCCCAACCTTTATCCGGAACTACCAGCAACTTCGCGCGGCTATTGCTCTCCTGCACAAGTTGGTAATGCCTCACGACATCTATATGATCGTGGTAAACAAATAGATAATGGCCGAGCACGACCGGGCTAATCTCTTTCCCCGAAGGCATTCGCAGGCACTCGTGCGAGCGCCCTTCGATTTCGCCTAGCAACGGAAACCCGCGGCCACACGCACAACTTCCCGAATGCGCTACGGCCAGGTCGCCTGTGTCATACCGAATGAACGGTCGCGCGTAATTATGAAGGTCGGTCAGCACGACTCTTCCTCTTTCTCCCGCAGGACAGGGACTATCATCTGCTCGCAGGATTTCACAAACCACAAGTTCAGTATTGATATGGAATCGATCCGGCGATTCACGACAGCTTTGCGCGCTCCACGAGCCAAATTCCCGCAAGCCGTAACGATTGATGATTGGCGCGCCAAAATACTCCTGTAGTAAGCGCCTCCGTGTTGGCGACAAGGTTTCGGCAATCGTGACGACTCCCCGCAGGGGCCTGCTCAGGTGGAGTTCACAACGCAGCAGTTCATCAGCAATGGCCGCCAGAGTGGACGTGTAACCCATCACAAACTTCGGACGAAACGCCTCCATCCGCCGCCAAATACTCAAGGCGCGCTCGGAGTCAACTTCCCACACCGAGATTCTCTCCTGCGTCCAACGTTCGTAAAGATTTTGCAGTTGGGTCGTGATCGTCTGCCGTAGACGAATTGCAGCAGGAGTATGAGGTGATAAGGGGGATGGGGGCGGCGGAGCTGCCGCGATGCGGACGGATCGATCAAACGGCCGCAGATCGTGCCACGAGTCGTAGAAAAGGTGACTGGCGAAGATCATGGACATGGCGCGCCGGTCAAGACAAAACTGAAAGGGCTCACCGGTCGAGCCCGAGGTGGTTCTTTCAAGCGCGCGGTAATCGGGAACGTTCTTCGCGTAGAACTCATCCGGCTTGCTGTTACGATAATCTGCCTTGGTCAGGACCGGAAGTCGCGAGAGGTCTTTTACATTTCGCAGTTCGTAGGAGGCCAATCCGAGGCGCTTATAGGCTCGAGCGTAAAACGGTACATTCTCTGCAGCATGTTTCAAAATTGCGCTGAGACGCGCATTGTTGCGAGCCTGTAGTTCCTCTGCTGTAAGCCATTGGGTTCGCTGCATCTGCGCGAGAGCAGTTGAGAATCCGTTGCTAACTAGTCTGCCCCCCAGTTCAAGTGCAAGCGTAGCGATCGAGCCTCGTCTGGGATGTCGCGACAAATCTAAACCTTTGCCTTCTGGAAATACTCAACCCATGCAAAATGAGGACGGAAGTTCAGGCTTGATCCGGGTTTGATCTGATCCTGCCAGTCAACGTTATTACTGATGACCCGAATGGGAAGATCAGTATTCGTCAGCGAGTAGTGAGGGAGCTTGGAGGCGCGCTTCTGATCGCGAATGAGATCAGGGTCGAACCCCATGACTTGGGTAGCGACCCGGTCAACGCTCACCGGATCGAAACCAGCAATCAACACTCCCTCTCGTCTTGGGGTGGGCGCCAAAGGTCCAGTTTCATCGCCCGCCACAATTCCATCTATCAAACTAAAATATTTGCGAACCGGGTTGTCGACGAGGACACCATCGACAGTTCCGTAAAGGAGTATCTTGTTTATGTCCAAAGCAGAACGCCAGCAGGTGTCATTTCCCCACCAGTCGCCGTGTCGGTAGCTATCACCTTGAACCGTGTGATAGAACACGTCGACTTCATCAACATTAAAAGCGAAACCGTTTGCCGCGCGCTTTTGGCGCACGGCCAGCAATAACGTCATGAAGACGTGGGCCATGCGCTCACCGCTTTGTCCCATTCTTCCGAGGATTGTCTCTCTGGCGCCTCTGACCACGCGCCGCCGCGCCTGTCGGATTAGACTTTGAGTGTCGGGGTACTCGTCGCCACCTTCCGCTGGAGAACCGACGCGAAAGTGCGGAATATAGTTTTTGTCGGTATTGATCCCGATCATGTTCTTGATATTAAGAGTGACGCCCGTTTTCTTGTGTGTCTTCAGCTTAGGCACGCTAATGACTAGGTCTGCTTCGAGAACTCGTCGTGAAATTCTGTAACAGTGTCGCTGCTCTCCATTGATTCGGCGATGAAGCGCGGTCGTGGTGCGGCGATCATAATCTGAGCCGAAAATGTGGTGGAGCGTTGGGCTAAGTTCGGACAATTCACTGGCATTGCCGAGGTCGAATACAACTCCCTCGGACGGCCAGGTATCTTGCCGAATACGTTCAACAACAACCCCCCTATCCATCTTGACGATTAAAGATCTAAGATCCGCAATTGTCAGCGGCACACCTCTCGATCGCAGGGACGCCTCAAACTCCGATAATTGGCAAATCTTACTTAGCGTCTGAAACTCAGTGTCGTATAGAGGCGCATCCATGATCCAAATGCGACCCTTAGGTCCGACGGCTTTGTACGCATAATCAACCAGCGGCCTAAGGACCGCAGGGTGCGTAATCATCCCAAAGAGATCGTAACCGAGAGGGTGGTAGTGACGAACCCAATTAGGCTTCAACACCACGGTCCCATCGCGATGCACGAGATCGCCAAGCGGATTCCATTCACCGCTGCCATAGCGATCGTGGTCTAGTCCCACGCGATTCAGGACGTCCCTAACGGCTTCGTAGAGTGGGTTCTTATCTGAAGTAGCATCTGCTCCGAAAGGATACTCCGGATATGCCTCATGAGGATCAAAAGGTACGGCGGCGGGGTAATCTAACGAGGGGTCTCGGTCTACTACAACTCTTCTCTCAGTTAGTCGGGTCATCATTCTTAACTCACCAACCCAAACCAATACTAGTTCAGCCTCGTCTGAATTGAAAGACAGTGGATGGCGGCCTCAAGTGCTCAAATTAATCGAGTTCTCGACCGGTGCTACTGCAAGCTAATCGTCATGTGACTGCAATCTAAAATACTGGTGAATAAATTGACATAATTAACTCTATTCGCTATATTTCTTTCGGTCTGGTTCCTCGGCTAACCCGCCCCAGAGACTAAATAAAGTCCTCAAAAGTACTGTCCGGACTAGAGCATTCCCACCACTTGGATGTGTGGGTTTTGTGTGCCTTGGATGAGGCAAGGATAGTCGTGTGTCTCAAAAAGGTTAGGCAATAGGTGCGGTTAAATGCCTGTGAACTGAATAAAAATGTTTGGAAAACTCTACCTGAAGCACCGTTGTCGGGCGACGACGACCAGAAAAAATACAAAACTCTCAGCACACCTGATCGCTGTAGCGCTTGTTATAGTGACATTTCTCTGCGTGGCAGTCGTTACCGCTTACGTTACCCCTTTGGGGAAAGCTAAAAGTTCGCCAGGGGCTGTGCCTGTTCATTCGGTTTTGAGTGCGGGAATATGGTCTGCCGATCCAACTCTTCTTCCCTCAACGAGTGCGGAGTTCCCTTTGGGAAGCTGGCAAACAGCTACTCCACAGGAGGTGGGAATGGATCCGGCAAAGGTTGCCGCAGCTCTGGATTTGTTGCCTTCTCCCTCGGTAGTCATAAGGCATGGGAAAATCGTAGGTCAGAAAGGTGACATTGCACGCTCCGGATATATCTGGTCGGGAAGCAAGTCGTTAATGGCGCTCATATTTGCCAGGCTGCTCCACCAGGGACAAATTGCGAACTACGATGTTGTTGTTCCCAATAGTAATGTTCCAAGTAATCCTCCAGCTACCTTTAGACAATTCATGTCTATGACGAGCGACTACAATCTAAGCCCTCACAGCCCGGGTAACCATTTTGCCTACAACAATGGCGGTGTTCATTTCTATAGCACCTACCTAAAGAACGCGTTTTATCCCAGCAAAACAGAAGTGCAGATGCTCCGCGATGCCTATGCTACAGCTCTCGGATTTCAGGATCCGCTTTCTTACAACAGCGCCGGCTACCTGTCCGGTTGGGATGGCGGCTGGTCGATGTCGACGCGAGACTTAGCCCGAGTTAGCTATCTCGTTTTGCGTAACGGAAACTGGAATGGACAACAACTCATTCCCGCTTCCTTCATAAACGACTTGTACACCAATCAAATTCCGGCGAGCGCAACCCAGGCAACCGGAACGGACCAGTTTTACAACGAGTTGATAGCTACCCCTTACTTGCCCGGCGCCTATTCCTTCGGTTTTTGGCTTCCAAAGCATACGAACATCTTTGGTGGAAGGTCTCAGACCGAAGCTATCAGCATGCTCGGTGCGTTCGGTACGACCGTTCACATTTCCCGCAGCACCGACTTGATCATCGTTGCAGTGAATGTAAGCCCGCAGCAACACGGCGGTGGCCGCATCTCAGGAACAATCCTGGATCAGTTTGCCGCGGCGATTACAACCGCAACGCCAACTCCCACTCCGACTGCAACACCAACTCCAACTCCAACTCCGACTCCAACGCCAAATTCGAGCATCGGCAGGATCGCAATCAGCTCCGACGGTAACGATCACGACTGCGACGACATCACTGCCACGGCAATGAGCATCGCGCTCCTCGCGAAAACAGGCAACGCCTCAAGACTGGTCTATTACGGACACTCAGATCACATCTGGTCTACTGGCTTGGATGGTGCTTGCAATGCGGGAAATCGCGAAGAGGAGATGAGAATCAGTGCCGAGGAGACCGCAAAATTGTGGGGCGGGTTCAATCTTGGGGCTTTTATTAATGCTAAAGCCCACACCTCAACAGCAGTTGCTGCATTGACTGCTCGAATCAACGAATCC
>DATEUF010000231.1:0-14820 GCA_035283325.1 Pyrinomonadaceae bacterium | reverse complement strand
GGATTTCCAGGCGTCAGCTGGGCAATTTGCAAATTCGCAATTCGCAATCCGCAATTCCCGATCCCCTAGGTTTGCAAGAGGTCTGCAATTGCCTTCAGCAGCTTCTCGGCCGTGTAAGGTTTCGTAAGGAACATCTTCACTCCCTCGAGGGAGGCCTGACCCGGAGTGTGACCCGCGGTCAAACCGCTGGCGGCGATAATCTTCACCTCGGGGTTCATCTTTTGCAGGGCGCGAATTGTCGCGAGACCATCCATGAAGGGCATCAGCATGTCAGTGAGAACAACTGCAATTTCATTCTTATGTTGGGCGTAAAGAGCAATGGCTTCCGTGCCATCGCCTGCTGTCAACGCACGGTAGCCAAACGTTTCTAGCGTACTGGCGGTTATCTGCCGTATTGCCTCCTCATCATCCACCACCAACACCAATTCCCCATGTCCTAAAGGAAGATCAAGTTCCGGCAAACCAGCTCTTACAGTCTCATCCATTTCGAAGGCTGGGAAATAGATTGCAAACTGGCTTCCTTTGCCCGGTTCGCTGTAGACATTAACGAAGCCTCCATGACTCTTCACAATCGTCAACGCTGTCGAAAGTCCCAGGCCGGTCCCCTTGGTCATCTCTTTCGTGGTGAAGAACGGCTCGAAAATTCTGCCAAGCACCTCGGGCGGCATGCCAGTGCCGGTATCCGCGACGATGATCACGACGAATCTGCCTGGCTTGGCCTCCAGGTGCATCCGCGCATAACTCTCGTCAACGTGAATATTTTCTGCGCGCATCGTGATTGAGCCGCCGCTCGGCATCGCATCGCGAGCATTCACGCAGAGGTTCATCAAAACCTGGTGCACCTGTGTGGCGTCGGCAGAGATGACCCAAAGATCGTCAGGAAGATGAAAATTAATCTCGATCGATTTAGGTAACGTTTCCTGCATTATCTTGACAATGTCTTTGATCAAGTGCTTCGGCTGAAGGGCCACTCGCTCGCCCTCTACGCCACGTGCGAATGACAGGACCTGGCGCACCATGTTGCCGCCACGCTCGGCATTCGTTTTGAGAATCTCCAACAGCTGGCGACTGCTCTCGTCCCTCATCTTCAACTGCAGCATTTGCACCGCCATCAGGATGGGTGAGAGGACATTATTCAGATCGTGCGCAATCCCTCCTGCAAGGGTACCGATGGATTCCATTCTCTGCGCTCGCAAGAATTGTCCTTCCATCCGTTTCTTTTCGGTGATGTCGGTGTTTATGACCAGAACCGAATTGGGTTCGCCTTTCTCATCACGCACGAGCGTCCAGCGGCTTTCCACAATCACCTCATCGCCGGTGCGGCGCACTTGTCGCAAATCACCGCGCCATTCACCTTTTTCGAGCAATGTCTGCGTCGCGGGTTGGAGAGCAGCAGACGATCCTTGAAACAAAATATCAGCCGCGTTTTTGCCTATGACCTCCTCCGCCGTCCAACCGTAGATTCTTTCTGCACCTTTGTTCCAGAAAAGAATGTTATGGTCCAGGTCTCTTTTGAGTATGGCGTCCTGAGCCTGATCGAGCAGTGCTGCCTGCTGGCGAACCCTTTCTTCAGCCAGCTTGCGCTCCGTAATCTCGTAGCGAATGGCTGTGTATTGGTAGGGCTTTCCTTCAGCATTCAAAAAGGGAACGATGGTTGTGTCTACCCAGTAATACAAGCCGTCTTTGGCGCGATTCTTAATCTCGCCCCGCCACACTCGGCCACTCGCAATCGTGGCCCAGAGACCTCTGATAAACTCTTTGGGATGATAACCGGAATTGATTATGCGATGGTCCTGGCCCAGCAGTTCTTCACGGGTGTACTTGGAGATCTCGCAAAACTTGTCATTGACATAAGTGATGATGCCACGCTGGTCGGTGATTGCGACAATCGCTGATTCGTCGAGAGCAAACTTGAGATCGGCCAACTCTTTTAGCGAACGCTCCAGCGCCTCCTCAGCGGTGAGGTCATGCTCTGGTGATCTTACTAAGGTATCCAGCGTAGACATTGTTTAGGCTGCGGAATCCGCGGTTGCGGTGTCGGTCCCTTCCAATTTCTTAAGACGATAGCGAAGTTGATCGCGCGAAATACCTAATAGTTCCGCTGCGCGGGTTTGATTACCGTCACTGCGCTCGATCGCCTGTCGCACAAAAGCCAATTCTACATCGTCAAGCTTAATTCCAGCTGCTGGCAACAAGAAATGTACAGAACCATCCCGGGAATTTTTGGCCGCGTTGTGGGCCGGAACTAGTTCGCCAATTATCCCAGGCGGAAGATATTCCGTCGTGATCAGACTATTGTCTTCCAGAATCAGCGCGCGCTCGACAACGTTACGCAACTCGCGCACATTTCCCGGCCACGAATAACGGCGAAACACAGCAGCGACTTCCGATGACAGCCCGGATATCTTGTTGCGCAGACGCAAGCGCGAACCAATTGTGTTGATGTAGTGCTCAGCCAGCAAGAGCACATCATCTCCTCGTTCCCGTAGCGGTGGAATGTCGATCTGAATGATCGAAAGTCGGTAATAGAGATCCAGCCGGAATCTTCCAGCCTCGCTTTCGGTCTTCAGGTCGCGATTGGATGCGGCAATTACGCGCACATCGAGCGGGATGTCCTTTAAACCACCCACACGCCGGAAGGCCCCTTCCTCAAGCACGCGGAGGAGCTTGGCTTGCAAGGCTAGTTCGAGTTCTCCGATCTCGTCCAGCAAAAGTGTGCCGCCTTCCGCCTGCTCAAACAAGCCCTCCTTGCGGGACTTGGCGTCGGTGAATGCTCCCTTTTCATAGCCAAACAGTTCCGATTCGATCAGAGTCGCCGGCAATGCGGCACAGTTAATTGCCACAAACGGACGGTCGCTCCGGCGCGATCCATAGTGAATAGCCTTCGCTACCAGGTCTTTTCCCGTCCCGGACTCACCCTGTAACAAAACCGACGACACCTCGCTCTCAGCTACCTTAGCGGCCAGGGAAAGCATCTTTTGCATAGCCGGGGACTCGCCCACTATCTGCTCGAATGCAAACTGCTGCGCACGTTCTCTACGTACCTGATCCACTTCGCGGCGTAAGTGGTGCGCTTCGATACCGTTGCGAATCGTTACACGCAGCTCCTCCAGATTTATTGGTTTGGTGATGAAATCGTAAGCACCACCCCGCAGGGCCGCAATCGTGTTATCGATCAACACGTTACCGGTGATTATGATCACCACCGTTTCCGGACGCTCGGTCTTGATCTGGCGTAACGCATCCAAACCTGACCCATCCGGGAGATCGATATCCAGCAGAACAGCTGTAGGTAGCTCAGCCTGGAACTGCGCCAACGCGTCCGCGACAGTTCCTGCCTCGAGTGAGGCAAAACTCCAGCTGCGAAGCGCTTCGCTCAACGTCCAACGAATCGCCCGATCGTCATCGACTACAAGTATCTTCTGCTTACTGATTTTCAGTGAAGTTTTTACTCCTTTCCTGACGATTACAGCACATAGTACCGAATCCTCGCATCCCATTATATTCGCAGCTTTCGTGTTCAGAAAGGTAGCAGGGGCCAAAACATCCTGCAGCGTTGGGAAATAGGCCCAGCCGGTGCGGGATATTTCCCAAATCGCGAAGCTCAGCCGTACGACATGATTGATGATGTGGCCAATCCGGCAGCCGTCTGAATCTCCCAATTTCTGGCTTGCGAGTTGCACATTCCCTATTTGCGTGGCTTTGGCGTTCGCCAAAGATGATTGACGACTGAGGAGCCAGGTACAAAGCTTGGTGAAGGAGGTGCGGCATGAAAGTGACACCTGAATTAACGGTCAAAGACGTCCTCAACATAGACGAGGGCATGGTTGACGCCTTCATCTGGATTTCGCCCGCTTTTGAGCAGCTTCGAAATCCCACGTTGCGGCAAGCCATGGCCGAACGCATGACTGTGGCGCAGGCCGCGCGACTCGGGCAAGTGCCACTTAACGAAGCTCTTTACGTCCTTAATCTGGCTGCCGGCGAAAATGAGAGACGCCTGCTTTGCGAGCTTGAAAACAGTGAAGATAGATTCAATTACTCACCTGAGAATCCCCGCCGACCGCGAGAACTCCAGGGCTTACGAGATAACGACAAGCACATCATTCTGGTTGATGTCGTTTCCTACGTCGCGCGCAACGAAGACCCACGCCCGGCGATCATGCACGGTTTGACCGAGTTGCGCGATTATGAGGATGTGCTCCTGGTGAGGCATGCGTTCGACCCCGTACCGCTGCGAGAACTGTTCGAAAGCCGCGGGTTTGCCACTTGGGCTGAAGAACGTCGCCCCGGTGACTGGTACGTCTACTTCTACAGACCGACCGTTTTGGCCGGAGCTGTTGTGCAAACGGCAGAGGCGACGCCGGCGAAAGCGCGTGCCTTTGCTGCAGGAGCCTAGTTGAATGATCTCGGAGTTGCTGGAAAAAGACCACGAATCATTAGGGGAAATTCTGCAAGACCTTGAGTCAGTATTGCGGAGGAACAATATTGACTGGGCGTTTGAACTGCTCGATCTATTTTGGGCCCGATTGGCGGTACACATCCGAGCCGAAAACGTCTGCCTTTTCCCGGCAATTCTTAATGCGTCCCCTGCCCTATTTGAGGCTTCTCCCGACCTGCCATCATTTGCAGAAGCGAAAACCGCTATTGAAAAATTGCGCGGCGATCATAATTTCTTTATGGAGCGACTCGGTGGTGCCGTTAAGACCATCCGAGAATTACTGGGTAATCCGAATCCTTCATCAGAATGCGACGCGGCGCTGAAAGAGATCCAAAAAACCATCGTTGCAGTAGCCGAACGACTGGCGACACATAATCGTTTGGAGGAAGAACAGGTATATCGATGGCCGGTTGCAATCCTCAGTTCAGCAGAGTTGAAATTGCTGCGCGACGCACTGAAGCAGGAGATTGAGAATCTACCTCAGCGGTTTGCCAATCTCTCAATGTAAGACCGGACCCGGGGCCTCCTTAGCGATCCGCGGGCTGTGTCGCGTCGTTAATCCAGGTGATTCCGCGCATCGCAGCCGGTAGACCGAGAGTTGTGATGCTTAAGACGGCCACATGCCGAATCTCCGCAGCGCTCACCCCTGCGGCGGTAGCATTGCGCACTGCGGAATGCGTCCCGCCCTCCAGGCCCGCTCCGATTGCCAAAGCCACTTTTACGAGCCGGCGCGTTTTCTCATCCAGCGTGCCCGCGTTGTGACATCGATCCCCGAGTTCCATAAACGCCGCCCAAACCTCAGGGTAACTGTCTTCAAACCTCTCGACTGGTTTAGGTAAATCAGTGTGCATTTGCCCGTCTCCGCAACTTAGTTTGATCTTCCCCCTGAAAAATAGCATATCGAGGAAACGGAATTAAGTGGAGCTTTTCTGACTGACGCTTTACAATTCAAGGTCAACATTTCAAACGTTTTCCAGTCGAGGGTCCAGGACGATGACCCAAACCTCAAACGATTTTCTGGGCACAGAACGTTTTAAGATCCGGCGCCGGCTTGGTTCCGGAGGAATGGGAATAGTGTATGAAGCTCACGATCGCGAAACAGACAAAGTGGTAGCGCTGAAGGCCCTAACGCACACAGAGGCTTCTCACATCTTACGTTTCAAGAACGAATTTCGCTCTCTCACAGACGTCTCACATCCGAACCTGGTTTCATTGTATGAATTCATGGCTGATGGGCAGTACTGGTTCTTCACCATGGAACTGGTGCAAGGCGTGAATTTTCTCGAATATGTCCGGCCCGGCTTTCGAGCCCGGCGCAGCCAGTCGTCAATCACGCCTACGCTCATCAAGACGCAAGGGGAGGACGAGGATGCGGTTTATGAAGCTGAAACCCAACAACTCGACCTTCCCGAAACGACCTCTCTCGCAACGTCATCAAAGGAAACATCCATTGACCGCGCATTGGCGAAATCGACGCTTGACCTCGAGCGGCTGACCCACGCCGTCCGGCAGCTTGCTGAGGGTCTGCATGCCCTGCACCAAACCGGCAAGCTCCATCGGGATATCAAGCCCTCAAATGTGCTGGTGACCAAAGAAGGAAGAGTGGTAATTCTCGACTTTGGTCTCGTGGCCCAATTGGAGGGTAAGGCATTGCACGACAGCGTGAACCTTGCGGGGACTCCAGATTATATGTCCCCTGAACAAGGCGCCCAGCTTCCTATCTCCGCCGCCAGCGACTGGTATAGCGTGGGGGTCATGCTTTATCAGGCGCTTACGGGACGGCTTCCTTTCTCCGGCAAATTCTTCGAGGTAATGGTCAACAAACAAACCTCCGATGCGCCTGCCCCCAGCGCTCTGGTTCCCAACATCCCGACCGAGTTGAACGATCTCTGTGTCAGGTTACTACGGAGAAATCCGAAGGAGCGTCCACTCGGAGACGAGGTGCTTGCCATCGTTAGTCGTGGAACAACCGGTCCGTTAAAGCTGCCGTTAACTCCGGGACCAACAAGATCGATCGAAGCCTCACCCTTTGTGGGCCGGGAACGACATTTGAGGGAACTTATCGATGGTTTTGAGACAACGCGGCGCGGCCTGACAGTTACCGTCTATGTACACGGCGTTTCCGGCATGGGAAAGAGCGCACTTATTCAGCACTTTCTCGACACCCTAAAGGCCAGCGACGAGAATATCGTCATCCTACAGGGAAGATGTTATGAACGTGAATCGGTTCCCTATAAGGCCCTCGACGGCGTAATCGATAGTCTCACCAGGTATCTGATGTCGCTTCCAGAGGCCCGCGCTGACGCGCTAATGCCGCGAGACGTCCTCGCACTGGCCCGACTATTTCCCGTGATGTTGCAGGTGGAATCGGTTTTCAAAGCACCACAGCGAGAACATGAAATTCCCGATCCCGTCACACTCCGACGGCGGGCCTTCACCGCCCTCCGGGAGCTGCTCGGCCGCATCTCCGACCGGCAACCACTGGTGATCTATATAGATGATCTCCAATGGTCTGACGCGGACAGCGCGACGTTGTTGGACGACCTGCTACGATCTCCTGATGCTCCACAACTCCTGTTGCTTGCCAGTTTTCGCAGCGAAGACATTGAGGCCAAGCCCTTTCTGAAATCTTTGCTGGAAAGGGTGGGAAGTGAGACCCAGCGCCAACTAGAAGTTACGGCTCTAAGCAGAGAGGAATCGAGCGAATTAGTAATGCACCTTATTGGCTCAAGCAGCAGCGTGGTCCAGCCCTTTATCGACTCGATCGTCCGAGAGGCGCGAGGTAGCCCCTTTCTATTGGAGCAGCTCGCACGCTATGCCGCTACAGATGAACAACGGAGCACCACAGGAATTAGCCTGAGCGTGATGCTCGATGCGCGTTTGCGCCATCTGCAGAAAGGAGCGCGACAATTCGTGGAAGCGCTCGCGGTCGCCGGGCGTCCCATTAACCCGGAAGTCGCCTATCAAGCAGCGGGACTTGGCGGCGATGAGTTGCCGCTGGTAAGTTCGTTGCGATCGGCTCAGTTCCTGCGTGGCAGCGGTCTGGACCACACCGTAGAGCTGTACCACGACCGTATCCGCGAAACTCTATTCTCTCAACTCGACAAGGCGAGAGTGATACAACTCCATCGCCGTCTGGCCCAGGCCATTGAAGCACGGGGCATTGACGATCCGGAAGCACTGTTTGAACACTACCTCGGCGCCGGTGAGAGAACGCGGGCCGCCACACACGCCGCAGCGGCGGCGAGGCGCGCAGCCAGCGCGCTGGCTTTCGATCGCGCCGCAGGTTTCTACCGGCGCGCACTCGAACTCACTCCGATAAGTGGCGCGGAGCTGACGGAAATGAAAATCGGGCTGGCGGAGGCCCTTGTAAATGCCGGCCGTCCGGCGGAAGCCGCCGATGCTTATCTTGAGCTGGCTGAAGACATTGCCACTTCACGCCGGCTGGATTTCCAACGGCGCGCCGCAGAACAACTCTTGATGGGTGGGCACATTGAGGAAGGCCTCAGAGTAATCGCCTCCGTTCTGGCAGCCGTGGGTTTCTCACTTCCAGCCGGCCCGAAGCGAGCCTTATTGTCACTTGTGTGGAATCGTCTGAAGATCCGTTTGCGTGGACTCCAATTTACTGAAAGGGACGCCAGCCAGATTCCCGAAACGGATCTTTTTCGGATCGACATCTGTTGGGCTATCGCAGCAGGTCTAGGCGCCGTCGATCTCATCCGTGGGGCCGATTTCCAAAGCCGTCACCTGCTGCTCGCTCTACGCGCCGGTGAACCGTTTCGCGTAGCCCGCGCCCTTGCTTTTGAGACTGCGCAAACTGCATCTCGTGGAGGAGCGACCAGGAAGCGAGCCCTGCAAATCGGCCATCGGGCCGAAGAGCTGGCACACAAGGTCGGGCATCCCCATGCGGTCGGACTATCGACATGGGCCACCGGCGTCGGCGCATATCTGGTCGGCCACTGGAGGGAAGCTGCGAAACTTTGCGAGCAAGCGGCAGACATCCTGCGCGATCGGTGTACCGGCGTAACCTGGGAACTCACAATCGCCCACCGGTTCATGCTCAGTGCCCTCTTGTACCTGGGTGAATTGGGTGAAGTGTCGCGGCGAGTTCCAGTGCTGCTCGCGGCGGCACTCGAACAAGGAAATCTATTTGCAGCAACTGACTTGCGTACTCGCATGAATCTGATCTGGCTCGCGGCAGATGCTCCCAACACTGCGCGAGCTGAGGTAATCGAAGCGCTCAAGGCTTGGCCGCAACAGGGATTCCACTTGCAACACTACAGTTCGCTCCTGGCCCAGGCGCAGATAGAACTTTATACAGGTGACTATGAAATCGCGTGGCGACACATTCAGGCGCAGTTGCCCGCACTCAAGGACTCAATGTTATTGCGCATTCAGGTGCTAAGGATCGAAGCCATGCACTTGCAGGCCCGTGCAGCTCTCGCTACTGCCAGGTGTAACGAAGATCGCCTGAAAGTTGCCTTGAAGATGGCCGGCCGAATCAGCAGCGAACATATGCCCTGGGCAGATCCCCTGGCCGCTCTGATACGCGCTGCAGTTGCTCATCTGCAGCAGGCCAACGGAAAAGTGAGGGCGCTGTTATCTGACGCCGCAGAAGGCTTTGACCTTGCAGACATGCGACTCTACGCTGCAGCCGCTCGACGGCGACTGGGGGAAGTACTCGGTGGCGAGCGGGGCCAGAAGATGATCACAGAAGTCGACGACTGGATGTTGGCTCAAAGGATTCAGAATCCGACGGCGATGACCAGTATGTTGGCGCCGGGATTCGACGACACAGTCGATTCGCGAGGCAATCGATGAACACTCTAAAGACTCTCACTTATGAAGTTACTGGTCGCATAGCTCGCATTACTTTAAATCGGCCCGCGCGTGGTAATGGGATCACTCTTGAGATGCCGGCGGAGCTTGCTGCTTGTGTCGAACGCGCAAATCTTGACCCTAAGGTCCATGTAGTGGCGCTGTCGGGAAACGGCAAAGGGTTCTGCGGGGGCTATGACCTCGTGGTCGCTGCTGAGCAGAATGCGGATGATTGTTCAAACAACGCATCGCCCGGCTCACCTTTGGATCTGAATACGCAGATACGCAATCACGAACCCGGACAAATATGGGACCCGATGCTTGATTACGCAATGATGAGCCGCAACGTGCGTGGGTTCATGAGTCTCTTCTACAGCGAGAAACCTGTGATTTGCAAGGTGCACGGTTTTTGTGTAGCCGGTGGTACCGATATGGCCCTCTGCTCCGATCTGGTGATTATCGAAGACACTGCAAGAATTGGCTATCCGCCGGCCCGCGTGTGGGGCGTTCCCACCACCGGCCTCTGGGTTTACCGCGTCGGCCTCGAGAAAGCCAGGCGCCTGTTATTTACCGGCGACTGTCTGAACGGCATAGAGGCGGTGGACTGGGGTCTGGCGACCGAAGCCCCGACTGCGGCGAAACTCGACGAAAGATTCGAGTACTTCCTGGAAAGGGTCGCGCGTTTACCAATAAACCAACTGACGATGATGAAACTGTTAATAAACCAAACGATATTGGGCCAGGGTCTGCAAACAACACAACTCCTGGGCACAATTTTCGATGGCATCGCCCGGCATACAAAGGAAGGCTATGCTTTCCAAAAACGAGCAGCGGAAGCCGGTTTTAAACAAGCAGTGAAGGAACGCGATGAGCCTTTTGAGGACGTCGGGCCTTCAGAATAAGAAGTAAACTGGCCTTCATCCCCTCAACAGCCCTCTTGGAGAAAGAAACATGATCTTCAACAGCCCTCACGCCCAGGTTGCTATCCCCGGCATGCTCCTGACTGACTTTGTTCTTCAGCATGCAGACCGGCTGGGTGATAAACGAGCGCTGGTTGATGGTCTGACCGGTCGAACGATTACTTATGGTGAATTGAGTGAGACTATCCGCCTTTTGGCTGCTGGCTTTGCCAGCCATGGCTTAGGCAAGGGCGACGTACTTGCCATCTTCAGTCCCAATCTTCCTGAATTCGCCCTGGCCTTTCATGCTCTTTCCACGCTTGGTGCTGTTACCACAATGGTTCCCCCGCTGTTTACCAGGGAAGAGATCCAAACTCAACTGAAAGATTCTGGGGCCAGATACCTGCTTACGGTTCCATCTTTACTTGATAAGGCCCGTCAAGTAGCTCAGGAAACAGATATCCGCCGGATCTTTCTGGTCGGGGAAGCCGAAGGAACAACTTCCTTTTCGTCCCTGCTAGGTCACGGCAATGAATTTCCTGTACCCAATATTGATCCGTGTAGAGATCTTTGCGTCCTTCCTTACTCCAGTGGCACCACCGGTTTTCCAAAGGGAGTCATGCTGACGCACTACAACCTGGTTTCCATGCTCTGCCAGATGAGAGCACAAGAAGCGGTCTTGCCGACTGACACACTGGTTTGTGTCGTTCCTATGTACCACCTTTACGGGCTTCACATAGTGGTCAATCTGGCACTGTGCCAGGGAGCCACAGTGATCATGTTGCCGCGTTACGAGCTAAGGGAGTTTCTAAGCACGCTCGAGCGTTACAAAGTGACTGTGGCGCCGCTGGTGCCTCCTATCGTACTGGCACTGGCGCGAGCGCCTGAAGTAGAAGGTTATGACTTGTCTCATCTAAGACTCATTCATTGTGGCGCTGCGCCATTGGCTGAAGAAGTGGCCCAAGCCTGTTCATGCCGGCTCGGCTGTCAGATCCGTTATGGTTATGGACTCACGGAAGTGAGCCCACTATCACATGCCAGTCCGCGCGAGAGTAACGACGACAGACCTGGATCAGTAGGCTTTCCTCTGCCAAACACCGAATGCAAAATTGTTGACTATGTCAGCGGAGCAGAACTGGGACCAAACGAGAAAGGCGAGATTTGCATCAGAGGGCCGCAGGTAATGAAAGGGTACTTGAGAAACCTTCAGGCGACTGCGGAGATGATCGATAAGAAGGGTTGGCTGCGAACGGGCGACATAGGATATGCAGATGAAGAGGGGCGGCTGTTTGTGATTGATCGCCTGAAGGAACTAATCAAATACAAAGGCCGGCAGGTCGCGCCCGCCGAGCTCGAAGCGTTGCTCATATCACATCCGGCAATTGCCGATGCTTGTGTTATTCCCAGCCCCGACGAACAAGCGGGAGAGGTCCCAAAAGCGTTCGTCGTTTTGAAAGGGAAAGCAACCGGAGAGGAGATAATGGATTTCGTGGCAGCCCGCGTCGCCCCACACAAGAGAATTAGGAAGATTGAATTCGCAGCCGAGATCCCCAAGAGTCCCGCCGGTAAGATTTTACGTCGAGTCCTCGTGCAACGAGAGAGAGAAATTCAACCAAAGCTCTAACTCCAGTTTGCCTTAATCCAGGCCAGCGTTGGTGCGAGATCAAAATCGTTCGCGATCTGAATCAGTTCCGGGATCGCCTTCCAGTCGTCGAGCGCTGTCGCCGCAGTCAGTTGCGGGTTGAGTCTCCAGTAACGACTGCCGAGCAGGTGACCGCTCATTATATGGTCTGCTTCAACCACGCCGTCAAAAAGAATATTTAAGAGCGGTTCGGATGGCGAGCGAAACGGATTGAGGAGCCACTGCACCACTCCCCAACGTGAGGTGTCTGTCTTAACAATCGTGGGAGATAGGCCCGTTCCGATCGACAAGAGAGAGACTTCAGAGAGTTCCAGTGGGGAATCGTGGTGTCCCAGCGCAACGACAATGGCTGATGTGCTCGGATTGTTGGCCATCATGCCGCCGTCAATGTAGCCCTGGTGTGAAGGAAAGATTGTAGGAGCTGCCGCACTGCGTAATGCGCAATCAACAATGGGAAGATGCAGGTATGGAGACTTAGGGTAGTTGTGAAAGAAATGGGGGCACCAGTCAGAGATATGTTTGTCGTCGAGTTGAAATGACGTTACTGTTACTCTGTGCGCGGTAATATCGCTTAGTCGAGGGTCGCCAGGAAAGTGCTGCTTCAAAAGCGACATGAAGTTACTGTTATCATACTTCGGACGAAACCAGTTTAGATGGGCTGGCGAGAAGGCCGCTCTCAGGTTCTGCTGCGAGTAAAAACTAACCAGCGTGTCTGCACTGAACCCATATGCCAAACTAAGTGCAACCACCGAACCAGTTGAAGTTCCGGCAAAGAGATCGACCTGGTTGAGCAGATCAGGAACTTGTTCGACAAGTCTCTTGACGAGTGTTGCCATCAGCGAGCCTCGCACGCCGCCCCCGTCAAATGTCATGATGCGGTATCGCGCCATGAGTCGTCGTCCTTTCCCTGGGCCACCATTTTATGCCTGAGCGAAAACGCGTTGCCTATCAGTCATTTTTATTAAACCCGAGTTCAGCATGTCCTGATGCAGCTCCCCACGTTTATCAGTAACCATGGTTGGTTTGAAGTAGTTGGTAAATCGTGAATCGACGCGGAACGCCGGCGTGTAGACCTGGTCAAGCGGCTCGGTAGTACTAATGAAGGTGCGGGGCTTCGGCCGCGCCTTCAGCCAGCCGAGACCGGTCAATGAGGTGGTTAGAGGCTGAGCAGAGACAAGCACCCCATTTCCCAGGGCCAGGACCATCTGCGTCTTTGTGAGTCTGTTTCCGTAGAGGCGAGTGAAACCAACAGCGTGCTTAAGCAATCGACCACGAAAGCCCCTGAGGCTCTGCAGATCATCCACGAACTTCACAACCTCGGCTATGTTGTCCAGCGGTTTCTGCAAAATCGTGGTTCCGTCCATATCGCGCAACCTGGTGTTGGGCAGCAAGGTACCTTTTTCAACGCACTCGTAAAAGTACGGTGTTCCCAAAAGCGGAATAGAAAGCGTGACGAAAGAAGGAATTGTGATCTCAGGCGTGCTGGTAATGAACTCCAACTCTCGTCGCAGATCGCTAATTTGGCGACTGGTGACGTCCAGCATCAGGCCATATGCAAAAACAACTCCAGCCTGCAAACATTTACTGACCATCTCGACCTGCGGCGCGGAGGTATTTTGCAGTTTGTTGAAGTTTCGCAACCACTCGTTGTCAAATGATTCAAGTCCACTAAAGAGCAGTTCGCATCCGGCGTCCTTCACCAATTGCAGATTCTCGTTACTACAGAAGAATTCGTTGGTTACGAGAGCGCCCCAGTTCCGGAACTGGTTATTCATTCGGAACCCTTTAATCAATCCCACGCGGGCGCGAAAGTGCGCTCTGTCGCTTCCATAAAAGTTGTTATCAAGGAAGAACATTCTGTTCCGACGTCCGGAAGCAAGAATCTGCCGGCGAATGTTTTCAAGGTCATAGGTTTGGTAGGAGCGGCCCTCCGCCGTGAGCGCGCAAAAGGAGCAGCGAAAGTTACAATAACGCGTGGTCTCGACGTAACCAATTCTTCCCAACCAGTACGCCAGATCGTAGCGCGGCACCATCTCCGAAGCCACATAGGCCGGTCCAAAAGTTTCCACTATAACGTCGCGCAGTTCTTCAATGTCCCCCTGACACGGGTAGTCGAAGACGTTCCCTGCCAGCAAGGGCAGGGCGCGAACAGCGGGGCCGCCGGCGACCACAATCACGCGCGGGTTCTTCGTGCGTGCGTAGGCCGTAAGGTGGAGCATGCGATCAAAACAGTTGGTTAACCCCGTAAGCACCAGCATATCCGGCCAGCCCAGAAGTTGTTCATCTTCAAGTGGTCCACTGGCGAGTTCCGTGTAACAACGCACCTCGCACAGGTCCCGCGAGAAGGCCCCGGCGAGATAGATTGGTCCGACAGCTTGCGGTAACTTTGAGGTCCTACGGATCGGCTGGCGTGAGTCATCAAAATAGCAGTTCACGATGAGGACGCGTTTCCGCGACAGGGAGCGATTGCCCGCCGGTATTGATCTGAGCTTGTACACGAAGTCGGTCTCCTTATAGCGGGAAAAGTCTGGGACAGTGTTGAAAGAATCCTTCCCCCAAACCCGGGGGACGACCCTTGGTGCCGAACCGAAAGAACACTGGAGAGGTATTGCGGGCTAAGGTCCGAAGGAACCTTAGGACTGTATTAGAACAAAACTGTTAGGTTGCGGGTGCAAGCTAACAGCTGCCGTTACGACGATGAGTGTTTACACTTCGCCGTCGATTCTCTAAGACACGGCGGCTCAAGTGGGCGTATTGTGGACGACGCTTCTGCACTAGTCAACAGATTTCTGTGAACTCTCCGGCCCAGAATTGCAATCACGCGCCGCTTTCATGCCGATGCTCAGAAATTGGCCGCCAAAGCAAGCTTGCTTGCAAAACGTGTTTAACAAACCGCCGCACGCAACGCTAAGAGAGAGTCTCTGGCAAAGCGTCGCTGGAATTTCCGCGCCCTCACGCTACCCATCTTTGCGAGAAGTTTCTGGGGACGCGAGAAGGCCAGGATATCGTAGCTGACGGATTCG
>DATEUF010000230.1:0-10395 GCA_035283325.1 Pyrinomonadaceae bacterium | reverse complement strand
TCGCAGTCAAACGACAGGTTGCGGCCTCAACTCAGAATCAGGCGCTCGCGGCTCTTCTGTTTCTCTATAAGAATGTCCTCAAAGAGGAATTACCCTGGCTCAAGAACGTCGAACGGGCCGAGCGGCCGGCGCGCATTCCACTTGTGCTTACGAGAGCCGAAGTAAAGCGCCTTCTCACACAATTGGGGCAACAGAACTTTGGCAGTAGCAAGTTGCGCCTTTAACGCTTCGGCCGCACTGGCGGGCAGCAAACAACTTCACCATGCCTGGACTGCGCGCCTCAAGAGACTTTGTGCCAAAAACCTCAACGGCCATCATCCGCAAGTTCATCCATCCAAGGGACTCTTCACGCCTAGACCACCTCGGTTCAGCATGTGCGTGTAAATCATTATCGTCCGGACATCCTTGTGACCTAACAACTCTTGAACAGTACGAATGTCATAGCCGTCTTCGAGCAAGTGGGTGGAAAAACTGTGACGAAGAGTGTGGCAACTCCTCTCGCCCCGACCAGTTACAAGTTACATCGTGTCGCACGCCTCGGCTTCACCGTCGTGGAGCTTCAACTTCCGCCTAACACGCACGGTCCCTAGAAACCCTCGAGACACCACAGGCTTCTATGAAGCCGGGTCGTGTCAAGCGATTATTTATTGGCTGCCATTCGGTGGACTGGTTCACGCTTCTATTCGAGCTGCCACGAGTTTCTCTTCTTTAGCTTTTTCGTGGGCCCATTCAACAATGCGAGACGATGCCCATTCTTTAGCACGAGCTTTGACGCCCAACCGGTGGTTCGAGCTCTTCGTCTATTCAATCCTACCGAACTCGGTCTTAACCGATCTATGATTGTCACGGCATGTCCACCCATAAACAGTGGGCGCAGATAGTGCGTCTTGAAGCCTAGATAGAAATGGAGTTGATAGGCAGCATCGAGCGTATTGAAGAGAGGTAGAGTCATGGTGAGGTTGACACACAATACTCCATGTCAGGTCGAAGTTGAAGCTGCCCGATGGTTTGGGGGGTTCTCGGCGTTAGGCGGAAGTTGAGGCTCCACGTCGCTAAAGAAGGCGTGTGTGGCGTCTTCGGCCAGCTAAGCAAACTTGTTTAACCCTGAAGGCCTCGCGGCGTAGCCAACGAATACACGCTTTCGTTCGGAGACGCCCTAATTGGTTCAATAGGCCCTCGAAAAGCACCCGAATCCTCGAAAGTTATCAATGATTTAGGCCCGTTTAACTGGCATCCCATTTGCCAGTTCTTAAAGAGCTATGATTATCACCGACGCTCTAACCGTGTGGCCTACCATCGACGTCAAATCGGACGGAGTGTCCGTTACCGATCACGGCCTCGCCCGTAAAGCAGCTCAAGGTGACATGAACGCGTTCGAGCAACTGTACGAGCGACACAGCCGTCGCGTCTATTCCTTATGCCTTCGCATGACTCAAAACGTCGCCGAAGCCGAAGATTTGGCGCAAGAAGTTTTCATACAACTTTTCCGAAAGATCGGCAGCTTCCGGGGTGATTCGGCTTTTACTACGTGGCTTCATCGTCTCACAGTCAATCAGGTCTTGATGCACTTCCGCAAGAAGAGCGTCAAGCTGGAACATACGACCGAAGAAGGGGACACGCCAGTTCAGGTTGTCCGCGGAACAGAGAATCCACGCACCATGCCGGTAGTCGATCGCATCGCTTTAGATAAGGCTCTTGGGCAGCTGCCCCCAGGCTATCGCAGCGTCTTTGTTCTGCATGACGTCGAAGGATACGAGCATGAGGAGATCGCGAAGATGCTTGGCGTGGCCGTGGGCACATCGAAATCTCAGCTTCACAAAGCACGAATGAAGATGCGCAGCCTCTTAAAGAAGCGGAGTTCCGTCTAAAATAGCAAACCACCTTCCTGACTTCAGGCAGGCTAATCCAAAAAATCCCCAGACTGATCAGATCTTCTTTATACGCGGCAAGAGCGGCCTTACACCACCCGCTCACGTGCCGTTGTATTCTCTAAGACGGGGATTCTCCTGTCTAAACTGAAGCATTTCGTAATCGTAGTGCGTTACCGATTACTGAAACTGAGCTGAAGCTCATTGCTGCTGCGGCAATCATTGGGCTCAGCAGTAGTCCGAGGAACGGATACAGCACACCCGCCGCAATGGGCACGCCCAGAGCGTTGTAGACAAAAGCAAAAAAGAGATTCTGCTTAATGTTCTTCATCGTGGCCCGACTCAGTCGAATGGCTCTGAGAATTCCGCGCAAATCACCTTTGACCAGGGTTACGTCAGCGCTCTGCATGGCGACGTCAGTTCCCGTACCCATCGCAATGCCGACCTGCGCCTGCGCGAGGGCCGGCGCATCATTAATTCCGTCACCAGCCATCGCCACCTTGCTGCCCCTCTCTTGGAATTTCTTTATAATTTCAGCCTTCTGGTTCGGCAGTATCTCGGCCACTACCTGGTCAATATTCAGTTGTTTAGCGACGGCCTGGGCCGTTGTACGGCTGTCCCCCGTGAGCATGACAATTTTGATTCCTTGTTCGTGTAATTCCTTGATCGCCTCAGCGGTACTTTCTTTGATCGGGTCGGCTACACCAAGCAATCCAGCGGGTTGACCATCGATTACAACAAACATTACCGTTTGGCCGTCACCGCGAAACTTTTCGGCCTGGCTGGCCAGCGAACCCGGCTCAACACCAAGTTCTTGCAGCAAAGCAAGATTGCCAAGACTCACTGAGAGACCATCAATCCGTCCTTTGACTCCCTTTCCCGTAATTGATTCAAACGCCTGAGGCCGTATTAACTCCACTGCGCGTTCTTGAGCGCCAGCCACAATCGCTGCCGCCAGCGGATGCTCACTGCCGCGCTCAAGACTCGCCGCCAGTCGCAGCAGTTGTCTTTCATCCGCTTGGTCGACGGGAGCAAGAGTCACCAGCTTCGGTTTACCTTCGGTGAGCGTGCCTGTTTTATCCACGACAAGGGTGTCAATTGTACGCAGCAACTCAATGGCCTCGGCATTCCTGAACAACACTCCCATCTGGGCTCCCTTCCCCGTAGCAACCATGATAGACATCGGCGTCGCTAACCCCAGAGCGCAAGGACACGCGATAATCAACACGGCAACCGCATTGACGATTGCGTAGACCATTGGAGGTTCCGGACCAATTATCGCCCAAATGAAAAACGTGATGATGGCGACCACAATCACTGATGGCACGAAATAGCCCGATACTACGTCGGCAAGTCTCTGAATTGGTGCCCGGCTACGCTGTGCCTCAGCAACCATCTGCACAATCTGCGCCAGCACGGTTTCAGCACCGACGCGTTCCGCCTTCATTATTAGTGTGCCGGTGCCGTTGACCGTGGCGCCGATTACGTGCTCGCCCTTCGTCTTTGCCACCGGAATGGGCTCTCCCGTAACCATAGATTCATCAACCGCACTTGAACCTTCAACTACTATTCCGTCAACAGGAATTTTTTCTCCTGGTCTCACGCGAAGACTATCCCCGGGCTGCACCTGATCCAGCAGTATATCCTCCTCATTACCATCTGGAGAGATCCGTCGCGCCGTTTTAGGTGCAAGTCCAAGCAACGCTCTGATCGCGGCATTTGTGGCGCTGCGAGCTCTAAGTTCCAACACCTGGCCCAACAACACAAGAGTCGTGATTACTGCCGCGGCTTCGAAATAGACAGGCACATTACCAGCGTGATCTCGAAAAGAGGCCGGGAATATTTGCGGGAAGAACGTGGCGACCAAACTATATGTATAAGCAACGCCCACTCCCAGTGCTATCAAACTGAACATGTTAAGGCTGCGATTGATTAATGATTGCCAGCCACGCACGAAAAATGGCCAACCTCCCCAGAGCACCACCGGCGACGCTAGCACCAGTTGAACCCAGGGCAGAGTGCTCGTGGGCAACAGGTTCGTTACTGGAGACCCTGGAATGAGTTCATTCATGCCGATAATCAGTAACGGCAAACTGAGCACGGCACTTAACCAGAACCGTTGCTTCATGTCGACGAGTTCGGCATTTTCGACCTCACCAGTAACTACGCGCGGTTCGAGGGCCATCCCGCAGATTGGGCAACTGCCGGGCGCGTCGCGCACAATCTCAGGGTGCATGGGACACGTGTATTCAACCTTCTCGGTTGTAGCCGTCGGGGTCGCGGGCTCCAAGGCCATGCCGCATTTCGGACATGAGCCCGGTTTCGACTCACGAACTTCCGGATGCATCGGGCAGGTATAGCCTTGAGGAGCTGTGGCTCGAGCCAGCTGAATTGGCTTGCCCTGAATGCCGATAGGCGAAGGTGATGATGAATTCGACCGCCGTAGAAAGTGTTCGGGAGCCTCGCGAAAGCTCCGCAGACAATGTTCAGAGCAGAAGTAATAAGTTTGGTGGTTGTGCTCGTAGGATCCGGCCGCCGAGCCAGGACTTACCGTCATCCCGCAAACCGGGTCAATCGCTTCACTGGTCGCTTTTGGCTTCGCTGTGTCGGGCATCTCGTCTCCCCTCGCGGATTTCATCGCATCGTCACCCATCATCCCTCGGACTGCGGAGATCGAGCACTCGCTACGCTAAGGTCATAATGTCTTGTCATTGTCACAGTTTCTTCCCACTTCAGTGCCTTGCTGGCATCGGCTCCGCCTTCTTCTCCACACTGTTATGAGAGCCGTGAGAGCTGCTCATGGTCATCTTTGCGGAGCGCACGCGCAGAAAAAGTTTCCACGAAACCGGATTGTTGCCGTAAAGCGTATCGAGAATCGCTGGCTTGGAGTAGAACGTGAGGTCACTTCCAAGGCCCAGCGATATTTTCTCGGTGTTCCAGAGTTCCCGTACACCACCAAAAGTGTAAGCCCCGATGCGGAAACTGGGATGATCATGAGTCAACCCGAGCTGCGCACGCCCGCTGACTGTTAACAATTCGTTCTTATCCACTAACTCCAGGCGTGTGTACAGATAATTTTTATCCAGGAAGTTAACAGTGGACTCAAGCGTGTAACCGTTGAGGTTGTGAAACTCGCCGGGAGTGCTTACATGGTTCCGTCCCCACACCAAGGCTGAGGCCCAGTTGCCACGATTGAGAGGTTTGTTGTACTGCAGTGAGGCTGTCGTCCGGCGTATGTCGGCATCAGGTTCCTGTCCCTCAGGACTTCGCAGGAATCCATGACTCACCTGTATCACCCAGTTGCTGTTAGGCATGAAACTGAGGCGTGCGGAGCGGGAGTTCCAGCGATGAGAGTCGAAATCGTACCGGTTCTCATCTGGTTCGCGGCCATTGAAAATTGAACCCTCCAGCTTGAACCAGCCGAAGGTAACCCCAGTAGTTAATACGCCGAAACTGATGTGGGTCGAGTCCTGCAAATGGTGGGAGAGCGTGGCTGAGGGGTTTTCTGACGCGGACGCACGATGCACGAACGCCACAGGGCCAAGCGCGGGTTCGCCTGGATAGCCGAAGTAAGTAAACCATGTTCCGCGCTCGCGCAGCGGATAAGTATATTGTGCCGAAAGCTCCATCAATAAATCGTGCGGATGCTGGCGATCGATCAGCGACTGGCCCTTATATGTCTCCCCAGTTTGAAACAGCAGTGGCGAGCCCCCGGAGGAAAAGTAAATGGTTCAGCGCTGAACATGCCTCGTAGTTGCAGCGTACCCTTGCCGACCTTATGATAAGCCATTGGCATAAACCAGTTGGCCGACTCAAACTTTGTCACGCCAAGTGGCCCACCTTGCCGGTTGATGCCTGTTGTAAGATTGTAATGAAACATAAGCAACCAGTCGTCAGTCATCTTGTGATGCATCTGCATGGGCCCTGACGACGGCTGCCAGGAGGTTCCCGAACCCATCGCACCCATTGACATGATATTCGTTTCGCTTGACCCGACCCGAATTCCTGGTTCGTTACCGCTCATTACCATCAACGACCCCATGTTCATTGAGTCCACTCCCGGCGTTTCTTCCATTTCACCCATCGTCTCTTTTGCGGTTTTCTTGTCGGCGGTATTCTTCTCTTTTTGGGCTTCCGGTTTGGGCTTACTCCTTGCCGGCGCGTCGTGACCCTCGTGCTGCCCCATGACAGCTAGTCCGCCAGAAGAAACGAAAATCAATATCAATGCCACTAACCTGAGCGCCATTTTCCCTTTTACCTCCTGATGATTCCTGTTTCGATGATTCCTGTTTCCTGATTGAGTGAGGCCCGCCCTTTGGTGCCACCGGGTACAGCGCACCTGGCGATTGAATCATCGCTTCGTGATTGATTGCGGTCTAAACCATGCTTCATCATTTTCCGTTTGAATCGTCGCTGACTCCCGCTGGATTCGTCGCTGAATGCAGATCTCAACCGAAATCACCGTTCGGATAGACAACGACGTAGGCGTAAACCAACACGCCCAGCCGACAGATTTTTGACTGGATTAAATAAGGAAAACGTTGAGAAGGAGATGACTCGAAGAGGTCTTCCCAGGTGGCGCATGCTCCCGCGGATCAATGATCGAGGCTCGCAGAACTGGCAAAAAGATTATCTGCGAGATGTGTACCGCAGCTAACTCTGCATAGCGTTTTGCCGACTCGGCTCTTCGCAACGCGAGCGTAGTCTGAGGCAACCGGGAGTGGCTGGCACAATGAGAACAAGTCGTACTCAGGTCACACAGAGCATTCGCGGCCACACGCTGTTCTGGCCAGCGTTCAACTGGGATAAGGGTTGAGATATGGCAGGACGAGGACTCATCCTCCAACGACCTGTTGGCATGGTCCATGTGAGGCTTATGGTGGGTTTGAGATTGGTGTTTAATTTGCCTGGCGCAGCATGCTTGATCTGAGATGAGGCGCGAACAAAGCGCTGCGGCCAGAACATTGCCCCAGGCGCTAAGAGACAGCGCAACCAGGATTGCAACTGCAGTTAGGACGCGACTTCTCATAATGCCTAATGCCCGCTCGGTCAAATTATGCGGTAAATATACCAGCAACTTAACAGAACGACCAATCTGCTTGACCATTGTGCAATGAGTCACCAGGAAACTACAGCACTCTTTACCACTCGACCGCCATGTAGCGTAACTCTTTCTAAGCCGAAAGAAGTCCGGTAATTAACTATTGCCGGTGCAAGTAACGCGGTAATGTTTACAAATCTACGTCAGCGCGTAATGATCTATAAGCGACTGCGTCCAAATCAATGAGAGCCTGGATTCTAAAGACCCCTGGTCCAGTGAGTGCGCGTCCGCTTACTCTGACGGAAATACCGGTGCCGACGCCTGGGGATGACGAACTGTTATTGCAGGTCAAAGCTTGCGGGATATGCCGTACTGACCTGCACGTTGTCGAGGGCGAACTGCCCATACATCGCTCACCCTTGATTCCCGGTCATCAAATAGTCGGCCGCGTCGTCAAACTCGGAGCGCGGGTTGAACAATTTGGCGTGGGAGATCGTGCAGGCATTGCCTGGCTCAGTCGCACCTGCGGCGAGTGTATGTTCTGCCTGGCCCACCGGGAGAACTTGTGCGAGCAAGCGCTTTTTACCGGTTGGACCGTCGATGGTGGCTACGCCGAATACGCGGTGGCTCCCGCTGCTTTCAGTTATCAACTACCTGAGAGTTTCGACGATCTACAGGCTGCTCCACTTCTCTGCGCGGGAATCATCGGTTATCGCTGCCTGCGACTAACGGGGTTGGATAAGAGTGAGTGGATGGGTGCACGACTGGGACTTTATGGCTTTGGCGCCGCCGGCCACGTTTGCATTCAAGTTGCCAATGCTCGGGGAGCACAAGTCTACGTTTGCACGCGCGATCGAAAACATCAGGCGCTTGCTGCTGAGCTTGGAGCTGCCTGGGTCGGCGACGCGAGTGCCGAGCCGCCCGTTAAACTTGATGCTTCAATTATCTTCGCACCTTCAGGTGACCTTGTTCCGCCAGCGCTAAAAGCCCTCCGCAAGGGAGGCGCGCTAGTACTTGGGGGCATTCACATGAGCAAGATTCCATCATTTGATTATGCGCTTATCTACGGTGAGCGCATGGTGAGGAGCGTTGCCAACAATACACGAAATGATGGCCGGGAGTTTCTTGAGGAAGCAGCTCATATTCCGGTGCGCACGCATATTCAACAATTTTCTTTTGCTCAGGCAAATGAGGCTTTGCTGGCTCTGAAAGGGGATTCAATACGCGGCGCAGGGGTACTCATGACGAGTTGACCGGTTGTCGGAGTGCAGGAACTCGGGAAACACTGGTAGGGTCTGGGGCAAAACCTATTCCGAAGCGGGAACCTCACTCTAACAACTTTTTGCAAAAAACCGCGATAAAAACGCCATTTTATCGAGACTTTGCCGCGTGACTGTGATATATGAGTGTTCAATAGTTTTTCAATTAATGTCCTATTGGAGGTGTCACACCAGACCATGGCGACCAAAGCCGCGACAGGTAAGAAGCGCATGACTCAATCGGAAGTAGTCAATTATTTCGCCGAAAGGACCGGAATGAAGCGTGGTCAAGTGAAAGAGTTCTTCGAAGAACTCTCTAATCTAGCGGCACGCGAAGTGAAATCGAATGGAGAGTTTGTGCTACCCGGATTCGGCAAACTAGTGAAGTCGGAAAGAAAAGCTCGCGAAGGCAGAAATCCTGCGACCGGAGAAACCATTCAGATCCCGGCCAAAACAACCTTAAAGTTCCGCGTTGGCAAGGGGATGAAAGATACAGTCCTACCCAGGAAGTAAGGCGTTTGGCGACCATCAGGGCCCGGAGAGGCGCCGCCCAAAGTCCATCATGGAATGGACCGATGGCGGCGCTCACGGTTTGGGCTTGGGCCCTCCTCGCCACTCGACGTAATTCTTCACGTTAAAGCAAGTTACGGTAATCATCGACAGTCTCCTCCGCTCTCGGCACGGGGTTGGTGTGCCAGAAAATACACCAGAAAACTGTGGATTTTTCAGCTGGTTCTGAGTATAATCTGTAGTTTTGCTGAACTCCCCCATAATTTAGGTCACTTAGTCGAGTGGGACAGTATGGAAGTGTGACCCGGAAATCTTTGCTAAATGCAAGGAATCTGCATCCAGGGATGGTGTCAGAGCATCTAAATTAGCAATCAAAACACCCGAAATTCGGGTTTGGAGGATCAAACGTAACCGTGACTTTTGATAGACACTTGCCGCTCGATGAGCGGATTCAGAGGATAGATCATATCCAGGCTCGTCGCTATTCGAAGTTGGCTGGTCGAGCGCTGGAAATCGCCACCGAAGGTATCCTGCGCCATCTTCGGGCCTGCGACCGCATGGATGTCAACCCCGACACCTCAGCCGTGAGAGAGATTATCGACGACGCGCTAAATGGTCGACGTGTTTTTGCTGAGACTACTGAGCACCCTCGCGCAGCCTAATTCCCTGACTGAAGACCGGGCGGAAGTGGAGATCGCCTCAACCTGTGGCGATCTCTTTCTTTTGAACAGTGTAACGAGGCGAAAATACTGTCAAATTAGTTGACCAGATTGACTACATTCTCAGCAAACTACATGTTAACATCGCGGGGTGATCTGAATTTTTGCCCCCGTAGCTCAGCGGATAGAGCATCTGCCTTGTCGGAGCCTTAATGGGGAAGAGGGAAGAACTCATTGAGTGGACGACCCCATATGCGGGGACGCCCTGAGAGCCTCAGGTACTCGATTAGTGTGAGTAAAAATCCGTGAGGATTGGGTAATCCGCAGGAAACCTCTTGTAAACCGCACGAGTGGGTTCCTCAGAGACTATACGGGTCGGGACTGAGATGTCCAAGATATAGTCCAGCCAGCAACCCCGTTCGAAAGGGGCGGGCGGTCAGGGAAAGCCTGATGCTGGAAGCTAAGCAGAGGGCCGCAGGTTCGAGTCCTGCCGGGGGCATTGCTTTTCCTGGCTGAGAACGTGTTGGGGGGATCGCAGGCGTTGGTGAGATTGTGTGGCGGCTATAGTTCAGTCGGTTAGAACGCTTGACTGTGGATCAAGAGGTCGAGGGTTCGAGTCCCTCTAGCCGCCCCAAGCTATCCCTCACAATAACAACTACTTAGGCAGACGTGTAACTTCTGATGAATGGTGAACCAGGGACCGCTTGTGTGCCTATAGTGTGCCGTTTGCTAAAAACGGACCAGTGCCAGCGTTACCTAGGGGCCGAAGTGTGTAAGAACTCGGTCAAGATTTGAGGGGGGTACCCACCCCCCGCAATACAAGCGGAAGGCGCTGCGGTTGCTGTTTCATTAGGAGGGGAGAAATTCTAAAAGAAACGGTTTTGAGTTGTGAGTATTGTGAGTATTTTCCCTTAAAGTAGTCAAAAAAACTTTATTCTCTCTCTCAGTGTACACACACAGGCTGTGTTTTCCATTTCTTACTTAGCTACTCAAAATACTCAAAAGACTCAGAATTCAGGACATAAGCCAGCTTTGTGGTCACTGTCACCCGTAAAGCA
>DATEUF010000229.1:0-3048 GCA_035283325.1 Pyrinomonadaceae bacterium | reverse complement strand
CTGCAAAAACTGTCCAACGCTCAACCAGACAGCTTTTCAGTCGTTTGAATCACATGACAACCTTTTTCATCCAGCACTACGAGTGGAGCGCGTGGCAACAGCTCGCCCCACATTGGCTAGAAGATTACATTGATACCAGGTTACGTGGAGGGATATCACCCGGTACCATCAATTGGGATCTGATTTATTTCCGGGCTCTGTGCCAATTTCTCATTGAGGAAGGTTACGATGTGCCAAAGGCAATCCTGAAGCTCAAAGTGTTGGATTCGCCGCAGCGTTTACCTCGCCCCTTATCCGCTGAACAGGTTCGTCGATTGGAACGCGGTATTCAAAAGGCTATCACAGAAGCCAAAACCGAGTTCGGATCGATGTTGGCCGTCAGAGATCTAGCCTGTTTCTATCTGCTGTGGCACTGCGGGTTGCGGATCAGCGAGGTTTGCTCTCTGCGATTGATTGACATTGACTTGGATGCGCGCAAACTATTCATCTATAACAGCAAGGAACGCAAGGATCGGATTGCCTACATGAGTGACACCGCGGTGTTAGCTGTGCAACAACACCTTGCCATCCGTCCTAACCCGGATGCCGTGTATCTGTTCTCTACCCAGCATGTAGCACTGCATCCACGCACCTTACAAAGACGCCTAGTTCATTATTCTCGCCAATCTGGAGTACCAGTGACAGCCCAGCGTCTCCGGCACACCTTTGCCAGTCAGATGTTGACGGCTGGTATGCCGGTGTCTTCTCTTCAACGATATTTAGGACACGAAAACCTTGATACAACCATGATTTACGCTGAGGTATCAGACCCCTTACTCCGCCAGGATTATTACCAGGGCATTGCAACCTTGGATCCTGGTTCTGAGAAATTATCTATGAGTGGGCTGGGACTGACTCAACAACGCACACTCCGACAATTGGTCGAAGAACTCAAGACTCCGGAGTTGGAGCAGTCTCGCCACGATGAGATACTGGATATCATCCTGGCGAATATCAGTTAAAATTGGAGTGCTGTGTATAAGTAAATATACCGCAATATTGCGTTCTATGTACTAGTTAGCCCGCTTCAGGAGGACGTAATGCGACCCCTTCGGTATTCCATCAACGTCACATTGGACGGCTGCTGCGATCATCGCGTAGGGATCCCGGACGAAGACTTGCATCGTCACGCGGCCGAGAACATCGCCCAGGCTGATGCCCTCCTCTTTGGCCGGGTAACCTACGAAATGATGGAGGCAGCGTGGCGGCTGTCGACGCGGACAGTGACCATGCCCGATTGGACGGAGCCCTTCGCCCGGACCATCGACGCGGCAAAGAAGTACGTCGTGTCGAGCACCCTGGACCGGGTCGACTGGAACGCGGAGCTCGTACGCGGGGATCTCGGGAAGGCCGTTCAAAAGCTCAAGCAGGAACCGGGTAAGGGACTGTTCACGGGAGGTGTGACGCTCCCGCTGGCATTGGCGGAGCTGGGGCTGATCGATGAGTACGAATTCGTGGTGCACCCCAGGCTAGTAGGCCACGGGCCGACGCTGTTCGCGGGGCTGTCGAAGTACGTCGACTTGAAGCTCGTGAGCCGGCTGGAGTTTGGCTCGGGGGCGGTGGCGATGAGGTATGAGCCGAGAAGGTAGCCATCTGAAGGCTATGCTCTCCCTAGTCGCCTTTCCTGATCTATAGGGCTGCCGGCGGTCGCTTGGCCGTGTTGCACTTAGTATGCGAATTCGCGAAGCGGGTTAACACGCGCATGCAGCGGACGCCTTCGGCGCCGCTGATGCGCAAGCCGTTAGGTGGCGCAGGTAGCTCCAGGATCTCTATCCGTGGGTAGGCAAAGAAGTTGTATGGGAAGGGTGTGTAGCCCTTGTAGCGAGTGTTGACTATAATGCATTCCACAACGATCCCACTCGACATGCTCGGATAGTCACCGTGTTCCACCAACCCTCAATCCACATTGTGGTCGGCTAAGGAGACTGACATGGCTGAAAACAAGACCAAACCAACCTCGGCATCCGTCGATGACTTCATAGCAGCAATCGAAAACCCTCGCCGTCGTGCGGATGCCCTGGTTTCTTTAGCAATCTACAAGGAGGTGACTGGTCTTCAGCCGGTCATGTGGGGGCCGTCGATCATCGGATTCGGGTCGAACCACTATGTCTACGAAACGGGGCGTGAGGGTGATATGCCAGCGGCGGGGTTTTCGCCGCGAAAGGCCAATATGACCTTCTATGTCGGCGACGACTTCGAGGGTGCAGAGGCGCTCTACGCCAGGCTCGGCAAGCACAAGAAATCCGTCGCATGTCTTTATGTCAACAAACTGGACGACGTTGATCTTGATGTCCTGCGTGAAATCATTGCCCGCCAATACGCCGAGGATTCTCATAAGGGAGAGGGCCCCTCGAACTGACGCCCCCTTGTGCCATAGCGCCGGATAGCCATTTCCATCCAACCAGCTTGATCGGACCTATACACCGTGGGCGATTCGGAATCCAGGGATCATGATCTGGGATTTGACGCTGACCCTGAAGACTAATCTGCGCCACCTAACATCTCGCTGGAGCGGACCCCGCGGGTCGGGTTGTTGATTGATGGGTCCGGCCAGGCAGTATGGGTGATTTAGGTGTAAGATGGAAGGCGGGCCGCTCAGCTCGAAAGCGTTATACGCCCGGTGAACGGCGCAATGCCGCGCGTTTCCAATCAAATGTGGGAGGAAGAGACATGACGCTTCAACGGATGGACAACGTTCTCATCGTGGTCGAGGACCTTGAGGCCGCGAAGGCATTCTTTGTCGAACTTGGTATGGAGTTGGAGGGCCAGACGACGGTGGAGGGACCATGGGTGGACCGTATCGTTGGGCTCGAGAACGTTCGATCTGAGATTGCGATGATGCGGACCCCGGACGGCCACGGCCGGATCGAGCTGGACAAGTTCCACGCACCGGCGGCGGTCAGAACTGAGCCGAAGAACACACCAGTGAACACCCTGGGCATACGTCGCATCATGTTCGCCGTCGACGACATCGAGGACGTCCTCGCGCGCTTGCGCGCACATGGTGCT
>DATEUF010000228.1:0-9222 GCA_035283325.1 Pyrinomonadaceae bacterium | reverse complement strand
ACCGTCAGGTGATTGCCGACACATTCGTTAAGGTTGTACTGCAAAACCCCACGAAAATACGTCAGAATACACAAAGTGTCGGCGATGTATTGGCGGTTAAGTTACCGTCAGTGTTGTCGGCACTCATGTGGCGGTCAGCAGCTAGGCTGTACAACCTATATGATGAGTTGGCTATCTCTGGATCAATGGTAGATAGACATTTACACAATACCCGACAAGACACTGAAGTGTGATGGTGTAATTGCCTGTGCTTGTGGAAAACCAATCTGTGACAAGGACAGCATAAGTGCCTGACTGGTTCAAGGTTGCCTGAATCGAATTTGAAAAGGCATTGCTGCATGCGGTTGTGCGCGCATTGTCGGGAGCTACGAGTTCGATACAAGGTCGCAGCGATCCACTCTGCCAAGTGGCCTGGAGTCTAATGGTAGTGCTCATGACCCCACGGAAGGTGAAGAGGTCGAGATCGCCAGATGAGTTGATGTCGGTTGCTATCGTACTCCCATATGGAAGGAGTTGAGCGTTCGCGGAAGGAGGACGCACCCGTTCAATCGCCAGCGCATAGTTTCCGGTGCTAGTGGAAAACCAATCTCGGATAAGAATGACGTAAGGACCTGATTGGCTCAATGTGGTGTCAATCGAGTTCGAGAAGGCGTTGTTGCACGCAGTCATGCGGCTATTGTCCGGCGCAATCAATTCCATGCAAGGTCGCATAGAGCCGCTTTGGTATGTCGCTTGTATCCTCACTGTAGTATTTACTTCTCCGTCCAAGACGAACAAATCCAAATCGCCACTAGCGTCTAATGTGTTTTCATAAGTTATCCCATGTTGAACAGCCCCTGCGTTGGGGGAGGGAGGTATGAGCCTTTCGAGCGCCAGAGAATAATTGCCTATTGTTCCGCTGAAGAAAACATCGACAAGGATAGTATATGTTCCCGTCTGGTTAAGAGTGATATCGATCCTATTGAAAAATGCGTTATTGCAGGCAGTTGTCGTGGTGTTATCAGGCGCGATGAGTTGAATACAGGGTCGCATGGCGCCACTCTGGTAGGTGACCTGTGCTACTACGGGTTCGCCGTTCGTCCCGGTAAATCGGAACAGGTCTGTATCGCCCGCATTGTCGATTGAACATGAAATCAGATTGCCATAGCTAGTAGTCATATCAGTGGGTTCGGGTATGCAGGGTGTAACGGGCTCTGCGGCGCGAACAGAAATAGGAAAAGACAAGAATAACGCCAGACTCAAGCAACTGATTAGAATGCTAGCAATTCGTCCAGCTGAATTCAATGAACGGCGTTTCATCTTTTGCTCCTTTGTGTTGATTGAGCTGAACTGCCCAACAATCGTCGCGAGCGACTCCCGACCTCTCCTGCGCTGTATCCACTTGGGCCAGGCCAGCCGCTGAATGGGGGAGGAGGCCAGGCCTCACACCTGACCTCCTCTGGTTCATCAACGAAACAGCCGTCTTACTTCACGATCCTGACCGAGTCACGTCCCTCAATTGGAACGCCATCCACCGTCATGCCATTCAGGATGCCCTCCGTATCCCCCTTTTGGAGGCCGGTCAACCGAGTACGGAAGTGGCAGACCTGATCCAGCAACCCGTCGCTGTTGACGTCCTCGGCGCTCTTGTTGCAGAACGCCAGGCTCTGCTCATTGCCCGTCCGACCGAAAGTGAGCGACGTCTTGTCCACCTCGCTAGGAGCATCGAAGTCGGCAGTCGAGAGGATGGCGACAGGGATCGTGCTTGTGCTCTTGGGGTTGATGGAGTTGGGGAAGCTCCCCGGCTTGATGTCGATCATCACGGGAATCGTCGGAATCGTTGCGGGAACCAAGCCAACGACGATGGAAAGGCCCGCAACCCCTGTGAACGTCGCGCTTAGACCACCAGCATCAACGGTGCCGACGACAGGCTGCCCTGCGACATCCAGCGCGGGCACCAGATTCCCTGTCGCCGGATCGACTCGAAACAGGTCAATCCTGTCCCCCGGAATCATGACGTTTGTCAGCGGAAGGACAACCGTCAAGCCAGGTGGCGGCAGCGGGAATGCCGGCTGGGGAGTAAGGTTGATGTTCACAAAACGCGTTCCCGGTCCAGTGAAGCCACTCGGCGTGGGAAGGGACAGGGGTGATTCAAACACATCGATCGCGACTTGCGTCGTGGCGCTGAGAACCCCTGGGGGAAACGTGACCTGAGCCCTCGCTCCAAAGACCTGATCCATCACGGTGCCCCCGGTGGTGGGAGCTACCGTGCCGTCCACCAGAAGCGATGGTTGGACTACGATGAGTTCTGTCGGGAAGCCTGCCGCCCGAAGCGCGGCGGTGTTTAGAAAGATGCGGTTGCGAACCGCGTCCCTAAGCATCACGTCGCGAACCGTCCACGTGCCGGCTTCGCTGAAGCGGGCGAATATGAACGTGCTTCGCCAGACCCCATTCTGCGGGGTCCCCGCAATGAGGGTTGCGAGGTTGAAGAACTCCGCAACGACGACCTGTGCCCCAGAGGGGCTTCGGAAGGTGGCTGCCTGGAAACCGGTCAGCGTTGGGTTGTCCGGCGAAAAATCTACCCCTGCCAAGTTGTCGGTCGTAGTGTAGGTTACCGTTACCTGTACTGCGCTGATTGATGTATCAATCAGGATCGGAGTGAAGGTGAAGCCCACCAGTTGGGGCGGTGTCGTATCGGATGGAACCGATGTGACGCCGAGGTCCGGCGAGAAGCCGAGCGCCCGCAGCTGAGAAGTGGAGACGAAGAGAGTATTGGAGGCGGCGTCAGGCACAGTGATGTCGCCCACCGTCCAGGTTCCTGCTTCGCTGAACTGAGGGATCCTGAGCGTCCCCTGCCAGGTCCCATTCTGAGCCGTGCCCGAGATCAGTTGGAAGTCTCGATTTGAGAGGGAATGGGATTGCCCGCCAGACGGACTTCTGACCGTGAGTAGGAAGAACCCCCGCCGCTCGGGCTCCAATTGAACCCCGGCCAGGGCGTCGATCAGATCCAGTTCCACGGTGACGTCTTGCACGCCGGCCGAGACGTCAACCGCGGATGGAGTGAGTCGCAGGCCGACCAATTGAGGCGGAGTCGTATCGGGGGTTGACGTCACGCTGAGAGTGACAGGGAAGCCGAGCGCCTGCAGTGTGGCGGCATTCAGTGCCACGCTGTTCCCCGCGAGATCATTGAGCAACAGGCCAGAGACCGTCCATGCACCGGACTCTGTGAACTGAGGGAAGTTCAGTGTTGCCTGCCAGACGCCATCCAGCGAGGTACCGAAGATGAGGTTGAACTCCCCCGTAAGAATAGCTTGGCCCTGTCTTCCGGATGGGCTCACGAAGCTCAAAAGGGCTGGGAATGCGCCGGCGAGATCGTCGGTCACGCGCATCGTAACGGTTACAGGCTGCTGTGCAGCCGTTGTGTCTATGGCGGACGGAGTAAAGCTGAAACTCACCAGCGTCGGGGGAGTCGTGTCCGACTGCCCAAGGGCAATGGCCGGCGTCACGAGAACGCTGGCGAGGAGCGCAATGAGCGCGATTGGCCGAAAATGGGATGTCATGGGTTCCTCCAGTGCCTTCCTTGGAAAAGTGTGTTGGTTGGCAATACAACTAAGGGTGTCTGGCTCGGTAGTGTTAGGGTCGGTAAATCTGTAGATGATGGTTCATTGGGGTTGCCTCCTTGAACACTGTGGGCAATAACGATAAAGCCCTTTTCAAAAGCAGTAGGGAGCAGGAGAAATATACCGCCAAAACATGCGGCGATGACTCCAAAGATGCCGACTATGACTGCAGCCCGTACTGATGATGACTCGACTTGAGACATATGGGTTACAGTCATGAGCAGCAATCCTTGCACTGCGAGCCAGTGGGTAAGAGAGAGGTCGTAACCACTCCCTCCCCGTTGTCGCAGTGGGGTCACTTCCCCATATTTACCGGCGTGCGGCCCTTCGGCTTCGCTCAGGACAGGTTCTGGTTCCTGTTCCCGCGTGATTCTGTCACTGGTGGTGGCGGCTGGTCCGACCCCGTTTAGGACGCTACGATCCTTTTTGGGAACGGGCTGGAACGTGAGCCACAACCGAGGTCGAATGCTGAGCGGAGAAGTGCTGACCGCATTGAGCCGATGAATTTGTGTACCTCGCGCCCAATGGGTTTGTCCCAGCATTGTCCGCATGGCCTGAATCGCCGCAGAAAACGCATCAATCTATAACCGAGAAGGTTTCTTAGGACACGGTTGGGCGCTCTTCAAGAACTACCAATTCGCCAACATCATTTCTAAATAGTGCATCACTGGGCCTCGCCTGAGATGTTGGTGAGCGAACTGATTGCGGTAACTTCTTAGGCAACCATAGCAGCTCGTGTCCTCGCCGCATTTGCAGGCTCCACTAACTCTTATCAATGCCGCTTCCAATGCCCGCTTGAGCACATCGTTTTCCTCCAATCTAGCGACGAGTCCTGCTCCGCCGGGAACATTATCATAGAGGATAATCGGAGGAATAAAGTACTCGCTACCATAAGCCACAGTCGCATTTAGATCAGAAGATGGAACTTCCAGAATCTCAGCAGCCCCCTCAACAACTGCGTAGGCAAGCGAATAGGCAAACCAAACTGGTTCAATATCCATCACTGACGGCTGAGTAAGGAATTGCATACGGAGTACGTCGGTTGCAAATTCGTGTCCAAGAGAGATACCCCTTTGAATTTTCCCCAAGCAATCTGTTCCAAACGGAGTCTTGTGTCCTTTCTTGAGTTCGCCGGGTTTGACACCTGCTGCACAAGTCTCACAAATGCTGAAACCCTCTCCCTTACGGCCCTCACAAAGCACAACCATGTTTCCGGGCGACGTCTTTGTGAGTTGAACACCGCCGAAAGACATCTCACTCGGCTTTGCCCCGGTGAAACCCACAAAGTACGGCCTTGTCGTGAAAGTCTTTGCCGGGCGTCGCTTAGGCTCCTCTGGTTTCCCTATAGCCGTGACAAATCCAAATATAGGATCGACATATTCATACTTTTCGGGCAATTGGTCACAACCGCACCTGCCAGGAGGTTCCACATCTTCCTGCCTCCATTGCTTGAAAAAATTATGCCGGATACATCTCCGGTAGAATTTCCGCGGCCACTCCTTGCCAGCGACTTTCTTAAGCCCTTTGGATTCCCATTCTTTCTTATTAGCAACCAACTTACTAGTCGGCGCAAATTCCGCGACGGCGATCGCAAGGTCTCTTTGAAGGGAAACCTCGAATGACTCTCTACTTCTGCCCGTTCTTACTGGATGAGTATCTAACTCCACCACATCTACTGGAAAGCCATACTTGGGGACCACGGCCTTCCGTGAAAGAAAGGAGAGGACGTCTTCGCCGGCAATCGTGCTCACCCGTGCGCTTGCCCGCTCGGCCGCCTTATAGTCCCGCTTTTGTGCGGATGTGGTTTCAAACTCCTTCACACTCTTGTAGTCGCTTGAGACTTCGGCTTCAGCCAGCCGAAAGCGAGAATCAGCTCCAGCAACCTTCTCAATCCAAGTCCCATCCTTCAAGCCTATCAACTCCGCCATTTGTTGAGAAACAACTGCGCGCAGGGTATCCTCCAGCTCCGCTCTATTTGCCTGAAGGAACTCTCTAAAGTCTGAGGTTCCTGTGGGTTGCTCAAGGTCTTTAAACAAGGCCCCCACACTTTCAAATTTGACTCGGAAAGCCCGGAAGAAGCGAGAAAACGCCGTCGCCGCTACATGACGGAGAATAATTTTTTCGTTGGTTAGACTCAGCACAGGTACTTGGGTCGTCCCCTTGAGCATCCGCTGAGGATCCGCGAAGTGATACAGATCATGAGGCCCACGTTTGCAATATGTTATTGCAAGTCCAGGGTATCCTTTGCGGCGGCCAGCGCGCCCAACGCGCTGGGCATAGTTGAAAGCTTCGGGAGGCACATTCCTGAGAAAGATTGTGTCCAGATCGCCCAAATCTACCCCAAGCTCAAATGTCGTAGAGCAACTTAAGACATCAATCTTGTTTTGCTTGAAGTCGTTCTGAAACTCACGCGCCCTTTCCTTGTCAATTTGTGCCGTATGCTCTTCTACTATCAAACGTGCTGGCAAATCCTCATCGTAGAGGAGACGATAATGATTCTCCTCCAAATTGGTCTGATGAACCTCTTTGAGCTTGCCTGGGCATTTATGTCTGGGGCAGACGCCTTTGATTGAAACTTTTTGCAAACGGCCACAGGTATCACATTGAAAAAGAGGCTCGTCCTTCCCAACAGGGAAGGCTCTCCACCAGTCTGGATTCAATCTGTGAGCATCACCCACACGGATTAGAAGGCGCTCATCTGAGGAATGTTGATCATCCCATTGCCGCACAGTCTCCCATATTGCACGCAGAGTCTTATCAAGTTCTTTGGCCGCGTCTTCTCCCAAGCCAACTTCTGCAAGTATTCGTTTTAGGAAACCGGCCCTGGCCGTCGTCGCCCCAGCCCAGCTATTCATAGCGCGTCCGCGTCTTGATTTGATAATTTGGACGGACACTTGTCGCGCCTGAAGGTTAAGTTCCTCCCAGTTATCATTGTTAATCGAAACGGCATTCTCGGTATGAAGTTCGACAGCCCTTTCGCGTCGCATGAAACCAAACAGAATAGTCATCAATTCTTTTGCCTCACGCTCACTTAATGGCCAAAGTGGACGTTGCAACAATTCTGGAATCTGGAAGCCATCTGGCCACTTAATTGACCAATGGAGCAGGCCAACGCCATCCAGTGAAATCCTTGGTTCGTCAGTGAGAAACTCGCGATAGAGCGCAAGCCAAGCCTCGCGCCGAAGTTCAATATCGCCCTTTGAGGCTTCAAACACTTTCAACTCTCTAAAAAGATCGCGTATTCCAGTTGCAAGTTCGCGCAAGGATAAGCCTTCTGTCGTATGGGGAGCGAGTCTCCGAGCGGCCCGCAGAATTAGGTTGCGGTTGCGAATATCTTCATACGACTTCTCAAGGTACCAGGCAAAGAATGCTGCTTCCTGACGTCCATCGGCAAATGCCAGTACCTTCTTGCGATCCGCTGGAAGGTTCTGATGAAGTGTCGTTGCAATCACTGCATGAGGCCCGTCAGTACCATGCACGACTTCCCGCACCGGGTCGGGTGCTCGATAGCCACAAGCGCTACACCTCGGTATTTGATCTCCCTTCTCACTTTCTTTCTCGCTGGACGTTTCTTGCATAATCACAAGGATTGAAGCATTGTGTCCGCATCCGCCTTTGTTGAGGCCAGGTTTCGCCCGCCACATCTCTCCGCATTGAACGCAGAGTCGGAAAGATTGCTTTTGCTTTGCATTACCTTCATCATCGTCGTCACTTTCGATATCTACAACCTCGACTGGGCGAAAGAAATCAGCGCCAAAATCAGGATGTCCGGGGTCGCGCATCGCCTCCCGCAATTTCCCATCCTTCAATTTGCCGACGAAGTAATGTTGACCACACTCGCGGCATAAGGCAACCTCAAAGGCCGCGCCGTCATGTGTTGTCGCCTGGCGATCTAGATAGACTTTCTTTTCCGGCCAATAAGCGACGAAAGCGCCTTCCAAAGAGCGAAGAAAGAGATGATACCGGGCAGAGAGAAGCGGAGAGTCCGAAACAGGGTCTGTGGCTTTTAGAAGCAACTCGACAAGTTCAGAAAGAGCCACGACTTGTTGTTGCTCTGGCAGATCACTAAAAACATCAGCGGCAATCGCTTGAACCTCCATAGGCGTGCCAGTAATCCGATGCCGAAGCCGGATCGCGCGATTGTCCTCCTGAAGAAATTGCCCGACTTTCTTTGGCATTTCCTTGTTCGCCTCAAGAGTCACCTCAAAGTCAGATGCCAACTTAGAGAGTTGGGCTTGAGTTTCGTCTGTGGGCGCTTCGATGGCCTTACGAAGGATAAAATAAGCATTTGACGGCAGGCTCTTGGTGCCTTCCGCGGGCAAAGGCTCAGTTTCTCCAAGGATTACATCTTCCTCACGGAATTCCTCATCGAATAAAGCTTCCGCGAATTTTGCTACATTCGCGCGATCCTCGATGCCGCCAGCAATAGTGGCGCTGGTTGCAATACAGCGAAACTCTCCCGTTTGGTCCCCTTCCCGAAGCCGACGTTTTAACCGCCTGAGCAACATTGCCATCTCAATGCCCTTTGAGCCTCGATATTGATGTGCCTCGTCTAAAATTAAAAACGTCCACCATTTGGCTCGTCCATCATCAAACAATTCGCTGTCTTGCGGGCGGAGTAGCAGATACTCCAACATCGAGTAATTTGTGAGAAGGATGTGAGGAGGTTGTTGACGCATTTCCGTTCGGAGAACTAATTCTCCTGCATATCGCCCATCAATACGGCTACGCGCGTTGCGATAAGAATCGCCCTCGCTATCTGGTGTATCACCTGTATATTGCCCAAACGTAAACCGAAATGGCGAAACACTTTCTTTTAGGGTAGTGCATATCTTGCCCAATCGTTCTCGCTGGTCATTCGCGAGCGCGTTCATTGGGTAAAGGATGAGCGCCCTCACACCAGACCCCAACAAGCCTTGCTGGAACTCTTGATAAAGATGGAGCAACACCGGGTATAAAAAGGCTTCCGTCTTGCCGCTGCCGGTTCCCGTGGCAACAACAACATTACGCCCCTCGCATACTCGGCGAATCGCTTCCTCTTGATGTTGATAGAGAGGCCTGTCCGCTTGTACGGCGTTCAAAAAGCTGTCGTGCGGGGCATATCCGAGTAGGCCTTGAAACAATGATCGTGGAGTTTGCCCACGTTTGAATACAGGGGTAGCTTCGAGGTAGGGGCCTCTACTCAAGCGGTCAGTGTCTTTCAAGGCTTGCTTAAACGAGGCGCGTAACACCGGATCGCGGAAGTAAAAGGTGGTCTTCAGATAACGTTGGTATTTCTCTTCTACCTTTTGCGCCAATTCTACAGGGTTCATTTTAGTCTTGACCTCATTAGGCAGATTCTAGGGTGTGACTGGTTTTCCGTCTACATCGTAATACTCACCTTGCCAACGAGAACAGATATATGTCGCATACTTTTGATAGAACAAATCCTCGCCAACCATTTCTTCCCATGTTCCTACACTACACCGGATGCCACGCTCATTATGATTGGCGAAACCGCAGGTACTACAACATTTGCGATCCATAGGAGTATTTAGCAAATCGAGAACCTGGATCTGAGAGATATCAATCTCTATGTTTTTGGGTGATATATGCTCCTCAGATAACACTTTCGCAATGGTCG
>DATEUF010000227.1:0-47156 GCA_035283325.1 Pyrinomonadaceae bacterium | reverse complement strand
ATCCGGGCGACGGTGACCGAGCCATTGTAGAAATGGGTGAGGCAGGCGCCGAGATTGTGAGCAGTGACCGGGTGACTTAATAGGTCGTATATGGCTTATACGTCCTATCACTTATCACTCATCACTTATCACTATTTCTTGCGATGGGCACACTAAACTTTGATCGATATCATGCGGCGATGGGTGACGCATCGTACAAGGCTGCGACGCGTCTACATGACCGAGCGCTGAGTGAGGCGGAAGCCACCTTTTATGTGACCCAGCGTAAGCTTCCTTTTGCTCCTTGTCTCGGTCATGAACGGTTGGTGCGGCTGCTCATTGATAGCCAGATCGATCGCCCACGCCTACGATTTCTGGAACAGGATCGCGGCGGTCTGAAACTCTTTGCCAAAGCCATTGAGGACATTCAATTTGTTGGCAAGATTCGCGCCGTGAAACCCGGCACAATTGTTTTTGCTCATCAGCCTTTTGCCGACATCACAGGCGCATTCGCACTCACACAAGCACAGGAGATCAAATTCGAGCACGCATTTGATCTGCCGATGACTACGGCCAGCACGGCAATGCAATTCCGTATGGCTGCGGGCGAGCACCGTTGGCTGTCCGACTTTTCGCTGCGCCGCAACGGAGACGTTGAACGAGCCGTGGATATCGCGGTCTATGCCTTCATTGGAGGATTCAACGACACCTCAAACATGGAAGCGGCACATCGTCTCGATCTTCCGGCAGTCGGCACGGAGGCGCACTACTGGCAACAGGCATACATTGAATATCTTTACGAGCCTGAGATCGAGCCGCGCACGGGAAGGCCAAAGCATTTCGAGCAGGTTGCTTTCGAACGCTGGCTAGATGCAAATCCGAATGGAACTACACTGCTGCTGGATACGATAGACGTCTACATGGGGGCAGTCCATGCGGCAATGGCGGCGACTTCGACAGAAGCGAGGCGGCGAGCTTTCAAGGGTTTTCGCGTTGATTCAGGCGATCTTGCCGAATTGGGGCGCTGGTGCCTGCGGTTTTTTGAGGCTAATGGCCTCCATGACCTGCGCCCCAACCTTACCGGAGATCTCGACGTCGAGAAGGTCCACCGAATTGTGCGCGAGTTTCCCGAAGTTGGCGGCTTTGGAATTGGCACCAAATTGTCGAGTGAGGTTCCGGCTGTGGCGGGTGTGATCTTCAAGCAGTGTCTTATCGATGGCCGGCCGACCCTAAAGGCTTCCAACTCTTTGGACAAGACTACTCTTCCCGGCAGAATGCAACTCTTCCGCGGGGTTGATAGCGAGGGGAACTTTGTGGCTGATGTCACAGGGCTTGACGACGAAGAGATAGCCATTCCCGGCGCGGTTCGCGTGGAACGATTGCTGGAACCGTTCTGGGAGAATGGCCAACACGCCGCCATTCCTTCGATAGAAAAACTCAAGTCTCAGGTGACGGAGCAACGACGCCGGTTTAAGGACCTTAACAGCTACCCACGGACACTGAGTGAGAAACTCACAACGCTTCGCGACAGCTTAACTATGCAGATGCGCGATGATAAATCCGACTGGGAGAAAATACTAAAAATGCCAGAGGCGGTGGGCGACGAAGTTTCCCAAGCGAAGTGAGAACGTGTAAGCCTTGTTCGAGCTGGTTTCCTGTGATTTTGAGAGCTCCCTGTGCGTTGTAGGTACGATCCACTAAATCACACGAACAATCACGAAACTGGCCCACACCGGAGAAATACATATGCAGTGGTTTTACCTTGTGGCAGCGATTCTCGGTACAGTCCTCCCGCTTTTACAGACCCTGCCGTTCCTGCTAATGCATGGGTTTGATGTGCCGTTATTCTGGCGACAACTGTTCGAGAATGAGGTCTCCAGTTTCTTTGGCATGGACGTCATTGTGTCATCCATCGTGCTCTGGCTCTTTGTTTTCTCAGAAGGCCGGCGGCGCGGGATGAAAAACCTCTGGCTGTACGTGGTTGCTAATCTGGCGGTAGGCGTGTCGCTCGCTCTACCTTTGTTTCTTTTCTTCAGGGAGAGGACATCTTCAAAGGCGATGTAGGGGCGGCACTCCGTGGGGCCGTCTCAAAACTCCAAGCGATGCCAATATGATTACTGCGTGGGTACACAAAGTCAGAACCGGGAGCGGATAGCGACCGGGTCAACACGTATACTGAAGCATTCGGTTTATCCACAAAATAGGGATTCCTGTTGTCATGGCTATAGTTGATCTCTCGAACCAACCCGGTCGCTATGAAGCTGTGAATAAATTGCTCAACCCTAGAGAGTGCTCAACTCCTTGGAGTGCGGAGACTTGTCACCGCTTTCTCCGGCGAGACATTAGTAACGAAAGCGGTGACAAGTCGCCGCGCTGCGGAATCGCGCAACCTCTATAGAGAAAGGATGATTGAAATGATCAAGGGACTACATGCGATGTTCTATTCCTCACAACCCAACGAGTTACGTGTATTTTTGAGAGATAAACTCGGTCTCAGTGCGACCGACGTTGGCGAGGGCTGGCTTATCTTTGACGCGCCTGAAGCCGACCTCGGCGTGCATCCCACCGAAGGCGAGGGGGTGGCCTCCGGCACCGCCGATATCTCTTTCTATTGTGACGACATTGGGGAAACTGTTCGCGCGCTCGAAAAACGAGGGGTCGAATTCACACAGGCGGTCGAAGATCATGGCTACGGCCTGGTCACGTATTTCAAGGTGCCGGGTGGCTTTAAGATCCAGCTCTACCAGCCGAAGTACGAGAAATGAGGACGCCGCCGTGCCGATTCAAGTTGCACCAATAAAACCAACCATCTCTATCGACGTCCTGGAGAAGATTGATATTCGGCTCGGCACGATCGAGCAAGTTGATGATGTGACCGGCTCGGATAAACTCGTGAGGCTCACTGTCGATTTTGGCAACCATAAGAGGCGGATTGTGGCTGGTCTAAAGCAGGAACGCCAGAATCTAGCGGCGATAATCGGTGTTCAGACGCTGTTTGTGGTCAACCTTGCACCAAAAAGAATAAGGGGTGAGATCTCTGAAGGGATGTTATTTGACGCCGGTTACGCTGATGGCCTCACGCCGCTGTTCCTGATCCCGGAAAGACGAGCGCCCAATGGGATCCGAGCGACTTAATGCCGAGTCATACCTTTGATAATTGAATAACAGCGTTCTTGAATAAGGGCGGTGACGCGGCTACTAATGGCAGGTGTCAAATGTCAAATGACCAATGACCAATGATCTTTTTCCCACAGCGGTCAGTCGCCACTCGCCCCGGCCCGAATTCTCTCCTGGTCATCTTCCGACGGCTCCCCTTGAAACGTTCCTTCAACTGGCGCCTCGGCCTTGACCGGACGTTTCCCGACGCTCTTTACTGCACTTGTAACACTTTCGGAAACTCTGGTCAGCTTACGCCAGCTTGCCGTGATCCTCAGATCGTCCAGTAGCGAATAGGCAACCGGTGTGGCGACAAGCGTCAGCAGCAATGAGAGTGTTTGTCCCCCAATTACAACCACCGCGATGGAACGCCGCTCTTCGGAGCCGGGGCCGGTGCCAAGCGCGAGCGGCAGCATACCCGCAACCAATGCAAAAGTCGTCATCAAGATCGGGCGCAACCGATCGCGATTTCCCTGCATAATTGCTTCATAACGCTCCATGCCGCGGGCGCGCAGGCTGTTCATGTGATCAATCTGCAGAATCGCGTTCTTCTTGACTACCCCAAAGAGTACCAGTATGCCGAGAGCCGAGTAGAGATTGAGCGTGTCACCCGTGGCCCAGAGAGAGAGGATCGCAAACGGCACGGACATCGGGAGGCTCAACATGATAGTGAATGGATGGACCACGCTTTCAAACTGCGACGCAAGGATCATGTACATAAAGATAATCGACAAGACAAAAGCCCAGATAAACTCCACGAAAGTTCTTTCCAGTTCGCGTGCCCGGCCCGAAACTGAAGTTGTGTAGGCCGCCGGCATGTTCATCCGTGCTGCCGCTCCGCGCAGCGCCTCGATGCGATCGGCCAGCGCATAGCCGGGAGCGACGGAAGCCCGCAAAGATACCTGGCGCTCTCGATTCAATCGATCGATTCGAGATGGGCTGGTGTCGCGCGTGATCTTAACGAGATTGTCCAATCTGACCAGACCGCCGCGCGAGGAGGGTACGTAAAGCCGGCTGATTGTGCCGGCGTCACTCCGATCTCTGTCTGTCAGCCGCAACTGCACATCGTAGTCTTCATTTACGGATTGATCTCTGAATCGTGACGCCCGGTCCTCGCCCCCCACCATTAATCGGAGACTGGTCGCTATGTCGGAAGTGTCGACACCCAAATCAGCCGCTCGCTCACGATCAATCTGTACACGCAGTTCAGGCTTGTTCAGCCTCAGTGTCGTGTCGGCGTCGACAATTCCGCCGAGTTTTTTTGACTCTTCCAGCAACTGGTCAGCATACTGGGATAGCGCAACAAGCTCCGGTCCTCGAATCACGAAATCGATGTCAGTGGGGCCGCCCCCAAAGTTGAAAGATCGGCCATTGCGAACGCTGGTGCGCATCGGAAAATACTTCTGTAGACGCCTGCGCACCTCAATCATCACATCCTGTTGCGAGTAGTTTCCCCGGAATGCGTTGAAAGGATTGCCTTTCTTTGTTTCTTCCCATAACCGGCCGAAAGACAGCGTTCTTTCCGCATGCGGCGCAATTCTGACGTAGGCTCCTCCCTGATTGAGACCACCGAGAAATGATCCGCCAACGTTAGATAGAACCAGCCGCACACCCGGCGTGCTTAGAATGTCCTTCTCGATGGCTTGTATTGTTTCGTTCATAACCTGAAGATTGGTACCCTCAGGGCCATTCACGTTAACCTCGAATTCCGCTTCGTCAACGTTCGTAGGAATAAACTCCTGCTTGACCGTGCGATAGAGAGGCACGCTTGACAAGACCACGATAACTGCCACGGCAGCCACTGCAACACGATGCCTCATCGCAAAAGATAGTAGGTGGGAATATATCTTATCGATCCACCGGTAAAAGCCGCGGCGAGAGGCGGGCGTCCCGTGTCCGCCTTTCTCTGCCTCGTCCACTCGGATCAACCGCGAACTCATCATCGGTGTCAGGGTAAAGGAGACCAGCAGGCTCACCATGATCGCGACGGCCGCAGTGATACCAAACTGATAAAGAAAGCGCCCGGAAATGGAAGACATAAAGGATACGGGCAGGAAAATTACAACCAGCGAAAGAGTAGTAGCTAGCACTGCCAACCCAATGTCTTTCGTCGCTTCTCGAGCCGCCTCTTTGGCTTCAATCCGTTTCTCTTCAATAAAACGAAAGATGTTTTCCAGCACCACAATTGCGTCATCAATCACTACGCCGACCATTAGCACCAGCGCGAGCATAGTGACGCTGTTCAGCGTGAAGTCGAGAGCGCGCATCATGCCGAAACTTGAGATCACGGAACAGGGAATGGCCACGGCCGCGATCAGGGTTGAACGCCATGAACGCATGAAGAGAAGCACAACGAGACTGGCCAAGATGCTTCCAAGAATCAGGTGCTTCTGAATTTCGTGAAGCGCCGACTCGATGTAACGGGATTGGTCGCGAATCACCTCCATTCTCACATCAGCAGGAAGTTGGACCGCCACCCGCGGCAACTCTCGCTTGATACCGTTAATGACTTCGACAGTATTTGACCCCGATTGCCGCCGAATTTCGAGTGTTACGGTGGGAACGCCATTAAGACGGGACAGAGATCTCTGTTCTTTCGTGCCATCCTCGATTCGACCCAGATCCCGTAAGCGAATTGGCGCGCCATTAACATTGGCAATCACCAGGTCTTCAAAACCTCGGGGATCCGTATATCGCCCAAGGGTTCGCAGCACCAACTCTTCCTTTCCTGTATTTACGTTGCCACCCGGTACGTCGGTGTTCTGCCGCTCGAGTGCCTGCCGAATACTGGCGATCGGAATCTGGTAAGCGGCAAGTCGTTCAGCATCAATCCAGACATTAATGGCTCGTTGCAGACCGCCGACAATTCTCACCTCACCTACGCCGCCAACCCGTTCTAGCTGGACACGAACAGTCTTATCTGCAAGCTCAGTAAGCTCCCTGATAGACCGATCTGCAGAGAGAGAAACGGTAAGTACCGGCGTGCTGTCGTTATCAAACTTAGTGATAATTGGGGGCGTAGCATCCTCAGGCAAATTGCGACCGAGGGTATTGACGCGATCTCGGACGTCCTGGGCCGCAGACTCAAGATCCCGATCAAGCCTGAACGTTGCCATCACAAAAGACGTGCTCTGACCTGTAACAGAGCGAAGTTCGTCTATTCCATCGACAGTATTGACAACTTCTTCGATCTGCTGCGTAACCAGAGACTCCATCTCTTCAGGTGAGGCCCCGGGCAGGGTGGTACGCACACTTACAGTTGGCAGGTCGACGGAAGGAAACCTGTCCACACCGAGTTTGAAATAACTGGCAGCGCCGACGACCACCAACGACAACACGATCATTGTCGCGAAGACTGGGCGGCGGATACAGATTTCAGCTAGTTTTTGCACAGCAATCTATTCCACAACCTCGACCGGTTGTCCCGACTGTAGATTTCCCGGATCAACTACCACCTGATCCCCGATATTAACCCCGGCAATAACCTCGGTCCACTCGCCATTCCGCCGGCCAGTAGTGATTGGCTTCTCCAGCGCTTTCCCATTTTGCACCACGATGACCTTCTCAATGCCGGCAAAGGTGACGATAGCATTGTTGGGAACAGTAACTGCCATTTTCGCGTCGTTGGTAACGATCTCCGCGCGCGCAAAAGAGCCAGGCCGCAGCTTACCATCATTGCGCACGTCTGCTTCTACGAGCAACATTCGATTCTGTTCAGCAATCACTGGACTCAGGCGCTTGATCTGTCCCAGGTAAACATTAGGATCTCCTTCAACCGTTAAGCGAACATTCTGGCCATACCGCACGTTCTTGGCGTCACGTTCAGCAACTTCAGCTTTCAATCTCAACGGATCCATCCGAACAACATTAACTACCGCCGCACCGGCGGCCAGGTACTCACCAATACTGGCGCGCTTCTCTTGAACAATTCCATCCATTGGTGAATAGACGAGCGTATCAGCCAATTGCTGTTTTGCCAGAGCAAGTTCCGAACGCCTTTGCGCCAGCAGCGCTTGCCGGTTGCGGATTTCTTCTATCGCATCCTGATAGCGGCTCTGCGCCACCTTCAGCGCGGCGTTGGCTGAATCGAATTCAGCCCTCGCAATAACGCCTTGCTGCACCAATCTTTCCGCCCGCTGCCGATTGATTTGTGCTTCTTCAAGCACCGCCTTCGCCTGGCGCACGGTGCCGGTCTGCTCAGGATCCACTCGATTGTCAGCTCCTTCGGGAGATAGTCCCAAACGGGCGCGTGCTTGCGCGAGAGCGGCTTCCGCCTGTTCGACTCGCAGCTTATAGTCTTGCGGCTCAAGTTGGGCAATTACCTGTCCCCGACGGACCACGCTGCCAAGATCAACTGCGATTGAATGTAATCTTCCCGGCACCTTTACGCTGACAATGGTTTGATCAAATGCGGCCAACGTACCATTGGCTGTCACACTCTCACCAAAAGGCGTTTCAATTACGCGAGTCGTCTTCACTTGTCGCGCCGATTTCGGTTCTCCTGGACGACTTTGGCGCGCTGAAGCAGGGTAATCTCCCTTGCAAGCAAGAGTTGCAAGTGCCAGAGTGGTAACGCAAAAGATTGCCACTCCGTAGGCTGGTTTCACCTCTGAGCTGGATGCTGCTTTCATGGTCTTCGGGATCAAGGAAAAACCTTAACAAACAGGGAGATTACTAGTCTAACACGCGCACAAATCCCCCTTTAAATGCAGGCGGCGAATTAGGCCAATATTAGTGATTGTGAAGTGATGCGACGACGAGATGTGGGTCGGCCAGATAGTCCTAAGGAAGGCTGTCTAATTTCGTATATGGCCGAAATCCACGTTATGTGCGGATTAGCCACCAAGATTCTTACGTATCAGATAAGACAACTTGATAAAGAACGTACGACCGTTCCGCCGAAACCCTGGTTCCAACCTACCGGTGAATGGACTGAACCCGTTCCGACTCAAATCATCGTTGTATCCGATGTAGAAGGCTGTACCTGGATTTGGCGTCCAGCCGAGCAGAAACTGGCCGCGAATATTGGAAGCCAGCGTGTCGTAATCGATGCGTGCCCTCGCTGAGACAAACCTGGTGAACTGGTAAGTCGAACGCAGCGCAATGATGTTGTCGTCATATGCGACAAGGCCAGTATCGTGTCGCACCAGCCGGTCCTTTGTGATTGCCAGTGTGTTGCGCCAAGCTGCCGTCGGCTGGTATGTAACGTTTCCCTCGAAGTGAGTCCGGTTTCCCGGCCCAGGATCCAGTGGCGCGTCTGGATCTAAAAGACCTGGTGGACTAACTCGTGGAAACTTGTCGCCGGCTCCGAAATCAAAATCAAAAACGCCCCAGTTGTAAACGCCCAGCAGAAAGAAGTTGTATTTCTTGCTGGGTGTGGAGCCGCCAAAAACGTAAACAGTTCTCGTTTGCGTCGACCGTTCGTTATCGAGTCCTGCAAAAGCTCCCAATGCGGCACGGTTCCGTTGTACAGCAAGATCGCTTGTTATTCGATTGGCGCCAAATTCTGATTCTACCAGGCGCTCATATCCTCTCTCGATTCCAAATCCAAAGAACGATTCACGCTGAAGGTTGAATTGCACTTGCGTCTCGTTGTCCCAGTACTGCATCCGTCCCTGAAAGTCGAAGTTGCCGCCAAAGAAATTAAAAAGGCGCCAGTTGATCAATTTCGCTTTCGGCTTGGGCTCAGACTTGTAACGAACAAAGGTATTCCAGTTGTTTGTGTTTGTGCGTCTGGTAAAGCCCACTTCAGCGCGGTAATCGCGCGTACGGCCGGTAATGTCGAAGCTACGATCCCAATGTTTACTCTCACTGTTGTAAGCGAAAGTGTAGGCGAAGGAATTTCCAGTCCGATAGACGTCGCGATCCTGATCCGGATCATAAAAGAAGGCGCGCGTACTGGTGCCCAGAACCTGGAAAGAGATAAAGGTTTGTTTGTCCAGTCGGAACCGGCCGTCAAGACCCGCCAGGTTGTTATGCTTCTCTATGAAGTTGTAGGTGGTCGCCAGCAGCCCCAGACTATTTTCTCTGCCAATGTCACGTTTCACTCGAAACACACCGATGTAAGCATTCTTGTCGAGAAAGCGTAGGAGAGTAGGATCGTCTGCTAAGTCGTCTTCGCTGATATTCCCGGGTGCATTGTCGCTCGCTAATAGAACGCCAAAAGTATTGCGGCCTTTTTTGCCCGTAAGTTTTACGGCAAGATCCGGATCAACGATCGCCCGCGGATGAACGGCCAGAAATGGAGTTCTGAAGTAATCTATGCCTTCAAGGAAGAAGGGACGCTTTTCTTCAAAGAAGATGGGAAAGCGCTGGTTTGCCACCAACACTGTCTGATCGGCCTCGACTTGCGCAAAGTCGGGATTTATAGCGGCATCGAGCGTTACCGTTGGTGTCAACGTATATTTAGCGGTTAGACCGAGATCCAGAGCTATAGGCTGATTGACAAAGCGGCCCCGGTCGGTAGGCACGAAAGTTCCCGCCTGCAAGCCCGGCACAAGGTGCTGTGTTCGCTTACCTGTTTCCGAAACTGTCAAACTGGGAATTAACTCCAGCGTCTTTTCAGTGGAAATCCCCTCCAGACCCGTAATGTAACCCTGTTGATTTAGTATCCCCGATTCATTCTGGCTGATCGGCATCCAGGAATCTTGTTCGCCATTAACATGCTTTATTTGTCGCAACAGGTGAATGCCCCAGAGCTTGCCTTTCCCCGCTTCGTACCGCAGTGACTTAAATGGGATTGCGATCTCGACCGTGTAGCCATCATCGGTCAGCACACCTTTCGATTCCATTACAATGTCGAAACTGAAATCGTCGTTCTGACCTTCCTGCAGTATGGCATCGGCCTGGATACCCAGGGGGCTGAAGATCAATTCATAAGCGCGGCGCTTGTCATTAAAAGTATCCAGGAGAATTGCCACGCTATCGTCGTCAAATATCGCGTCGCGCTTGGGAACGGTTGCTCGGACCTTAGCGGGATCGTCATATGCATGGAACGCAAAATAGATGTATTTCGTGTCGTAGCCAGCAAATGCTTCGGTCCTAGCTGAAGCCGGAGATGTGTCGCTGGGACGCCATTGATAGAAGTCCTTGAACGTGGCTGCCTGGCTCCAAACCTGATCATCAAGTTTGCCGTCAATCACAGGTGGTCGTTCAAACCGAGGCATCTTGACGGGTTGGGCCTTTTCGAGCGGTAACCGCACTTCTCCCATTGTGCCGTCGCTCTTCACGGCAGCCGCCGATTTTGAAGAAGCTGATTTGTGGGATGCCTCTTCAGGAGTAGGGGAAGGAGACGCCGACACTGCTGCAGGCGGTGAGGTTAATGCCTGGCTGAAACTGTAATCAGCAGCAAACCCAAGCAGCACTGTCGCCAGTAGAACAGATTTTATCAAAACTACCTTCCCCCAAAAACTACTGCCGGCAATGACGCAGGACACAACCCGACTAAGCTAACAAACCGCTCATGCCTGGGTTCTTGTGCGCGAAACCTTGTTGTAATACGGACCAGTTAGCGTGAGCGCAAAAGGAGTTTTCCGTCTCCGGTACGCAAGATAAAGAGGCTGCCGCCACCGCCAACTTTCCAACGTCTCATCCGCTTCGACGGCGCATGGTCTTCGGTTACTTCCAGACCCTCGCTACTCAAATCTTCCGCATTCGACTCAACTGTAAAGTGCGAATCTGCAGGAACTGAGAGCGTAATGGCGCCCGAACCGGTATCGGCTGTTAACGCGCTAAAGTTCCCATCGAGACTGATGGCTCCATCGCCCGTACGCGCCCTTACCTGGCCCTTAAAGTTTCTGATGTCTATACCGCCATCGCCCGTATTCGCCTCCAGTTGGCCAGTACCGTCAGCGGCTTCAATGGAACCGTCGCCACTCCTGAGAGTTAGATCCCCGGAGATGCCTGCGACACTCATCCCACCATCATCGGTCGAAGCGTGCACGCTCGCATTTCGGGGTACGTAGACCTCCAAGTCAGCGGAACCATTGGCCAACTCTGACGTGACAATAATTGAGATGTTTGAACCGTCCTGCTCTGACTGAATTTGAATCTGAGCTAATTCATCAGCGTCACCGCCGCGTTTTGTGGCTGTGTACATGACTTCGGATTTATCCCAGCCACGTAGGGTTATAACGCCGCCGTAAGTCCCAATGTTCAAATTTGGCTTGCCTGTTACCGTAAATGTCTTTGATTCGCGGTCAACCAGGCCACTAGTTCCCTCGCCCCGTCCTTTTCCGGCGCCGCTGCTTTCGCCACGATGATAGCTGCGTCTCTCCTCGCGGAGTTGATGCCGGGCTTCGCGCTGAACTTCTCGCTCAATCTCACGTTGGGCTCGCTCAATCTCTCGGTGTGCCTCGCGGATCGCTTGTTCGATTTCTCTGTCGGCCTCGGCCGCAATCTGCTGTCTAATCTTTTCGTCATCAATCTCGCCCAACGCCTCGCGCTTCGCTTCCTCTACAAGACGACGGGTCTCTTCGTCCAATTTATAGTTCTCGCCTTTACCCAGCTTCTCCTTGTCCTTCTGTGGCAACAGACAGGTAGCCGAGCTCAGTTTGCGACCATCCTGGGCGTGTCTGATGGCAATGGGGCCGTTGACGTTACCGATCTTGACGCGTGCGCCGCCGCTGCCCAGCTGACCATAAAGCTCGCGGCCTGCGTACTTGCCCTCCTCGACTCCTAATCCGAAATCGTTGGTAATTTCGCCGTGAACGGTGTTGGCTCTAACAATCGCATTAGCGTCGGAAGGAATGATCAGCACCACACCTCCATTGACGGAGCCGATACTGATCTCCCTGGATTGATCCAGCTGTGTAAAGACTGCTTCCAAACTGCCATTTACAGTGGAGAGTTTGGCTTCACTCATCAGCCCTGCTGCTGCCAGGCGACCGTTAACCGTCGAGGCTTTGACGTCTCCTTCAACGCGATCTATTTCCAGCGAGCCGTTCACGAGATCAATCGATTCCAGACGTGACTTGCGGGGCACTGAGAGAGTGTAATCAACTGTCGCGAAGCTCTCATCCCGACGTCTGTAATCTCCGCCCCTTACGACCTGCGGGTAGATCGTCTTAATAATCACCACCTCTGCGCTGGCATTGATATCGATATTTAGTTCGTTGAGTCGCTCTTTGGTGTTGGCCCTCTTTACGGCGTTCACTTGAACTTCATCACGATCCCAGGCGTCGATGCGTACATTCCCATTGAGGTTTTCCAGACTAACCCTTCCAGTCGGGGATAAAGGGAAACTCTTACGAAATTCCTCGCGCACTTCATCAACCGCTCCGGCATCGTCTGCCACGCCGGTTTCCAGAATTCGCCATGCGTCGAGTTGGGCGAAGCGAAGATTGTCAATCTGAGCACTGTTCACTCTGAGATCTAGAATCTGCGTAGAACACATCACTGCTGCTAAAATTATGGTAATGAGAACACCTTTACGTAACATCTTTTTTCCTTCGTTCAAGAGAAATATAGTAGTTATATCCACTCAGCTTAACTGGCCCTCCGAAGATTAATGCTGCCATTAAGAGTCTTGAGAATTAGTTTGCGTCCCCCCGCTCCGATTGTGCCGTCGAGATGTTTGCGATTGGAGTTACCCAAAACAGTTATAGGAAAGTCAGTTGAGACCTCGCCGTTGAACGTATCGGCTATTACTTCGGTACTGATGGTTGCAGGCAAATCAGGTTCGCAGGTATTGGACTGCGTGGCACCAGTGCTCGGATAGATAGCACAGATTGTCACACGCTTGCCCTGGTCAATAACTTCAATCCGCACGGTTTCGGGATCGCTCCGGAGGCCTTGCTTCCGGGCGACTACTTCAACTTCGTTGCTATTTGACGCTTCCGCGCGAATATCCCCATTGATTCCTTTGATCTCTACTGTTCCACCCGAAGCGATGCGACCCTTCCAGCGAAACTCGTTGCCCGAGATCGACTCCTGGTTGAGATCGGTGGCGCAGGAATCGCCTAATGTTTTGGCGCTTGCGGTCATTAGGCCTTGGCCAAGCCAATCCTCAGCGAATACCTGCAGACTGCTGACGAACTCCTCGACCTGCTGGAGATCTTTAGAAACGTTTGACAAAGCTGCAAGGACCACAAGCAGTATAATGATCGTCTTGTAACGCGTATCTCTCGACTTTTCGCTGCTGCCGTTAATCATTGCTTGAATCACCCTCTCAAATTCTCAGGGCCAGGAACGGCGATCCTGGAATCGACTGATTACCGTTCCCGGCCCGTCTGCGTTGCTCTAATAATCAAAACACCGGAGTGAGATTCTTTGTGGCAACAATCTCCCTTGAAATCTTCCCTGCGTGACACTCCAAATGTGAGAGTATTGCAAACCGATATTAATCGACACATATCGGTCGGGCCAGTAGTAATCTTGTAACGAAATCAAAACTGGAGAAGGCTGAGAGGCCTGGTCAGCCGAGATCCAAGCGAGCGCAGACCATAAATGATGTTCGCTACTCAGATCTCTTGAGATGAAGCGTGCCACTGAAAGACGCGACGTAGATCGTAGCTTCACCGCTTCCGTGACTCGCCGTGAATTTCCGCAACTTGTGGAAGCTCTGATCCGCTGTGACCACCTTGACACGTGGGGACACCCGGACCACAGGTGCTGGAGCAACAACCGCCGGCGCCTCTGGCGGCTGAGCCGGTTGGGAGACCTGGGGCGGCGCGGTCGATGTCCGTCCTTCCGTCGGAGACGCCTGACTTGGCGCTCTTGCTGCTCTCGGGGCCTGCGCTGGCTCAGGTGTTAACTGCAGTGGGAAGTCCGTAATAATCTCCCCTGATTGTGAAACCTTCGCATTAAGCAGAAATGAGGCGTCGTCAGGCATGGCAAGGGTCACATCACCGGACATGGTCTTAAATTCATAACGACCGCCGCGTGATAGTGGACCAGTTAGGCTAACGTTGCCATTGACAGTCCGCGCGTTCAGTTGGCTATGTTGCACCTGCTCAAGGTCAATGTCGCCACTCACCGTAACAGCTTCAAAAGAATCACCAGGATTAGCAGGCCGCACATTGACCACCGCAAGGGTGCCGCCAACGGAACTCAGATTTACACGCCCAACAGAATCCCTAATGGTTACGCTGCCGGCGACACTGCACACCTCGGCTGATCGCGAGGCACCCTGGATGTATATTTCGCCGTTTTGGCTGACCGCATATGCCTCGGCCACATCAGCAATGGTTATGTCGCCGTCCCGCGTCTGCACATGTATCGTTGCGCCTCGAGGCACACTTATTTCGACATCGCTGAACGCCTGACAACCGCCGTGCCGATTATCACCATCTATTACGGCTATTTCGATCTTTCTTGCTGGCGCCGTTTGTGCGGATCCATCGTTGCGGTTGAAATCAATCCGCGTCGCCTCCGCCGAGCGAGCAAGGACTTGGTTATTGTTCCACCCCCGGACAGTAACCGACCCAGACAAGACGCAAAGTGAAACATCTATTGCGGGATCGGCCTCGATGGTCTGTTCGATTTTCTGAAGTACTGTTTTGGCTTCGCGAGTTTTCTCGAAAGCAGACACCGCGACCGGTAAACCGATTACCAAAACCGCAATTAATCCTAAGTTAAACTTCATTATTTCAACGTACTCCCAATTCTACTGTTGGCGATTATTAAGGCGCGCATCGGCCACTGTATTCAATAGATCTATTTTGCTTTGATAAGCCGAAAACATAAATTCCGCCGCATCCGGATCATTGGGGTTATTCTTCGCGGCACTGCGGGCGGCAGCCAGTGCCCGATCAACGAGCGCCAGATTTCTCTCATATTCAGCACGCAGCGAGGGCCGCATGGGCCTTGTATCCTCTCCCTTGATTGTCGAATCCAGAGCCGCAATAGTCCTCAGGTAGCCACGCTCTCCGGGTAGAAGCTTAACGCGCGCCACTGGCTGCTGCTGCTCGCGTGCACCCCGGCGCGAGATTCGGCGATAACTTGGTGTTGCAGAAGAGGGGATGTTGTTGCTTGTTGGTACTGCTAACTGATCGGGTGTCGCAGCCGCAATTGCACTTGACGCCGAGGGTGTCGCTTCAAGCACGGGCTGTGGCTGAACATTCTCGCCTACTTGAGTAGGGCCAGACGGACGCAATTGAATCACTGCAAGACCTGCGACTAATGCGAGCAATATTACTAATGCAGCATAACCAAGTGTTCGTTCTGGCGTGAATGCAAAGAGCTCAGATAGAGACGGTAAGAAGCGGCGTGGGGAACGAACTGCACTAGGTGTCTCAATGCCATGGATTGCGGAATCAATACGCTCGCGCAGGCGGGCCGTGGGTACGGCAGCATCAAACTCCGGCTCCAGCGCCTTCGCAAGCAAACTGTTTTCAATCTCGAGCTCCTGGGCCGCGGCGGCGCAGTTGGGACAAGAGGCCAGGTGGGCACTTACGTTTTCACGACGTACAGAAGAGAGCTCATCATCAAAGTAGCTCTGCAAAACGCCGTCGTCCAGACAATCTCTCATCGTTTACCTCCAATCTTCCCATACACCCTCGCAAACTCCTTCCGGCCCCGCGCAACCAGGCTACCCACGTTCGTCTCCTTTAGAGAGAGCGTGTTCGCAATCTCTCGATACGAAAGGCCTTGCTGTTTCAGGAGCAGGCAGCTGCGCATCGGCTCCTTGATCTTATCGAGCGCGCGACGCGCTTCTTCAATGGCGATGCGTCGCTCGTAATCTTCTTCCGGGGCCGTGGCAAACCAATCACCGGAGCTTGCCTTGTGATATTCGTTATCGCGCACCATCGAGCGGCTTTGTCCGCGAAGCGTGTTTCGTGCCACGTTTAATGTCACGCGCAGGAGCCAGGGGCGCAACAACTCTTCGCCCGGCGTGGAGTTTAGATTGCGATACAACCTGAGAAAGACCTCCTGCGTTACGTCCTCGGCCAGCGCCGAGTCGCGAACAACAGCGCGAGCAGTTCTGAACACTGCGCGATGATGGAGGGTGAAAACTTCGTCGAAGCTGAGCGAGGTCGCTCGAGTCTCGATATGGTTGTGCATGGAGTCTATCAGGGCTCTAGCTTGTCCGCTCATTTCTCACCGCTCTCAAGACGTAGACACCGCAAGTGACTGATTTGTGGCATCTTTTTGCTCTTTAGGAGCTACCGAATCTCAGCCATTTATTGTAGTCTGATTCTCGAACGGCACAAACAATCGAGCGGTCGAAACCAAATTGGATCGAAGGTAAACCAGTCAGTTTAACGTCTGTTCTAGTATGAAAGTTCGCAAAAATGGATTTGTCTGCAACGGGTAAAGCTTCGAACAGCAAGAATCTGAACAACGTCCTTTATCAATCGCCCTTCCTCCGTGCATGCCGGCGTGAGCGGGTTCCCTACACCCCGATCTGGCTCATGCGACAAGCTGGCAGGTATATGAGCGAGTATCGCGAGGTGCGGGCGCGGCAGAGCTTTCTCGAATTGTGTAAAAACCCAGGCCTCGCTGCCGAGGTGACAATCACGGCCGCAGAGCGTTTGGGAGTTGACGCCGCAATAATCTTCTCTGACATCCTATTGATTCTTCAGCCCATGGGAATGGATCTGGAGTATGGCAAGGGTGACGGGCCTGTCATCCACAATCCGGTGCGCGAAACTGCGCATATTAAGAAGTTGCGAGAGCTGGAAGATCCGGGAGCGCTTGAGTTTGTCTTTGAGGCAATTCGAATAACTCGTTCCGGCCTCCCCGCGCACCTGCCTTTGATCGGCTTTGCCGGAGCACCATTTACTCTTGCTTCGTATATGGTTGAGGGTGGAAGCTCCAGAAATTACGTGCACACAAAATCGCTTATGTATGCAGATATCGGAGTCTGGAATGAGTTATTGTCATTGATATCCCGCACGTTGGTGAGATACCTGAATGCGCAAATCGAAGCAGGCGTCCAAGCTGTGCAGCTATTCGACTCCTGGGTCGGATGTGTTAGTCCTGATGATTATCGCCAATATGTTTTGCCGCATACGCGCAGCGTTATTCGTGGCGTGCAAGCTGGCACACCGGTGATTCACTTTGGCACCGGCACTGCTGGGTTACTCGAGTTAATGCGGGAAGCCGGTGGCGATGTCATTGGGTTGGATTGGCGCGTGCGGCTGGATGAAGCGTGGCAGCGCATCGGGCATGACGTCGGGGTTATGGGCAATCTCGATCCTGTCGGGCTTTTTGCCGATCAAACTCATATTCGCTTCCAGGCCGAAAAGATCCTGGCAAAGGCTGACGGCAGATTGGGACACATATTTAATCTCGGCCACGGAGTATTACCCGAAACGCCGGTGGAGAACGTCAGGGCGCTCATTCAGATCGTGCATGAATCAAGCCAGTCGTAAGAGTAAAGCTAATACTCTGAGAATGAGCTTGGGATTAGTTAATTTCCCATGCAACCCTTTGACGCACTACTAGTTGTCTCGTTCGGTGGGCCCGAAGGGATGGATGACGTAGTTCCCTTCCTCGAAAACGTTCTGCGCGGCCGAAATGTGCCCCGGGAACGATTGCTCCAGGTGGCGAAACACTATGAGATGTTTGGTGGCATCAGCCCGATCAATCAACAGAATCGCCAGCTGATCGCAAGGCTGAAAGAAGAACTGGCGGCCAATGGACCCAGGCTGCCCGTTTATTGGGGGAATCGCAACTGGCATCCGCGGCTTGCCGATACTGTCGCCGAAATGGCAGCGGATGGAATTAAGCATGCGCTGGCCTTTGTAACGTCGGCTTATAGCTCCTACTCGAGCTGTCGTCAGTATCTAGAGAACATCGTTGCCGCTCGCGAAGCAGTGGGGAGCCACGCGCCGAAAGTCGACAAACTGCGCGCCTTCTATAATCATCCACTGTTTATTCAGGCCAATGTGGCAAACATTCGCGCGGCTTTCGAGCAAGTCCCGGAATCCCGTCGAGCTCGAGCGGCGCTGGTGTTTACGGCGCACAGTATTCCGCAATCTATGGCCCGCAATTGCGACTATGAAGCCCAGCTCAAGGAAACTAGCAGCCTGATTGCAGCTACACTGGGCCATAAGACGTGGGCCCTGGTCTATCAAAGCCGGAGCGGTCCTCCAACTCAGCCCTGGCTTGGCCCGGACATTTGTGATTACCTCGAGCAGCTCAGTGCCGGCACAACATCCGACGTCATGCTTGCACCAATCGGTTTTGTCTCCGATCATATGGAGATAATCTACGACCTCGACACTGAGGCGCGCGGCCGATGTGAAACGTTGGGATTGACCATGTTCCGGGCGTCAACAGTTGGCACGCACCCGCTTTTTATCAAAATGATCCGCGAGCTGATTCTCGAACGAATCGATTCATCTGCGACGCGCCGGTTCAGTGGAAGCCGAGGGCCAACTAGTGATGTTTGTGGGGCTGAATGTTGTCTGCTTGCTTGAACACGGTGAACGCTTGATATGAAGCGAATCGTTATCATCGGCGGTGGTGTTTCCGGTCTGGCTGCAGCTCACCGGCTGAAAGAGTTGGCGAGCCATGCCCCCCAGCCCTTCGAGACGGTGCTTTTGGAAGCGAGCCCCAGATTAGGCGGCATTATTGATACCGCTGAACGTGAGGGATTTCTGCTCGAACTCGGTCCGGATTCCTTCATTTCAGAGAAACCTGAGGCACTCAATTTGGCCAGACGTCTCGGTCTGGCGGAACAACTCATTGAAACCAACCCGACCAATCGCCGCAGTTTGATCGTTGCTGGCGGGCGATTGCGGCCGGTACCTGAAGGGTTTTACCTGCTGGCGCCGTCGCGGCTTTGGCCCTTCTTGAACAGCGATATTTTCAGTTGGCCGGGTAAAGGCAGAATACTCTTGGATCTGGTACTGCCAAGGCGGGCCACTAACGGTAGCCTGGATGAAAGCCTGGCGAGTTTCGTGCGTCGCCGTCTGGGCCAGGAAGCTCTGGAACGCATGGCCCAGCCGATGATAGGCGGCATCTTCACGGCCGACCCTGAGAATCTGAGCTTGCGCGCGAGTTTTCCCCGATTTCTTGAGATGGAGCGCGACCATCGTAGTCTGATCATGGCTTTAAGACGACAAATCGGAAAGCGAACCGTAAACGGGCCCATAGCGAGTGGAGCACGTTATAATCTGTTCCTCTCTTTCATTCGGGGAATGCGGAGTCTTGTAGACAGGCTCTCTTCACAGCTACCCGAGACGACAGTGCTATTGGGAAGTCCGGTAGAGCAGGTAATCCTTGATCGCCGCTCGCAACAATGGTCTGTCATCCTGGCCTCAAATAGGAACCTCCTGGCGGATGCTCTGTGCCTTGCCTTGCCCGCTCCTACCGCAGCAGCGTTGTTAAAAAACACGGATCCCAAACTCGCCGCGGAGCTCGAAGGCATTCGCTATGAGTCAACAGCCACTATAAACCTTGCGTACCGGCGAACAGACATTGCTCATGCACTCGACGGTTTTGGATTCGTAGTTCCGGCTATCGAGAAGAGGTCGTTGATTGCCTGCACTTTTAGTAGCGTTAAATTTTCCGGCCGCGCGCCAGCCGGCTATGTCTTGCTGCGTGCCTTTGTAGGCGGCGCGCTGCAACCCGAAATGTTTGATCTCGACGCCGATGAGATCGTCAGCCGAGTCGAGCACGATCTGCGCGAATTGCTAGGGGTGCGCGGACCTGCCCGGTTTGCGGAAGTCTCGAAATGGCAGAAATCAATGCCCCAGTATCACGTCGGCCATCTGAGTAGGTTGGAAAGAATTAATGCTCGACTCGCGGACTGTCCGAACCTGTGGCTGGCAGGTAGTGGCTATAGTGGCGCGGGAATACCAGACTGCGTGAGAACCGGCGAAATCGCCGCGGCAGAAATGCTGGCGAGTCTCAATCTTCCTGGTAACAACAATAGTAACGGCGGGGTTGACTCCTCGCTCAGAATTGGAATAGAAGCATCACGACGTCCTTGACTGTTGTCCCAAATGGAGTCGAAAGCCATGTCAAGTAACCAATCTGCGCAGCCAGGTTCCAAGGTTGCAGCCGAACAAGAACTTCGTCAACTAAATGACGAATGGGTAAAGGCCCTGGTCCGGCGTGATACGGTCACGCTCGAGCGAGTTATGGCTGATGATTTCGTCTCGGCTTACCCTCTGGAAGGCGACGACAAGAGTCAGTTTATCGGGGACGTGGTCTCGGGAGACTTGGCGGTGGAGTATCTAAATCGAGAAAACGTTACAGTACGAATCTGGGGAGACGCCGCGGTCCTGACTGGGCGCGATTCCGCCAAATGGAATTATAAGGGTCGGGAGTTTGCCGGGCATTACAAGATCCTTCATGTCTATTCCCGCCGAGGAGAGCGCTGGCAAATGGTAGCACTGCAAGCCTGTCCCATACCGTAGCCGAGAGGAGTCTAGAGTCTGGAGTCTAGAGTCTGGAGTCGGATAAATAGACACTCCCGTTAGGCTTTCCTAAAGCCGCTCAATGCGCCGGTGCTGCTCTCAGTTGATTTGCTAACACAAGAGTCATTCGGCCAATCTCGTCAAGCAAACTAAACAATTCGTCGAATACCTCTGTTGGAAGGTAATTCAGATCGAGCGCCACGTACAGATGTGACTGTACTTCTGAGACTGAGGCGTGGGCCATGCTCAGAAAATTAGCAAAATCCCGATCGGAGTGCCGTCCAAATCCCTCAGCGATATTTGCCATGATGGATACACTTGATCGCTGTATCTGGTTGCGCAGACCAAAGTCTCTAGCGAATGGCTCTCGGGACGTAACTTTATAGACTCGCTTAGTAACCCGCCGCGCCTTTTGCCAAGCTTTGATGTCTTCAAATCTTTTGAACGTAGCCATGTGAGTTTTTCCTTTCGTTTGAGGATTGATGAGGATCTGAAAGTTTTTGAATGTTTGAGTTAGACGCCAAACTCCAGCCTCATTCTAGACTGGTTCCAAAATTTTGCAATGGAGTAGCCAGACTCCAGACTCTAGACTCCAGACTCCAGACTCTAGACTCATTTCAGGCGCTCGATCCATTCCCCGTTGCTCTGCATCAAGGGTAGGAAAGCTTCGCGCGGAACCGTAGTTTCTACGTGCATGTTATCATCGCTGTTGATTACTGCCCCCTTAACCGCCGGCAACAGTTTCTGCTCGTCGCAAACATACCAAGACATCACGTCCCCTGGTGTTTTCATCTCTACTCGCGCCAACTCTGACGATATTCGGGGATCCTTCATCCGCTCTTGAACTAAATCAAGTCTTAACTGTTGTCTGCTGCCAATGAGGATTAGATCTTTGCCCTTGCTGGTCCCGCCGACGCGAAAAAGCACGACTCGGGGAAAGACTTTTGTAAACGTGGCCAGCACGGACCTCAGACTGTCAGTAGACAGTTGATAGATTTGCAGCCATTGAACAAACACCCCTTCATCCGCCAACCGATCCCGACCCAGTTCAAAAAATTCTTGAGTAAAAAGATTGGCCACTCCGGTGACCCAGGGATGACTGGGTTCACTAACAATCAGGTCATATCGGACTGAAGATACGCGAAGATGCGTGCGCGCGTCATCAATTATTAACCGCAGGCGCGGATCGCGAAGCGGTCGATTGTTCACGTGTTCAAAGTACCTCGAAGCCGCTATAGTGGCCGGCTCCAACTCTACACAATCCAGCGATTCGATGGGTGACTGCAAGGCGGAGCCGACAGTCACTCCTGAAGCGAAACCGATGACCAAGCCATTCTTTAAATTTGGAGCCAACAGCAGCGGTATTTGCCCCAGCATGACCTGCGTAGGCATATCGCCGAGATCGGACGCATTTGTACGACCGTTAATTGCCAGCGAAATTGTGTTCCAGTCCTTTCGAACAGAGACAGTGGACGTTGTTCCTTCGTCATACATTAGAAGTCTGTGAATGGCGGGACTGTCGTTCGGACTACTCGCAGCTCCAGTCTCACGGGTGTGGGCCAGTTCGCGTATCAGGCCGTCGTAAGCTCCGACTGAAAGATCGGCGAGATTGATTCGGGGCGCGAAGACGAACAAGATTATGATCAATAGCGGTATAGCGCCTGCCGCCAGACTGCGGCGGAGGTCGCGATCACCAACTCCCGCCCGAGGTTGATATGCTATCCCGGCAACCATCACCGATAGCGCCGCGGCAAAGAGGATCGTGTATCTGGTACCTATCCTGGGAATCAAAAGGAAGCCAGCCGTAAACGCGCCGGCAATGGCGCCAACAGTGTTAACAGCAAGCGTGCGGCCCACTAGCCGAACTGAGCTTCGAGACTGGCTCCTGTTGGCCCACACTAATACGAGCGGAACGACAGTCCCCAATAAGAATGCCGGCAAGACAATCAAAAGCGCTGCGGCTGCGACCTGAAGGAAAATTAGTCCTAGCCAACTCCTTACATTTAGCCGTAAGCCGGTTGCGACGAGCCAGCCTGGAAGTTGATTTACAACAACAAGACTCAAATAGAGACTCGCCGCCGTTGCAGCTTCGATCTTGAGGACCCTCGCGCGCAGGTTTCGCGAAAAGTCGAGCCGGCCAATGACGTAAGCTCCGGCCCAAAGTCCCAGGAGAAACAGAGCCACTACGATGCTGAAGGCATAAACGCTGGATCCGATGATCATCGTGAGGATCCGCGTCCAGGCCACTTGAGTACTTATAGTGACGAAGCCGGAAATGAACGAACAGAAGAGCCAGAACCTGCGGTCGCGACCGGCGCTGTCAGGTTCGAGCAGCTGCTCCAGTGCGCTTGATTCCACGCCCGCCGCGAGATTGCCGATCGTTAAACCAGCACCAAACCTCCTTACCAACTCAGCGGAGATTACCAACAAGCCAACGAGGATGTTTATTGCCGCTGCTGTATAGATAGTGATCCGCACACCAAAGTTTGGAAGCAACCAGAAGCCGGCTGCAATCGTTCCCAGGATAGCGCCTGCTAAATTGAAGCTGTAGAGACGAGCAATAGCAGTTTGTTTGAAATCGGGTACTCGCAGGAGTGCCGCGGCCAAGACTGGCAACGTCGCCCCCATAATTGTTGTCGGCACCAGCAACATCGCCGAAGCAAGCACGAACCGCCAAAAACCGGAGACCAGAAAGCTCGGCTGAAATTGTCGCCAGATAAACGGGTAAAGATTGTCTACCAGATTGAAGAGCAGCGGCACGGCAAGAGCAAAGATCGCAATGCAAATTTCCAGAACGCCATAGGTCAACAACGGTCTCGAGAGAAGTGCCGCATATCGTCCCCCCAGAGCGCTGCCAAGTGCCAATCCGCCCATGAAAGCCGCAAGCACAGTCGCAACCGCGAGCGTGGTGGCGCCAAACACCAGGCCCAGCATGCGGGCCCACAGCATTTCATAAATGAGTCCCGTCGCGCCGGAAAGAACAAAGCAGATAGATATTAGCCAGGCAGTCTTAAGAGAATAGGGGTTAACAGCAGATGTATGAAGACTCAAAATCAACTTGATGATTTGAGACGGACATTGTTGCCCATCAGTTGGGGCCTTTATAGATAGATGACGTGCGAGCGGCGCCAGACCTCTGAGGGTATGGAACCGGGCGCAGCCGCCGTAAGAACTATGCTGAAGTCATCGCTAAGGACAGGCTCGGAGCGTCCGCCACTCTTTTCGCTACCGTGGGTAGGGGGCGAGACGAGCGCTAGCCGGCGCAGAGAATCGTAGAGATGCTCGAGGCCCGAACCATAACGCCCGACCTCATTTCCTAATATCAACCTCACTTCCGCACGCTCATCTATAAAATGCTTTATTAGCGAGGCGGCATAAGTTACGCCTCTCTCAAAACGCTCCAGAAAATTCTCGGGATCGTCATTGGATAGGGTATGAGTATCCAGAACTACGGTAATGCGCCGCTCATCCTCCGAATTAAATTCCCTCACGGTCAGGCGTTGCACACGTGCCGTAGCCTTCCAATCCATGTGCCGCAAGTCGTCGCGCGGTTGGTAGTCGCGCAAACTAAAAAGATCATGACCGGCACCTTTTCTGAGCGACGCCATGCGCCCCGCATACATCGGCAACAGGTGAAGTTCATCCCCGATTGGTACCGGCTTAGGATAGACAACAATATCAACGTTGCGGGCTCTTAGCCGCTTACGCCGCCGGAAAAAGCCAAACGGGAAACGGGTAGAAAGTTCAAATCCGTCAATCAGCACGTGTCCCCGTTTTGCAAACAGTTGTTCTACTCGTTGTTCAGCAGCAGCGTGGTGCGGAACGTAGGTGAAGTAAGCCAGGGGCCGCTTTTGGTAACGGCTCTGCCAGCGAGTACGCCTTCCCGGTTCAGCTGGCCCCCTGGCTTCAATGAAGACAGAGAACGAGGGCAGGAGCCGCTTTGTGTTGCGCAAGGTCACGATAACTGGAGCAACTACACCCGCAAAAATGTGGTCAGGAAAACGAGCGGAGACTACCAAATCGCGTAACGAGCTCTTTGCCGCCACCCAGCCTACAAATAAGGTCGAACAGAGCAGTGAGAACACCAAAAACAGCAGGTTGTTTCCGGTATTCCACGCCGCAAAAGCTACGACCGCGACGATGATGAGGAAAACGCTGCCCCCGGTCGTCACCTGAAAAGGAAAATCGAGGCGAGTAATCTCCAGCCGGGATGAACGAGCAAGAGGTGGAACAACAAAGATAGTGAGGAGAGCAGCAATGACAAGCGAGAGCACAGCTGCCGCGCTTGCCAGGGTATTGTCATTTGTGCGTCGCGCAAGAACCGTCACAATCGCTGCCGCTACTCCGGCGAGAGTAAGCAGTGTGCCTAGAATCGCCGCGCGCCACTTCACAAAGGATGAAGGCGGAAGGATGATGGATGATGGATTACGAGACAGAAATGAAGGATGAAAAATGGATCGGGTGGTTTGCGTCAAAGACATTTTCCATTTCTCATTTGACATTTGCCATCTTTCATCTGGTATTTGGCTATTGGCCGCCGGTTATCTGCTATTTAATCATTTGCTATCCGACCAAAACATTTTCCATTTCTCATTTGACGTTTGCCACCTTTCGTTTGGTCCGTTGCTACCCGGCAAGCCGGAGTTTCCGGATATTCAGACGTGTTGAGCGGTCGCAATGAAAATTGGGAAATGGCAAATTTCAAATGAGAAATGAAAAGGACCTCTTACACATACCCCCTATTTCTCCTTCCTCCCTTTATCCTTATCAAAGCGGCACACTAACGGTCTTTAGGATCTCCTTAAGCACCGCCTCAGCCTCTTCGCTACGTCGTAAAGAGGATGAGAAACGTGAACTAACCAGGATGCGGTGAGCAAAAGTCGGGAGCACTAGTCGCTTGATGTCGTCTGGGATACAGTAGGTTCGTTCTTCGGTGAGGGCGAGCGCCTGAGCGGCGCGAAATAGCGCCAGCGTACCTCGGGGACTTACGCCCAAGTCCAACATCTCCGAATCTCGCGTGGCTACCACAATGCGCATTAGGTATTCTACCAGTGCATCGTCGACAGCGACTTCAGCCACGCGGTGCTGCAACTCCATAACTTCTTCTCCGCTCATTACCGGCATTAGCTCATCCAACGGGTCGCTAAACTCCCGATCACGCAGAATCTGTTTCTCATCTTCGAGACCTGGATACCCGATACGCAGCCGCAACATGAATCGATCGAGCTGCGATTCCGGTAATGGATACGTCCCGTGATGCTCAATCGGGTTCTGCGTGGCAAGCACAATGAATGGCCCCGGCAGGCGGTGGGTTGTTCCTTCGACGGTTACGTGACGCTCTGCCATTGCTTCCAGCAGCGCCGATTGCGTCTTTGGTGTAGTGCGATTTATCTCGTCAGCCAGGACGACATTCGCAAACACTGGACCAGGCTTCCATTCGAAAACTCCGCTGTGTTGGTTGTAGATCGAGAGCCCGATTACATCTGAAGGCAGCAGGTCCGAAGTGAATTGTATGCGCTGAAACGTGCAATCAAGCGCGCGCGCTAACGCATGGGCAAGAGTAGTCTTCCCCACGCCAGGCACGTCCTCCACCAGCAGGTGTCCACCGGCAATCAGCGTGACAATCGCCAGCCGAACAGCTTCCGGCTTGCCTTTGATGACTGTCTCAATGGCCTGCTGCAACCGCTCGATTTTTTCAATGCTCGCGGCAGTAATAGACGGTTCTTGCCTGTTTATGCTCTCGATTCTTCTCATTCGATCTCGTACCCGAACTGTTGAACGCGCTTTCATTCTACATGCTAAGACCCACTGTCGCACGTCAAAATGTGGGCCTTACGGGATCCGGCCAATCCTATCGGTATGAGCTATTCCGCTTCCTGTAGTAGACTTGGGTTTGGATCGGGTTTCAGGCCTGCTCAGGCTCTCACACACGGAGAATACAGGAACCCGCACGCTACTAATGCGTGTAATCGTTCCCAGGAGAACTTAATGAAAGCGCAACGCAAAGACCTTCACAGACAACGTGGCTTCTCGTTGATCGAGTTGATGATCGTGATCGCGATCATCGGCATTCTCATTGCCGTCGGTGTTACCGGATGGCGGGCTGCTGTCCGTTCAGCGAATGAAGCTGCGGCTATCAAAACCTTACGCACAATAGCCGAGCAGCAGATGCTCTATTACAACGCTCACCAGCGCAGCACCTTTGGTACCTTTGACGAAATGCTGAAGGAAGGGCTGTTGGATAGTCGGTTTGCAGGCGGAACCCCGGTGGTTGAGGGGTACGTCTTTACTATGAAGGTGATTCCCAAATCCACCACGCAGCAAGCGGGTTACACTGCCAACGCAGATCCGCAAGTTACTGAGGGTGTCGGGGCAACAGGAAAAAACCACTACTATCTGGATTCAAACAGCAACACTATCCACGTAAATGATGCCCAACCTGCAAGTCCTACCGATCCGCCCATCGGCCAATGAGGTTGAAATACGCAATGAAACGGCGGCTCCACGCCGCCGCAAATACAAGGGCCGTGAGAGACCGCCGTACTAAACGCTCGTCCTGAGAATGAGGCCCCTTGGGAAACGAATCACCTCGATATTCAGAAACGCTGTTTTGGGCCACCTAGGTCACTGGCAGCGTCACAGGGAAACTTCGCCAAACGCTAATCTTCAAAGAGATCTCGCAAGCTCCAATGATTCAGCTCACCTGATCCGCTGTATCGTTACCGTAACGGAAGGCACTGGACCAGCACTGCGGTTGTACGATACCCAAAAACCCAGGTTCTCGTAACGTACCATCTTATATAACGAGCCGTCCGCTTTTGCTTGAACCTCGCCACCAACCACGGTCTTGTAATCAGGTGCGCCAACGCCGTCAAGGTAGTCAGTAGAGATCCCTTTTACTTTACCCAAAGCGTCATAGACAATCTGGGCTGTCTCCTTGTCGGAGAAAACGTAAAAGTACTGATCATCTGCTTTGACTGCCGGTTCGCCAAGCTTCGCCCGGACATCGGCGGCCGTCATACCGAGGCGCACTCCCTTATAATCACTGTACAGGACATCCTGGATCGAATCCGGTCGCGCCTCGCTTATTGATCGCGCGCGTTGTGCGAGCGCTGCATTAGAACCCCAAGTCAGCGCAACAAAAGCACAACCCAGGGCGATAAATGCGATGCTCTTAAGTCGTTTAATCATGATTACTCCTTCCCAAAGAACTGGTTAATCCTGCGTTTCTGAATGATCTAGGTGCTTGAACGGGCAAGCACTTCATTGCTCCTCCCAATGCTCTTACCTACAGCCCAAACCTCACTGCCGGCGCGAACCTGTAAGACTATCTGATCGAGTGGCCGTGGAGGCGGGCCGTACAAAACCAGGCCCGTCCGCACGTCGTACGTGCCCTTGTGACATGGACACTCCAAACAACGCCGCGTTGGATCAAATTCCACAGAACACCCGATATGCGAACACTTTCTATTGAACGCGCAATATTCTCCACTCGCATCGCGCAACAAAATCGCCGGGTCATGTCGCGTGGGGTAGCAGAAGTAGATTGCCGAACCGGGCATCAGCCGTTCTGCGCCTTCGATCTTCATGGGTGGATACGCCACCAGGGAATCCTGGAGAGGCTCGAATTGAGCGTTCAGGGTCTTCGCCGCCACGATCACCCCCGCTGAGGTTAACAACACACGGTTGCAAAAGTTACGCCGAGTGGGCTTCGCGTTTTCGTCATTACGTAGGGATCGCAGAGCGGCCGGGGTTGCTTTCGAACAGCCTGGCGGCAAATTGACAGCACATCCAGCCTTTGGAGATCTCATATGCAAGCCTTCCTTCTTGCACTAATCGCTTTCGGCACCCAAGCGCCCGCCAATCCTGGCCAACCTGGTCGCGCCTCCACGTAATATTCCGCAGTTTGATGGGCAATAGATGTGCCGTTAGAGCAGTATTGAGAATACTGCACGTTGACTAGCCGGTCGTCGACGGAGATGTGGAAACTTACCCATTAAACGCGTGAAATCCACCTCTAATGAGTAGTTTGGGCGATTCGGGGTGAGCGAGGGTTAGAGAGTCGTCGTTCTCGCCAGGTTAGGGTCAACCATTCAGGGCGTTGAGGTATGGGTAGTCCCGCGAACAGTTACCAGGACAATTCAAACTCGTAACTTGAAGCTCCCCCCTTTGGATCGCGGATATGCACTATGGCAGTAAAATCGTTCTCGCGAGATGGTTGTTGCTCCAAAAACGCCTCGCCGCGGCCCTTCTTCACCTTCAATCTCACATTGGCGCGGCGTGGGAGCGACGCAGTAAAATTAGTCGAGGAATCATAATACGGTGTTCCTTCCAGAGTCTCCACGTCTGCTCTGCCGCCGCGAATGAGAATTCTTACCTCCTGATCCACTCTGCCTTTCCAAGTCATGCGGCCGGAACGCGAAGGACCAGGGGATGGATACTGATCGTTGTTGTCGTTCGGGTAATCGTAATTGAGCTCACGAGAGATATCGGATATCAACCTCTGAATGTCGCTCCAGCGATCTCGCTGGAGATTGGTGCGGTCGAGAGAACGACCCAGTTCCTGCAGTAATTGAAATGCCTCCCTCAACTCCTGATTGCGACGCCGATCACTATTCATCCGGTAGAACAGTTGGGCAACGGAACTGAATTGTTGCGCCAGCATCACAGCCTCAATATCGCTTCGATTGTTCCGAAACGCGCCCGAATAACTGCGATAGCTGGAATCAGCAAACTCACTGGCCTGGCTGGCCAACCTGGAGCTCAGGTCAACAAGCCGTCCCGATTGAGCAAAAGTCGTATTCGCAAAGAGCACTATCGCAGTCACTATTAGCAGTTGTTTGATAATCATAAGTTCTCCCGAATCATCCCTCGCCAATCTCACTCAGTACTCAGTACTCAGTACTCAGTACTCAGTACTAATCACTGCAACTACTATCCAATCTTGATTCCGATTGACTCAAGAAACTTGGTTGGCCGGTCGCCGCCTATCATTGCGAAGATATAGTCATTGGCTAAGGTGAGCTTCTCTTCTCCGGTTCGGGCGTTCATTAGCACCACTTCGCCTTCGCGTATCTCTTTGATCGACGTTCCAAAGTAGGCTTTGACCTTTCCCTCGTCAATACACTGATAAACCTGGAGCTTGTTGAGAAATTTCAAGTCATTTTTCATGTCACTACGGATGACGAGTGTTATGTCGTTTATTTCGTTATCCGAACGGAAAGCGATCTGATTCCCGTCTCTCCTGGCAACGAGATCCACAGCCGCTTCAATCGCAGAATTTCCGGCACCCACCACAATAATGCGGCACTTCTTGTAGCCTTCCGGATCGGTGAGCTTGTATCTGACCTTGTCTTCAGTGCGCCCTTCACGAGTGATCTTGAGTTCCTCGCCCGGCACTTTCAGTTTCATGGGCGTGCCGCGATTACCAAGCGCCAGCACCACGCGCCTGGCGCTATATGCTTGCTTCTCCCGCTCCAGGCCCCTTTCAGTTTGAACAACAAAATAGTCGCCATCGTCCGCCTTGCGCACCGACTTACAGCTCTCACCTTCATTGACTATCACGCCACTACTCTTCATCGCGCCGATCCACGTTTCCAGGATCTTTTCCCGTTGCTCACCGGCTCCGTCCACAGCAATTGTGCCGCGAGAATCCATCGTTTCAGGCTTAAAGAAGACGTACTTGCCTCTCGGATATGCGTCTATCGTGGCCAGGACCTTATCCTGCTCAATCCCGACGTAGCGCAGGTTGGCCTGTTTTGCCGCTATAGCAGCCGAAAGCCCCGCGGGCCCTACGCCGATTATGGCGACTTCAACTTCGGCTTTCGCTTCAGGGCCAGCGCCGTTTTGCAGTTCGGCGGCAATGTGTCTAATCACATCTGCGCCTTCGTTGGCGGCGTTCTTAATTAGTGGCGTGCCTGACACGTCCCCGATGATGTAGCAGCCCGCAACATTGGTCATGAAAGCAGGATCGCGGACTGGAACAGGCCGAGGCTTGATTTTCTTGGTGGTGTTAACAACAATGCAGGCCTTTGGATTGACAGGACACTCTACCTGACAGGCAGTATCTTCCATACATTGATCCCGAGCCACCGGTGAAGCAATCCCATTAACGATTGCCAACACATCATGAGGGCACGCTTCGACACAGGCATGACACCCGATGCAGCGCTCTGGAAAGATTACCGGATGTGGATAATCGGGCCTGTTTGGATCCAATCGGTCAAGATCTTCCTCTGAGATCAGAGACACTTGATCAGGTTCCTCTTCTTTCGGTGCTACGGGCTCCGCCAGGAGGCGGCGTGCGCGTTCGGCATCGAGCCAGGCAAATCCCAGCCCAATGATCACTAAAAACAGGCCGACACCCAGCCAGCCATACCACGGCAAGCCACCGAAATAGCTTTTGCTGACATCTTCCGAGATCAGATTGATCGCCAGAAGCATTATCATTAGAGCAAGAATGATTAAGAGTTGGGATTTTCTCATTGCATCAAAAGATTTATAGGACCTATTCGACCTATAGGACCTATCGGACCTATCTTATTTCCCGCCGGCAGTTGATTGTACCCAATCAACCAATAATTTCGGGTTCCAATGACGCTTGTCCTTTATGTGCTGAACATGGCACGAAATGCAGTTTGGTGAATCCGCAGCTACCAATGTCCTATTGGAGGAATCAACCAGACCGGTGTGGCATTCGGCACAAGTTTGGCGAGGAAATTCTCTATCCACATCCGGCTGAAGAAACTGGTGACAGCTCGAACAGGACATCACCTTATCCATCCCGGGACTCTCGGCCGACGCTTCAACGCCCGTGATGCCGCCCGTTGCCTTCACTCTATAAATGTGCAGCGCATGGAATTGCTTGCTGCGCCACTGCCGCTCCGTGTCATCAGGCCGGCGTTGTTCCGCAATCTGCGGCCTTTCTGCTAGTTCGTCCGCATCGAGACCCTTCCACTTCCATTCACCATTAACTACCGGATAGCCAAATGTTCCGCCATGTGGTCTCCCGACCGCCTTGCCGTTGTACGTCTTCCTGTTTTGGTTATTGTGACAACTGCTACAGGAATCCAAAGCTGCATACAGCGGCCGGAAATCTTTACCGCGGTGCTCAGCATGGCAATCGACGCAGCCGATGCCGGCAACCGTATGCGGCCGCGTAACGGTGCCGACAAAAGCGTCAGTGGTGTGACATGAAGCACAGCGCGTCTCCATGCCGGCGCTCAATGCATGGCAAGATGTACAGGATCCAGAATTCGCGCGTTTGGCTATAGCCGGCGTCAGCGTCAAGGAAGAACGCTGGTGCGATCCAGAGACAGGAGCTGGCGAGTAGGCAGATGTGTACCAGATGGCGGCGGCGACTGACAATAATCCTACTGCCACTAACGACCACGTGAAGACCTGAAAAGGCCACGGACGCACCAAGTCTCGGGTAGGGGTCCAATTGAACCTTGCCTTGCCCAGGCGCGGCGGTTGCCGTGGGTGAAGTGGTGTCTTCCTCCCGGCCTTCTCTCGCGTGCGCTTACCCCAAAAGAGATCGAGTGCATCCGCTACGTCGCTTGATTGCGGCGCTGCTGTAGCGACGGCTGCTAGTCCGGAAACTCTCGGTCCTTCTCGTGCTTCTGCCTCACCGATGCGGAGACCGATCTGGAGAGTTACGGTGATTTCCAGAGCTTGATCGTGGCGATTAACATGAAGAAAAAACGGACCTATTCGCACCTGATCCCCGCTGGCCAGGGATTCGGCCTGTTCAACGGCCACGACGCGACCATTTAGAGTAGTCGAATTCGACGAGCTGAGGTTGAAGAGATAGAAACGACCTGCGATCTCTTTTATGCCAGCATGCAGGCGAGACACGGTTGGATGATTCAGTAAGAGATCGCTCGTCGGCGAACGTCCGATCTTGAGCGCATCCAACAAAAGGGTTGTTGGATCGAGGCTCTCATCTTCACGAACTATGATAAAGGTGCTTCGCTCGCTCATTCTTAATACGGAGTGAGTGGAAGAAGATCTCGACTTATGGTCGAGTCTCGCTTCGCGATTTCTTAGCGGACTGCAAAAAACACGACTTGAATGATGTGCACTAGCATTAATGCAAGCATCAGCGCCGATGTAACCACATGGGGCGCCAACCATAGTTTGAGCAGCTGATGTAGATAGATCAGTGAATCGACGCGCCGAAGTGTCGCCGCAGTTTCGACCGCTTCGATCAACTGTCTGCGGGTAGTTGGGTTGAGAGGTGTAGCCTCAAACTCCTCCCGCGCTTCTGCCAATAGTGCCGAGAGCGGTTCACGACGCGTGTACTGACGCAGCAGATACGAGAGTGAGAGAAATCGTCGCTGCACTTTTTGCTCAATCAGCCGACTGAGTTCAGCGTCACTCGTATCAATGAGAGCCAATGCGTCGCGCAGTTCCGAGCGACGCACCCTCAGGTCTTCAAACAACAGCGGGTCGCCTTCGATACTCGTCATGATCCTCGGCACAATGAGATAACAGGCAATTCCGAAAAGTCCGGACAGAATGACCAGATCGAAGGAGACCATCAAGGTCGAGGTGAGCAGGCCGCCCGAACTTCGGCCTCCGTGGAGAAGCAACAAGATACCGGCAATGACACCAATGTAAACGTGGGCCAGCAACCAATATCGCAATGGCCCTGCACGCCGGCGGTATACCTGCTTACGTCCCGAATAACTCATTACTACGGCGATACCCACGAGACCAATCATTCCGGTGATCCATCGCACCGTCAGCCAGGTGTTGGCCAGTCGTCCATCCAGAGTGTATTTCTGTGCAGCCCACAGCGTGACGATAGTGAATGCAATTATCCCGGCGACGCCCGCAATGTGGCACAGCCTGGCGAGTGGGTCGCGCTTATGTATGTTCCGTCCGATTGCGTGCGTTTGGTCACGATAGATCAGTCCAATAGCACTTTTGGCGCCTTCAAAATAGTCTCTCGGATTTACGCGCAGCAGTGCACCCGTGGGACAGTTTTCCTGGCAGGAAAATGCGTGGCCCTGTCCCCCCGGGGGATTAAGAGGTGTGTTATTACAGAGATTGCATTTGACCGCAAGCAGATCTTCAGTTTGCGTGACGGCGGGCGGAATGGATGGAGGCGCCAGGTTAAACCAACTTCTCAATCGCGTGGCGAACGTTAGCGCCTGCGGAGCGGCGGGTTTACGCGGCACCATGGAAATGGCGTTATAGGGGCACTGCGTGGCGCAGTCGCCACAACCGATGCAGGTTTTCGGTTCGATATCGATCTGTCCGTTGGGAAAACGTCCGATGGCGCCCGTTGGACATCCCGTTAGACACTCGGGGTCCTGGCAATGCAAGCAGACTGAGGGCGCCAAGACGTGCTGTATTGACTTACTTTGGGGCTTTACGGGTCGCTCGATATGAATGCCCCGCCTTAATAGACGGGATTGGCCATGCACCTTATGACAGGCCAGCGAACAATTGCCGCAGCGAATGCACAGGTCCATGTCCATCACGAGGAGATTGGTGGCATCGATGATTCCGGTTCCAATCTCCCGGTTGGTGGCCGTAACTACCCGACGGTCGGAAAGTGCCTCGATCCGGACGTCGTCGTCGGCGGTAGAGAAGTCGGAGAAGGTCCGGTAGAGAGTGTCGTGGAGTTTGGGATCAGCACGCACTAGTGCGATTGGAATCTCCAATAGCTCTGTTCGGGCCAGTACAGTTGCGGTGTAGTGCCACCTCTCTTCGCCGCGCAATCCTTCCAGACCAAGACAGTTTCCAGCACCCAAGAAGTCGGCTCCAACGTGCTCGTCGACCTCCATCATCAGGTCCGTCATGTGGGTGGAGGCAGCCAGCCCACGCGTCCGCGTTACCCAGCCGTTTTTAATGAAGACCACACGATCGATCAGTTCGCCTTCACGGAAGATTATGTGTTGCTTGCCATAGATATGAAACAGCCCAATCTGCCCAAGTTTTTGCATCATTTCAGGGGTGAAGGCCCCTTTGGCTATCTGAGCCACATCGTCCAACGTACGTTTCAGCCCATATTCGCGATAAGTGGCATCCAGCGCTTTGCCAAACTTGGGTAATTTCCTCAACAGCCTGAGCGCCGGACGATCGATCTTAAGGACACTGGCCTGCCCATCAGGTGGGACTTCAATCGTGGCGTTACGGGGCAAGCCTGCAAGGACCGACATTTCGCCAAAGCTTCGGCCGGGTTGTACTTCACTCGCCTTCCTCCGCCCAGTGGCGTCGCTTCCTTCTATGTAGACGTCGAGCTTTCCATCGACAAGAATATAGAAACTGTTCCCTCCCCATTCACCCTGATGAATAATTTGCTCGCCCGGCCCGTAAACAAAGAGGCTCAAATAGGGGCCAACTTTCTTGCCGGTATAGTTGCGCCCGTACGCAATTACCTCAAGGTCGAGTTCATAGGTAAAGTGGCCATCGTGCCGTTCGATCAGCTCGTCAATAAGGCTTACTCTACCGATGGCTTCGAGAATTCTGTCGTGGTTAGTAATTCGTTCAGGCATGCCCAATCAGGGTTCGGAAAGGGATAACTTACGAGCCCGACTTCGACCACTTCAGTCATGAAGAGATTTCCAGACGCGTATTTATACACTATTTGACCAAAAAGAGTAAAAAATAGAATGCCTGCAAAACCGTTATAAAATTTGCTCCAATGTGATACTATCTGCGGCACCTGAATCCATAGATCCATAGAATCGGTAATACTGTTCGCCCGGCGCAGCACCTCGATACTGGCCGCCTATTTAGATCTCGCGGGACGACTTGGGTCAAACAACAGCAACACTGCCACCTGCGGCTACGATCATAAGGTACTTCAATACAAGGTTTTGGCTGTGAGCCGCTCCATCTCGGAGCGCGAATAACTTTTATCCCTGGAGGTTCCCCACTGGTATGGAAGCAACCACGGCTCTGCGCCCTACTAATATCGACTCAGCATGCATCAACACAATCCGAACCCTTTCGATGGACGCCGTTCAGGCAGCAAACTCCGGCCACCCCGGCACCCCTATGGCCATGGCGCCGGTGGCTTATACATTGTGGAACGAGATACTGCGATTTGATCCTGAAGACCCTATCTGGCCTAACCGCGATCGATTCGTTCTCTCGATGGGGCATGCCTCAATGTTGCTCTACAGTTTGCTGCACCTGACGGGAGTAAAAGCAGTAAACGCACAATATGAAAAAACGGGTCAACCTTCAGTTACTCTCGAGGATATAAAGAGTTTCCGACAGCTTGATAGCCGTTGCCCAGGACATCCGGAGTATCGCTGGACTTCAGGCGTCGAAACGACTACCGGTCCGCTTGGCCAGGGTATCGCCACGAGCGTTGGCATGGCCATAGCTTCGCGCTGGCAGGCCGCCTACTTTAACCGGCCCGGCTTTGAATTGTTCGACTATCGCGTCTATGCACTGTGTGGAGATGGTTGCCTTATGGAAGGTATCTCGCATGAAGCTGCATCGCTGGCCGGTCATCTTCGCCTGTCCAACCTCTGCTGGATATACGACAACAACAAGATCACAATTGAAGGAAACACATCATGGGCCTTCTCTGAGGACGTTGCCACCAGGTTTATTGGCTATGGTTGGAACGTCACTCGTGTTGGCGACGCCAATGATCTGGAGATGCTGAGGCGGGCGTTTCAGGTCGCGCAAAAGGAGACAGAACGGCCGACCTTGATTATCGTCGACAGCCATATCGCATGGGGTGCGCCCAACAAGCAGGACACTCATGGGGCCCACGGGGAACCTCTGGGGGAGGAAGAGATCCGGCTCACCAAGCTTAATTACGCCTGGCCTGAGACCGCGAAGTTTTTGGTACCTGAAAATGTGCGGGAAAACTTCCAGCGCGGAATAGGCACTCGGGGCAAGACCTTGCGCGACCAATGGTTCAATAAACTCGAAGACTACAAAAAACAATTTCCCGTACTGGCAGATCATCTGGTCCGCATGCAAAAGAGAGAACTACCCGATGGGTGGGACAAAGATATTCCCAAATTCGAATCTGATGCGAAGGGAGTAGCCGGGCGTGATGCCTCCGGAAAGGTGCTGAATGCCATAGCCAAAAACGTTCCCTGGTTGATTGGAGGCGCGGCAGATCTTGCGCCTTCCACCAAGACTCGCTTGACGTTCGACGGCGCGGGCGACTTTCTTGCGGAAACTCCCACCGGGCGCAATTTTCACTTTGGAGTTCGCGAACATGCGATGTCGTCGGTCCTTAATGGGCTGGCGCTCTCGAAAGTTCGGGCCTATGGTTCGGGATTCTTGATCTTCTCCGATTACGCGCGCCCGGCAATACGCCTGAGCGCCATCATGGAGATCCCCACTATCTTTATCTTTACTCACGATTCGATCGGGGTCGGAGAGGACGGGCCAACTCACCAACCGATCGAGCAATTAGCGAGCTTGCGGGCTATTCCCAACCTCATTGTGCTGCGGCCCGGTGATGCTAATGAAGTTGCCGAGGCATGGCGGGTGATTATGAAACTCAAGCACGAACCAGTGTGCTTGATCTTGAGTCGACAGGCCTTGCCCACAATCGATCGGAAAAAGTATGCGGGCGCGGAAAACACCCAGAAGGGCGCCTATGTACTTGCTGATTCGAGTGCGCCTAATGGCCAACCTGATTTGATACTGATGGCCACGGGTTCTGAGGTTGCACTTTGCCTGGAGGCATACGAACGACTGGCAGCGAGCGGAGTTAAAGTGAGGCTCGTAAGTATTCCCTCCTGGGAACTCTTTGAACGCCAGCCGCAAGACTACAAAGATAAGGTAATCCCTACGAGCGTGAAAGCCCGAGTAGCAGTTGAGCAGGCTGCGAGATTCGGCTGGCAACGCTACACGAGCAGCACTGATGCCATTGTCGGAATGAGGACATTTGGCGCCAGCGCACCTTTGAAAGAATTGACGAAGAAGTTTGGCTTCTCGGTCGATAACGTGGTCGAAACCGCCCTCCGAGAGATCGAGAGAGTTAAATAAACCAGCAATCAATCGGGGGCATTATCGGCCGCCCGCTTAGGAGCAACGCTATGAGCAACCCTCTTGTGGAAGTCATGAAGCTTGGCCAGTCAATCTGGTATGACAACATACGCCGCGCGATGCTCATTAGCGGCGATCTGCGTAAGAAGATCGAGGAAGACGATCTGCGCGGCGTGACGTCGAACCCTACTATCTTTGAAAAGGCGATCACTGGTTCCACTGACTATGACGAACAGATGCGCTCGTTGATTCAAGCAGGCAAAAGCGTAAATGAGATCTACGAGGCACTCGTTATCGACGACATCGGACAGGCTGCTGACATCTTAAAACCCGTTTACGATAAAACTCAGGGCATAGACGGCTATATAAGTTTGGAAGTCAATCCCCGTCTGGCCCACGATACGCAGGGAACGGTGCACGAGGCGGAACGATTATTCAAGACGATCGGCCGCAAAAACGTGATGATAAAGATTCCCGCCGCCCAGGAGGGTTTGCCGGCAATTGAAGAAGCAATTTACCGCGGGATTAACGTAAACGTCACCATGATCTTTTCGATTGGCAACTACGAGCAGGTTGCCGAGGCGTTCATCAAAGGTCTGGAAAGACGTGACCGTGAAGGGAAACCGGTGACGCAGATCGCCTCAGTAGCCAGTTTCTTTGTCTCGCGTGTGGATACGACAATAGACACTGAACTTGAATACCGGGCGCGTCACAGCCCGCCCGAACAAAAGGCCGAACTCGAGAATCTGTGTGGCAAGGCGGCCCTGGCCAACGCCAAACTGGCTTACGCGCGATTCAAAGAGATCTTCTATGGTGAGAGATTTGCGGCATTGAAGGCTAAAGGCGCGCAGATCCAACGGCAACTCTGGGCTTCAACCGGGACCAAAAATCCAAACTACTCGGATGTTCTATATGTCGAAAACTTGATCGGGAAAGATACGGTAAACACGGTCCCGCCCGCAACCTATACGGCTTTTCGCGACCATGGAAAGGTTGCGCCGACGCTCGAGCAAGGACTTGCCGAATGCCGAGCCGTGATTTCCAGATTGGGAGAGTTGGGCATTGATCTAACGCAGGTCACGGAACAACTCCAAAAAGAGGGGCTGGCGTCCTTTGTCGGCTCCTTCGATACGCTCGTCGAGTCGATTGAATCAAAACGCGATGCGCTCGTTTCGGGCATCCATCAAAGGTTGACGGCTTCGTTAGGCAAATACGGCGATGCGGTCTCCCGCGCCCTCAAGGAAGCCCAGCAGGGCGACGTGATGCGCCGGATCTGGCGGAAGGACGCTGCGTTGTGGAAACAGGATTCCGCGCATCAGAAGATTATTCACAATGCCTTGGGTTGGTTGACAGTTCCGGATGCGATGATTGGCGTCGAAGACGATCTCATTGCTTTTACAGATCGCACCCGGGGTGTGCGCCAATTCAAACACGTCATGGTGTGTGGCATGGGCGGTTCGTCACTCTGTCCGGAAGTTCTTCGTCAAACCTTCGGCAAGCAGGAGGGTTATCCAGAACTTCTGGTGCTTGACTCAACAGACCCGGACGCTTTCTGCGATATCGCCGAGCAGATAGATATCACCAAGTGCCTCTTCATCATCTCGTCAAAGTCGGGTACCACCACTGAACCTCTGGTCTTCTATAAGTACTGGTACGACCAGGTCGCTAAGCGTCGGGAGGATCCCGGCGAGTGCTTCGTGGCCATCACGGATCCCGGAACGTTGATGGAAAAGATGGCGACAGACGATAAGTTTAGACGCATCTTTTTGAATCCTGCCGATATCGGTGGACGCTACTCCGCGCTCTCCTATTTTGGGATGGTGCCGGCAGCCTTGCTCGGACTCGATATTAAGAAGCTGTTGGATCGCGCCGAGAGAATCGTTCACTCCTGCGCGTCGGTAGTTCCCGCCGTTGACAATCCCGGGGCCAGACTCGGCGCCATCATGGGTGAATGCGCGTTGGCTGGACGCGACAAACTCACGATCATTGCAGACCCGAAGATTGCCTCGTTTGGTCTTTGGGTTGAGCAATTAATTGCCGAAAGCACGGGCAAGGAAGGTAAAGGCATAGTGCCCGTTGCGGGCGAACCTCTGGGGGCACCGTCAGTTTATGGCGACGATCGGCTTTTTGTCTCGTTGGCAGTGGGCAAAATCGATAGCGAAACCGAGGCAAAACTAAAAGCGCTCGAAGCAGCCGGACACCCGGTAGTTTATCGAACCCTGACGGATCTCTACGACCTGGGAGAAGAGTTTTTCCTCTGGGAGATTGCCACCGCTTTTGCCGGCTATCGGCTAGGCATCAATCCCTTTGATCAACCCAATGTTCAGGAGTCGAAGGACGCTACTAAAGAACTTCTGGAGAAATTTGTCAGGGATGGGAAGTTGGATGAGCAGCCTCTGCTGGCAAGTGACGACACGCTAACGGTACGCGCCGATGAGAAAACGCGAGCTGCTCTTGCCTCTTCCTCGGTTTTTGATGCCGTCAAGGCGCATCTCGAAAGGGTGACAACTGGCGACTATATCGCGCTCCTCGATTACATTGAAGAAACTCCGGAGAATGAATCAATCATTCAAAAGATACGCACGCATTTGCGTGACATCACGCGCTGTGCCACAACCACCGGGTACGGACCCAGATTTCTGCATTCGACTGGACAGTTACATAAGGGAGGACCGAACTCAGGCGTGTTTTTCCAGATAACCGCGCCCGACGCAACTGACCTTCCCATACCAGGGCAACCCTACACCTTCAGTACGCTGAAACAGGCGCAGGCGCTGGGCGACTTTCGTTCGCTGGCTACGCGCGGACGCCGCGCTATTAGAGTTGATCTGGGTACCAACACCACCCTGGGACTGAAACGGCTGCACGACTTGATTGTGGAGGCCATACCGCGATCCGACGCAACCACCACCTGAAGACGGATGGCCTCGCAGAACCTAAATCTCTTTTTAGAATGAGGATGAACCAATGGCTACTCCTGAACAAAGTACAAAGACTGCCAAAATCGGCATGATCGGTCTCGCCGTAATGGGAGAGAACCTGGCAATGAACATTGAGCGCAATGGCTTTCCCATTGCCGTTTTCAATCGTGACACGTCAAAGGTCGACAGTTTTGTGGCTCGTGCTTCCGGAAAGCGCGTCATACCGACGAAGTCGGCTGAAGAATTTGTGCGTTCTCTCGAGCGGCCTCGTAAGATCATTCTGCTAGTAAAAGCCGGCGATCCGGTCGACTGGACCGTCGCCCAGATCAAGCCGTTCCTCGAACGAGGCGACATAATAATCGATGGCGGCAACTCCTTCTTCGAAGACACGGAACGGCGGGAAAAAGCTTTGAAGGCAGAAGGCATAAGCTTCATTGGCTCGGGGGTTTCCGGCGGCGAAAAAGGCGCGCTATGGGGACCCAGTCTGATGCCCGGTGGTGATCGGGAGGCATACGAACAGCTACGCCCGATCTGGGAGGCAATTGCCGCGAAGGTCGACGATGGTCCTTGCGTCACTTACATCGGTCCCGGGGGCGCTGGTCATTTCGTCAAGATGGTGCACAACGGCATCGAGTATGGCGACATGCAACTCATCGCCGAAGCCTATGACATCATGCGCAGTGTCCTTGGTCTCGAAGCGGTTGAGATGGCTGATATCTTCGACGAGTGGAATCGTGGCGACCTGGAGTCGTTTTTGATCGAGATCACCGCCAAGATCCTTCGCGTCAAAGACCCTGAGACCGGCAAGCCGCTGGTGGATCTGATCCTTGACAAGGCCGGCCAGAAGGGTACGGGAAGATGGACCAGTGAGGTTGCCCTTGACCTCGGTGTCGTAGTGCCCACTATCGACGCCGCCATTGACACGCGCACACTTTCGGGGCGCAAAGCCGAACGTGTGGAAGCCAGCAAGCAGATCAGTGGTCCTGCAAAAACAAAGTATGCCGGGGACAAGCGGTCGATGATCAAGGCGATCCACGATGCTCTTTACGCTTCCAAGATCTGCTCCTACGCCCAAGGCATGAATCTGATTCAGGCGGGCTCGGAAAAGTGGAACTGGGGCATTAACCTCGGTGAGTTGGCGCGGATCTGGAAAGGCGGTTGTATCATTCGCGCTCAGTTCTTGGATAAAATTAAGCAGGCTTATCAACGCCGTCAGGATTTGCCAAGTCTCCTTCTGGATCCAGACTTCAAGGCTTGGGTTGAGGAAGCTCAGCCCAACTGGAGATTAGCAGTGACCAGTGCAATGCAAAGCGGCGTACCAGTGCTCGCGATGGCTTGCAGTCTCTGCTACTTCGACACGTACCGCGCCGCAAACTTGCCGTTGAACCTGACGCAGGCACAGCGCGATTTCTTTGGCTCCCACACCTATGAGCGCACCGACAAGCCCGGCCAGGGGGCGGTCCACAGCGAATGGGAAGAAATGCTCGAGAAACAACGTTAATGGAATCTACGGCGATAAAGGAAAACGAAAATCCATTGCGTGTGGGCTTGCGGCTGGAGAAAACAGCTGACCCGTGCACGGTAATCATCTTCGGAGCTTCCGGGGATTTGACTAAACGCAAGCTTGTTCCTGCGCTTTACCGGTTGGTTCAGCAGCGGCTCTTGCCCGCTGAATTTGCCATTGTCGGACTCGCCAGAACGGAGATGAGCGATGACGAGTTTCGCTCGAAGATGAAGGAGGCGGTCGAACAATTCTCCGAGACCAAACAAGTTGACCCGGAGGTTTGGGACTCTTTTGGGCAGGGAGTCTACTATCGCTCCACAGATATTGGCAGCACCGCCGATTTTCAGAAACTGGGAGATCTTCTCGACCGCATTGATCGAGAACGTGGTACTGGAGGCAACCGGCTTTTTTATCTCTCGGTCGCACCCCGCTTTTATGCCCAGGCAGTTGAACAGCTGGGACGTGCCGGATTAACGAAAGCTAAGGCTGGTCGCTGGGTAAGGGTGATTATAGAAAAGCCATTCGGTACCAATCTCGAGAGCGCCCGCCTCCTGAACAACCAAATTCTCCAGCACCTGGATGAGTTGCAGATCTATCGCATAGATCATTATCTCGGGAAGGAAACGGTTCAGAATCTGTTGGCCTTCCGTTTCGCTAATGGAATATTTGAGCCCTTGTGGAACCGCCAATATATAGATCACGTCCAACTCACGAATGCCGAAGCGGTGGGCGTGGAGGGCCGCGGCGGGTATTACGAAGGCGCTGGCGTGGTGCGCGACATGATTCAGAACCATGTGTTTCAGGTGCTATCACTCGTCGCGATGGAACCTCCGGCACACCTCGGCGCCGAGGCTGTTCGAGACGAAAAGATCAAAGTAATGACCGCGGCGCGAGAATTCACACCCGAACGTGTGAAGTCTGACTGTGTACGTGGGCAGTACGGCTCGGGCTCCAGCGGCGGTAAACCGGTTCCGGGCTATCGCGAAGAGGAAGGGGTCGTATCCGATTCAGCTACCGAAACCTATGCGATGCTGACGATGTATTTCGATAACTGGCGCTGGGCAGGCGTCCCCTTTTATCTCCGGTCCGGTAAGCGCCTGCCAAAACGGGTGACCGAGATCGCAATCCAGTTTCGAGAGGCGCCCCATCAACTCTTCGGAGCGGGAATTATGGAGCAGGTAACGCCTAATCAGTTGATCATTCGCATTCAGCCTGACGAGGGTATTACGCTGCGATTCGCGGCCAAAGTCCCGGGGCAGATCACCCAGATCCGCGACGTAAACATGGACTTTCGATATGGCTCTTCATTCGGAGTCCAGCTAGCTGAAGCGTACGAAAGGCTGCTGTTGGACTGTATTCTGGGAGACTCAACTCTCTACGCGCGGAAGGACATGACCGAACGAGGTTGGGAGTTGGTGATGCCTATACTGGAACAGTGGGCCGAAAACAAAAGAGAGGTTCCCTTCCCGAACTACGAAGCAGGCACATGGGGTCCGGCGGCGGCGAATGAATTGATCGAGCGCAGGGGGAGGCCGTGGCGCCGGCCATAGGCCCGGCCGGTTAACAACAATTCATGCCATTAGAAACCCAGGTTAGTGAGCTCGCTGTCTCGCCTTCTAAAGGCCTCGATATCCAAAGAATCGAGAAGCAATTAACCTCCATGTGGTCGGAGGCCGGCACCGCTGAATCAAGCCATTCGGGTGTAACGCGGGCCTGCACGTTGAACCTGATCGTCTACACCACCCCGGAAGACGACGCCTCAGAGCTTGATGAACTCCTTAATCGAGTGAACGAACAGCATCCCGGCCGAACCCTGATTCTCATAGTAGACCGCGACGCAAAAGAGGCGAAACTCGATGGTTATGTTTCGACGCGCTGCCGGCTTCTCGGCGGTACCGGCAAACAGATTTGTGGGGAACAGGTGACCATAGAGGCAAGTGGCCCGACGGTAGAGACGGTCGCCAGCGCTGTAACCCCGTTGCTGGTTCCGGACGTCCCTGTCTACCTTTGGTGGAAAGACATACCGCATTATCAGGACAAGCTCTTTGATCGGCTCGCTGACACCGCCGATCGAATTGTTATCGATTCTTCAGCTTTTGATCATCCACACGAGGATTTGCGGCGTCTCGCAAAAATGATTGAGGATCCTCACCGGGAGCTAAGCGTTAGTGATCTAAATTGGGGCCGTCTGACCTCCTGGCGAACACTGCTCGCCAGTTTCTGGGACGTACCGGACTACCGCCCGCTTTTGGATTCGATTGATACTGTCGAAATCGAATATGTTCCGCCCCAATCCGCCCTCGGAGAGATTGCGCCAAAGGCGCTACTGCTCGCCGGCTGGTTGTCATCACGGCTCAACTGGGTGGTTGTAGATAAGCGTGCGAGCAAGAACGAACGTAGTGCCGAGTTTAATCTCAAGTGTGGAGAAAGTTCCGTCTTACTTGCTTTTCGCCGCGGACAAACCGCCAACACCGGCATGCTTTCCTCGGTGCGGCTTTCCACGAAATACGGAGCGGCCAGTTTCTATGTTGGCCTGCATTCGGGCGGCACCAAGCTGCAGACTGAAGCAAAGCTGGGAGCGGAGCACTTGGTGGGCCGCTTGCTCACCTATGAGAGGCGGAGTGAGGCAGATCGTTTGAGCCGCGAGCTTGCTTTTCCGGGTCGCGATCTGGTCTATGAAGAAGCGTTGGCCCGGGGCGCACAATTAATCCTGTAGGGGCGGCACTCCGGAGACTGTCTCAAAACTTGGAGAAATCCGCAGATTACGCCGATTACGCAGACAAAAGGCCAAAAATCACTGGCAGTGACGAGAGAATCCCTACTCCCTTACCTTCTTAATCTGCGTAATCTGTGGATTTTAGTTAGTTTTGAGACGGCCTCCTCCGTGGCCGCCCCATGGCCTGGCACAGAGAGGATGATGAACGGACCTGGGGCGGCCACGGAGTGCCGCCCCTACAAATCCAGATGATACTCGCAGGCGACATCGGCGGCACCAAGACCAACGTTGCTCTTTTTCAGATGGAAGGGAGCGACGTTGGCAGCGTTGTGAGACAGCAGACCTTCCCGAGTGCTGGCTACGATTCGCTGGAGGCAATTCTCAGCGCATTCCTGGCCCAGCACCAACAAGATATTGCTGCCGCCTGCTTTGGAATCGCCGCCCCGGTCATTGAAGGACAGGCGCGCCCTCCGAATCTGAAATGGAGTGTTAATTCGGATTCGCTTGCTCGTATGTTGAAGATCGGGCGCGTCGGTTTAATTAATGATCTGGAGGCCACGGCACATGGCATTGCCACGCTGAATTCGTCACAGTTGCTAACCTTAAATCCGGGAGAGGAGAGATCCGGAGCAAACCGGGCCCTCGTAGCAGCAGGAACAGGCCTGGGGACTGCCGGCATTATCTATCGCGGCCATTACGATCCTCTGCCCTCTGAGGGAGGTCATGCGGATTTCGCTCCCGGCACCCCAGAGGAAATAGAACTTCTTCTTTACTTGCGGGAGAAGTTTGGAGAGCACGTTAGCTACGAACGTGTCTTATCCGGCCCCGGTCTTTTTAATGTCTACTCATTCGTTCGGGATCAGCATAAAGAAGCAGAGCCGGCATGGCTTGCGGAGCAGATCGCCACCGGAGACAAGACGGCCGCTGTTTCGCGCGCGGCACTCGAGGGCAAATGTGAACTCGCGGTAAAGGCATTGGAGATCTTTGTGTCTGTCTACGGAGCAATGGCAGGAAACCTGGCCTTGGTGATGCTCGCCAACGGCGGTCTGTATGTCGGGGGCGGAATCGCGCCAAAGATTCGGGAGAAGCTCAAGGACGGCACGTTTATGAAGGCATTTACTCGGAAGGGCCGGCTGTCTTCACTGGTGCAGGCTATTCCGGTTCACGTGATTCTCGAAGATAAAACCGCCCTCTTTGGCGCTGCCCACGCGGCTCTGGATTTTCAAAGGTGAACAATATGGAAGCCACACAACCTGCGTCCAACATTTCCGTTTACGAAACACCTGAAGAAGTGGCTCGAGCAGCTGCCGCGCGTTTTGTAGACATTGCCGCAAATTCAATCTCCCATAGCGGCCGGTTCAGTGCCGCTTTGGCGGGTGGCTCAACGCCTAAGCGCACCTACGAGCTGCTCACCAACAAAGAGCACCGGGATCATGTTGTCTGGTCCAAGGTGCACCTGTTCTTCGGTGATGAGCGCACCGTGCCGTCCACTCACCGGGACAGCAACTACCGGATGGCCTCCGAGACGTTAATCTCACAGTTGCCAATTCCCGCGCAGAATGTTCATCGAATGCTGGGAGAGGGCGACGCCCTGGCAAACGCAAGTCTCTATGAAGACGATTTGAGAACTTTTTTTGAACCATCGCCCTGGCCAATGTTTGATCTAGTGCTGCTGGGCATGGGCGATGACGGCCACACTGCCTCGCTCTTTCCGGGTACCACCGCTTTGCGTGAGCGGGAGGCCTGGGTGGTTGCAAACTGGGTTGCCAAACTGAATACCTATCGCATCACGCTCACGCCACCGGCCATTAACAATGCCGCAAACATCGTCTTTCTGGTCACTGGCGCGAGTAAGAGTGAACGGTTGTTGGAAGTCCTGCGAGGCCAGTCTGATCCTGAAAGACTGCCTTCGCAATTAATTCAACCCCTCAATGGATCGCTGCTCTGGCTCTTGGATAAGCCGGCTGCGGCACGTCTTTGATTGATACTCCTGTGAAACAGAAAAAGCTCGCCATCGGCAGCGATCATGCCGGATTTGAAGCAAAGGAAAGAGCCCTAAGCGAACTCATCTCGCTTGGGTTTGAAGTGGTCGACAAGGGAACTTCCGGCCTTGAAAGTGTTGACTATCCGGATTTTGCCGCTGCTGTTGCGCGCGCAGTGGTCGCCGGCGAGGTGGAACGAGGAATTCTGATCTGTGGCTCAGGTATAGGAATCTCGATTGCGGCGAACAAGGTCCGCGGCGCGCGCGCCGCTCTCTGTTGGAATGAGGAAACTGCGCGACTGGCGCGGGAACATAACGACGCGAACATACTCTGTTTCGGAGGCCGGTTTATCTCCACGGAGCAGGCAGTCGAGATGATCCGGCTCTTCGTGGAAACCGACTTTGCAGGAGGCCGGCATCAAGTGCGCGTGGAAAAACTCTCGGCTCTTGAGGACGCATAACCTGATAGCCAAATTGATCTTCGCGAAAACTCCAGATCGCAAAAAATCCGAATCCCCCGATGAAAACGAAAGAGCACCTCAGGCTATCTGAACGCAGCACTTCACCTGTTCGGCCCTGGAGAAGATGGGGACCTTATGTATCAGAG
>DATEUF010000226.1:0-2684 GCA_035283325.1 Pyrinomonadaceae bacterium | reverse complement strand
TCAAATCTTTCCTTGTGACATTCATCGAACCTCAATTTGTACCAGTGTCAAAAGTAAAGATGCGACCCCAATCGCTGAAGTGAAAGAGGTTACTGCTGATAACTTGAACAGGCAATCCAAATCACATGATATTTGCGATTCAGACAGTGGGAGAGGGTTGTGTGTGGCAAATGATAGCCGAGGCACGATTTGTGAATCGAGCAGCCGTGTTGGATTGGACCGGAAAACGCAGTGTTGGGAAGCCGCTGACGGTTTGCCCAGCGGTTTTCAGTTGTTAACGGAGCCCTGTGGCTAGATTAAGGCAGGGCTTGGCTTTGGAATCTGCGGTTGATCTTGAGTGGATGAGGAACGGCCTGATGAGAACTAGGGAGGCCGTGCGTGATCGAGTTGGTGGGCAAGGTTTCGTCGCAATCTGCGTGTTTTGGCCAGTATTTTCTTTCGCGCCTGCTCGTTGAGTGTGAGCACTAATTCCTGGTGCTTGAGCGGGCTCAGATGGGCCACATAGTTTTGATAATAGATCAGGATGACGGTGGTGCTCGGACGCAGCAACTCTAGTAAGCGAGTGCGGGTTTTAGCGTTGAGTTGTTTACGAGCGGCCCGCACCAAGTACCATTGCAACAGGCTGTAGGTGAGCAACACGAAGACCACCTGATTGACAATCAGGCTAAAGGCGCGCGAAGAGAAAGCTTCCAGATCGGAGAAACATTTTAGTTGGCGATGGCGCTCTTCAATGGCGCTACGCAGGGCATAGTCCTGGCATCCCCGTGTTGGATCATCAATGGGGGCGGTATCGAGCAGCACCCAGTAATCGTGGTGACCATCGGCGTAGATCTCGCGGTTAACGATGGCGTTCAGTGGGACAGGACAGCTGGAAAACGTCTTAAGGCCTGCCACCGTGGCGATTTCGCAACGAACCAGAGTCTTAGATGGGTCTGGGGTGGGCAACCGATGCTGAGCCTTGGCTTTACCCAGGGCCAGGGTTTTCTGTCGCGCCTCCTCGCGTTTGCGAATGCGTTGGGGTCGATGCAGAGCCATCGGTTTGGGGTGGAGCGCTGGTGGCCCCCATGGCTGGAAGCACAACTCGCCGCTTGCAGCCAGACTCACGACATCCTGGTAGATATCCATATTGCTGCGTGCCGGAATCAGCACCTCAACTCCCCACTCCTGTTTGCAGCGACCGATCTCGGGCCCGTCGATGAAACCGCGGTCCACAATCAGTCGCTTGAGGACGCCCCGACCATGGCACTCGATAAACTGCTCGACTAACCGATAGAGAATGGGGTTCTCGTGCTCCTTGCCGGCCGTGACCTCCAGGCCGGCATAAAGGAAAAACTCGCCAGCCCGATTGGTGTGGATCAGGCTGATAAGTTTGTAACAGCGGCGAAAAACACAACGGGCCCGCTGTTGAGGCGATAAGTTTTTGCCATCCACCGGGTGGTTGTGTTCATCAAAAAGGAGAACTGAGGACCCCTCATAGTTGCTGTTATCGGGCACAAACAAATAGGTGCCATCGCCGATGAAAATCCCCTCGCAATCAAAAGCATGGTGTTGCTTGAAGATTCCCACCACCTCCCGATTGAACCAAGACTGAAGCGCTTGGGCATCGGTCTGGCGCGCCAGCTTGCGTAGATAGTCCTGATCGCAAGGGGTCTGTCTATCGTAGTCGTTCTTGTCATTGAAACCCTCACAGCAAAGCGATACGTCGCCGGTTTGCGGGTGCATCACTTTGTGTCCCATGGCGGGTCCAAACGCCTGGATCATCCCGCCCGAGCGCACCACATAGGGAAAGGCATGGAAACGATGGACGCCGTGAAAGCGCATGGAGATATCGCTGGCAAGGTAGACCCACAGAGGAACATCGTGCTTTTTGTGCGGCGAAGGGTAGGTGTCGGCTAATTTTTGCAACACCTTTCGCTCGGTTATGGCACGAAAGAAGTCGGTCTCCGAGACTTCCCCTGCCCCTTCAAGATAATCAAACTCCCCGCGCCCAAACGCCTCCACCACCAAGGCATCGTGTTACGCTCAAAGAGCATCGCAGTCGATGTTGGCTCGGCCCTCTCTGCCATATCAGGGCGCTTCTCGGCGCAGCTTCTCGATACGATCCAGTAGGGCCACCATCCCCTTACAAATCTCCGATACCCTGGCTCGGGTTCGGCGAAACCGCAAGTACTCCTCGCTCTTCTGGCGCACTTGGGCAAGCCGATCGGGAGGAATCGAAAACAACTGAGTCTTGCCCCGCTCACTCCAGCTCAACACCATGCTGCGATGCAATTCGCCTCGCGTGCAGGTGCACGAGGGCTTGCCGCACTTCCGAGCCATTTCATAAACATTGCCCTTGACCAGGGGGACGCGCCCGAAAACCACTTCGAGAGACCTTTCTAGGTCTTTCAGACGCTGGCGCAAAGCCTGACGCAGGCGGCTGAGGGTTTGCAATCGGCTTTCCTTCTGCATGTAATACACTTATATCACACACAGATAACCCAAAGCAAGACAGAAAAATCAAAGGCCTCAGTTAAAATGTTCACGCATGCTCGCTGGAAACCTGCTACGGTGCGGGGTTGGTAGGCACTTTTCCTACTGTCTGAACTGCAGACATGATATGCGGCCCGTGTTTTGACGGTGATTTCAGGGGGCTCCACTTTGCTTGACAACGTCGCCACGTTCGGAGTATCCGGAGGGCGGGG
>DATEUF010000225.1:0-5025 GCA_035283325.1 Pyrinomonadaceae bacterium | reverse complement strand
CCCACACGTTCGCCTCACTGATTCAGTGAGGCGCGGATTGAAACTAAGTAATGTTTCCTACACCACGGCGACTGGGAATGTTCGCCTCACTGATTCAGTGAGGCGCGGATTGAAACATTAGAAAAGTAAACCCAAATCGGTCGGCAAAAAGTTCGCCTCACTGATTCAGTGAGGCGCGGATTGAAACGAGGTGACCACCGAAGACGAAACCGGCCGATATGTTCGCCTCACTGATTCAGTGAGGCGCGAAACCAGAGCCCTCGCAGAGCTATTTTGGATTCCCCCGGTGGGTTAAATAGGGAAAACGGTTTGCCTCTTGATGGTCTGCGCGTTGTGTTCGGTGGTTGTCGCTTGTTTGTCGTTGCCTCACCTAAAACCCACTCAAAACGTCATTCGTTGCCTCATTTAAAAACCCACTCCAAAATAGGCTGTGATTACCTTCAGTGTTTGAGGGCAACACTGGAGGCGAAGATGAGGCTAAAGATGAAGGCGAGGCAGGAAATTACTTCAGCGACGGCGGGTCAGTACCGCGGGGCCAGCAAGAAGGAGAAGGGTGAGATCATAGAGCAGTTGGTAAACACGACGGGTTACATCCGGTGGTACCCCCGGTTCGTTTTGCGCAATGAGGGCCGGCGCTTACAGGCTGACAAACAAACTATCCTCCATTCTCCCATTGGGTTGAGGTGGACGCAGTATTTATCGAATCGGAAGTAATGCCAATCTTGGGACAGTCCGGCCTTTTTGAGAATTATCAAATCGTGTTCGAACGATTTAAACGTCAGTTTGAAATTAACTCTAAGGTTGACGCCATAATCCGAAACAAACGCGGACATGGCCGGGGACGTTAGAAAACAAATCTGGCCTTAAAGGATGGCACTTTAAATAATACTGCCTGAGGATAACCTTTATCTGATGCCTCTTTAGCTGCCTCAACGGCAGTCTGTCCAGCACCCACAATAACTTCTACATCGCCACGATCTTCGATAGCGATCCATTGGTTCTCGTAGTTTCTGACTAGCTCGGCGAACGCTGTTTCTTTGTCAACGGCTGGCATTTCTGTCGACTCCCCGGACTCCCTAGCATAAATAGTGCCTTTTCTAATAATGGAAAAGCAAGCAGAGGGCGTCTCCGTCTCCGGCAACGCCCAAATTAACGTAGCTAGTCTTCTGAGGGAGTTAGCCCTGAGTAAGGGGAATCAGCGTGCTTTCTTTTGGCCTGATGTTCTTGTCGTAAAAGAAATTGTAGCCAAGAACACAAACCAGGGCCACGACCACAGTGAGTACTATGGCAACGATCTTGATCTTGCTGGAACTTATCATCGCGGCGAAGTGTACAATCGGCGTGCCATAGATTCAATGATAGGCGGCAAATTAGGACAAACTAGGACACTACGTCGGCTTGTTTGTTTGACACCTTCCTTCTCGCGTGATATTGTCCGCTGCCAGTTTTACCGGTCTTTCAATTAGAAGCATCTGGGTGCCCCTTTTGGGGGAGAATAGGGAAGCGGGTGAGAATCCCGCGCGGTCGCGCCACTGTGACGAGAAGCATTTTCTCGCAAGCCAGGAGACCTGCCCATAATGCTTTGCAGCTTTTGAACGCTCGCGCAAGGCGTTCAGGCCGCACGGGTTCCGCTTCGTTTGCTCAAACCCGCCGATTGCCTGTTCCCGCGAGGGTTCGGATAATCGGCGGGTCTCCTTGTTAATAGCCCCTGCAAATCGCAACTACCGCTTGGTCGTACTCACGATCGCGCTACTCCTTGCGTGTTCGGCCTGCGTACGTCAGGAAAGAGCAATTCATAGTGCCTCCGATACCGCTGGACTAAGGCAGGTCACGGATGAGGCGGGCCGCTCGATTGTCGTTCCGCAAGAGATCAGCCGGTTCATTTCCCTCGCGCCTAACGTAACTGAGATTGTTTTTGCGATCAATGCCGGTGAGCGCCTGGTCGGCAACACTACCTACTGTGACTATCCTGAACAGGCCAGGCAGGTGCAAAAGGTAGGCGACACGCTTCATCCCAGTATCGAAAGAATCATCGCGCTTCGCCCGGAGTTGGTTCTGGTCTCTACCGCCTCTCAACTCGAGGCGTTCACCCGACAGTTGGAAGAGCATCGCATCGCTGTCTACGTTACGGACCCCCGTAGTCTTGAAGACGTCTTTCGTTCGATTGCCGCCCTGGGCTTGCTGTTGAATCGAAACGATTCGGCACAACACCTCATAGATCAGCTTCGAGCCCGAGCAGCCGGAGTTGAAGCTGCGGTTAGTTCTACTAAGCCGGTCAAGGTCTTTTATCAACTTTCTGCTGAGCCACTCTATACAGCCGGGAGGGACTCCTTCGTCTCAGATTTAATCCGCCGGGCCGGCGGAGAGTCAGTGACTGCTGATGTGCCCGGCGCCTGGCCCAAGTACAGCGCCGAATCAGCTTTGGCGGCACAACCTGAGGTAATAATTCTGCCGACAGGGGGATCAATGGGTGACACAAACGGGACCCTCGCCGCCGCTCTTCAGCGCACTCCGGCTGCGATGAAAGGGAGAGTTTACAAGATTAACGACGATCATCTTTCCCGCCCGGGTCCTCGATCACTTGATGGCCTGGTAGAACTTGCCCATGCACTGCATCCGGAGGCTTTCAAGCAATGAATCCAGCCGAAAAGTTGGCAGCGCAAAGTGAGGGCAGTATCAGGGGGGCAAACGCGGCTCGTGTGACTTTGAGCAAGACCATAACTGCTTGTCTGATTCTTCTTTTGTTGCTGGTGCTCACACTATTCGCGACTTCGTTGCTGGGAAGCGAGCGATTGCCCGCGCTAGCTTCAGCTTGTGCTTTATCAACTCTGGGAAAGTACGCATGCGGTTTGAGCCCAAACCAGGCTGCCATTCTTTTTGAGATTCGTTTGCCCAGAATTCTATTGGCCGGGGCCGTGGGTTGTTCACTAGCCGCTGCGGGCGCCAGCTATCAGGCCTTGTTGCGAAATCCTCTCGCGGAACCATATCTGCTGGGAATCTCGAATGGCGCGGCGGTGGGCACGATGATGGCCTTGCTCTTTTTTGGCGGTTACGAATGGAGCCGGCCGTTGCTCGCTTTTTCAGGCGCGTTGCTAGCCACTCTAGTCGTGTACAGGCTGGCGCAGGGGCGTGCTGGGGCCAGTCCGGAACGCCTGATACTCTCCGGCGTGATCGTAACAACCTTCCTTTCTTCGGCCATTGTCTTTGTCACCACCATGCTCGACGCGACGCGAATTCGATCGTTCACATTTTGGTTGCTGGGGGATCTATCGGGAACGTCCAGCAGTCTGCTGACAGTGACAATTTTCGTAGCTATCGCTGGCGCTGCCTTCCTGGCAGCTAATGCTCGTTCGCTGAATCTGATGATGTTGGGTGAGCGAGATGCGTTCGACTTAGGTGTCGAGGTAACACGAGTGAGGTTGATTGTCTTCATTGCCGCGAGTTTGCTGGTCGGGAGCTCTGTCGCTTCCAGTGGCTCAGTCGGCTATGTCGGACTGGTAGTCCCGCACCTCGTCCGGCTATCTCTTGGTAGTGATAACAGAATAGCGATTCCGGCCGCAGCAATCTGCGGGGCCATATTCGTCGTTGTCGCCGACACAGTCGCCCGTACTGTAATCGCGCCGCGTGAACTACCGGTCGGCGCCATCACCGCTTTGATTGGAGCACCACTCTTCATCTATCTATTGAAACGTGGCTAGTTTGCCTTTGGGGAGGACCCAAATCAGTGCTGAAGGCTCGCAATATCATCGTTAACTATGGCTCACGCACCGCTGTCGCGGATGTGTCGCTCGAGTTAAGACCCGGTGAGATTACGGCAATCATCGGACCCAACGGTGCCGGCAAATCAACACTCTTGCGCACTCTTAATGGAGGCCTGACGCCTGCTTCCGGCGAAGTCCTGCTCGACGAGAGGCTACTTAGTTCCTATTCCCGGAGGTTGATAGCGAGACGCATTGCCGTCGTGGCGCAGGAAGCGGAGTTGCGGTTTCCGTTCTCAGTGCTCGAGTTTGTATTGGGCGGACGCTACGCGTGGGCCAGCACAACGGCCTGGGGCTGGGAGACAGAGCATGATCTCGATATTGCGCGACGAGTTTTGCGGGAGACGGAGCTGGAGGAATTAAGTGGCCGTATGCTCAACGAACTGTCTGGTGGCGAACGGCAGCGCGCTCTGTTGGCTCGCGCGCTCGCTACCGAGGCTACTATCTTGTTGCTCGACGAGCCCACCGCCAATCTCGATCTTGCCCATCAGGCAGCCATGCTTTCACTGGTGCGCAGCCGCTGTGATGATCACGGAACGGCTACCGTCGTGATTACGCATGACCTCAATTTGGCAGCGGAATTTGCCCGACACGTTCTGCTTTTGAAAGAAGGTCGAACGTGGGCTTTTGGTCCACCAACGCAAGTATTAACGCCACGTTTGCTGAAAGAAGTTTTCGCCATAAATGTGTTGGTAGATGGGCATCCAGTCACAGGCGTTCCGCGCATCACGCCAGTACATCAAGCGAGTTGGGAGTCTGGAGTCTAGAGTCTGACGTCAGATAGTTCCCGCGAGTCCGACACGACCCAGGTGGAAATTGCTGACGATTCAGCCGCAGAAAGAGGGTAGCATGGAAAGATCAATTCAGGATTATACAGCCGCGATCGCTGCGATCGTCCTTCTTTTTTTTAGCAACTTAACAGCAGCACAAACCTCAACCACAATTCAAGGAATAGTCGTCGATGAACAGGGTGGGAACATCGCGAGTGCCGTTGTCCGTCTGCGCTCCCGCGATGGCAGGCTCGCGGTAGCCGAGACAGATCCGGGCGGCGCCTTTCAATTCAGAAATCTGGCCGCCGGTGAGTACTTGCTTGAATGCGAGGCCCCGGGCTTTTCCTCAGTGACTTCACCGGGTATCACCCTGAAGCAGGGCGAGAGCAAGCGTTTGCGCTTTGAACTGAAGGTCGCTTCAATTAGTGAAACCGTGGTGATTACCGCCAGCGGAACCGTCCAACGGGCCGATGAAGTGAGCAAGGTGCTTTCCACTC
>DATEUF010000224.1:0-7076 GCA_035283325.1 Pyrinomonadaceae bacterium | reverse complement strand
ATCGCCGAGATTGACCACGATTGATGGGCGACCGCCCTTTCCACTCACGGGTTGCGCCCATGCCCGCGCAGCCCGTTTTCTACCTCGGCAGCCCGCCATTTATTCCAGCCTTACACCTCCAAACAATTCGGCCCGTAACATCATAGACCTGATTGACCTCCGTGCCGTCAACAATTAAAATGCCGTTTTCGCCAATATGGAGAATGTTTGGCGGAATAACTATCTCCACCGTCTTGGGATTGATGGTCTCTTCTTCAAAGTATCGGTTTAGAAAATCGATAAACTCGCCATTGAGATAAATACGTACAGGGGCTTTGATCTCATCTGGATCAACATGTTTAGCGGACAACTGAAGATAGGCCGATCCGCCCAGTTGATCGATGTGGAATCTTCTTTCAAATGGATTGGTCTGTGGCACAGGATGACAGAACCAGTCTCGCGTCACATCGCCTAAGTGATAGCATTCTTTGTATATCACAATATCGACTGGCGCAGAAAGGGGCGGTAATGGGTTGCTCGGGGAGGAAAGAAAGTATGTGACAACAGCAAGAATTGCGAGGATTATGATTCCGATGAAAAGGTTGTTTATAGTTTGCGCAATCAGCCATTGAACGACTCCTCTAAGTGATAGGTCGAGCTTCTTCTGCTGCTTGCCCATGCGCTTCTCAACCTTTCAGGCTTGTATCGAACAGGGTTTATACGATTAGCCTGTCGTCCGAGTAGACATTATCGAGAAAACTGCATTCTGAAACGTCCTGTTTGGTAACACATATATTCTCCCATCTTCACTAGTGACCTTAGTTCGCATAATGCCTATCTCTCGAATGTGACCTTTGATGCTTATGGCATCCTTTACCTCAACCTTTACACCTTCTTGAAAGTCGCTATCGGATGCTAGCATTAACCCGATAAGCACATCTTTGCCGAAGCCGTAGGCTACGATGAATACGAGTAAAACTCCCATTATTACAGTCAGCGCTCGAATCAGAGACAAGAACTCGAACCCAACGGATTCCAAGATGATAATAGCAGTAAGCAGCCAACAGAGTACGATAATCGTGGGCCTAATAACTCGACTGATCTCCTTTCTTTGACCTGACAGAATTAGTAGCCGTTCAAACAAGGCAGCTATTATTGGAATCACTACAACCGCAGAAAGGAATAGTAGAATCGGCATTGGAATGGCGTGAGCGTTCATGTGTCACCACTTTCTATAGTTGTTCTAGATCCGCTACGTTAGGTTACAGGGGAGATCACTACTCGCACAATTTGCTATTATATGGAAAATCCGCAATGTAGCAACTCGCTCTGCCTGCGCGCCTGCGCTGCTTGAACGGTTACAGTAGGCAGGGGAATCCCTTCCCCCACCCCTGATTCAGAACCGGACGTGAGACTTTCGCACTTATCCGGCTCCTTGCCACACGAGCCGTTGTCAATCGGCACTCTCTTAGAGAGTGTTTTGAAATTCCAATTCAGCCTGCCAGCACACGCAACATGCGGTGAATGCTAGCGAGATACACCATCGCCTCACTGGAATCGGTCTGATGCTCAAAGTCTTTGCTCAAACGGCGATAGCGCCCCAACCAGCCGAAGGTCCGTTCGACGACCCAGCGGCGCGGCAGCACCTGGAAGCCCTTGCTGCCTTCAGGGCGCCGCACGATTTCCAGTCGCCAACCGTAGGTCTGCTTGACCCACGCCACAATGTCTTCATACGCGCCATCGGCCCAGATGAGCTTCAGACGACACCATCGGTTGTAGAGGCTGCCCTTGATGTGCTCGAACAGTGTCTGCAAAGTGCGCTTGCCGCCATTCCCGTCGGGCACACCCGCGCTGTGCACCACGACGAGCCACAGCAAACCGAGGGTATCCACCACAATATGGCGTTTTCGCCCGCTGACTTGCTTGTACACATCCACGCCGCGCTCTTCGCCACCTTCGGCGGTCTTGACGCTTTGGCTATCAATAATCGCCGCGCTCGGTCGGGTCTCCCGTCCTTCACGCGTGCGGACGGCTTCGACCAGGACGGCATTGATCTTGTCCCACACGCCCTCATTGCGCCACTTCCAATAGTAGCCATAGACCGTCTGCCACGGCGGAAGGTCATGCGGCATCAGCCGCCACGCACAGCCGCTCCGGAGAATATAGAAGATGGCGCATAGAATCTCGCGGGTCGACCACTTACGAGGTCGGCCTCGGCGGCTGGTCTTCTCCTGGAACAGGGGCGCAACTAAGGCCCATTGTTTATCATTGAGGTCGGTCGGGTACGTTTGTCTCGGTTTCTTGTCCATGGAGACAAGCTTACCCGATTTTCAAAACACTCTCTTAGGATGATTACTCATCCGCAGAGCTTGACGCCCGTGCTCTTGGAGTTGGACGATTGTCCGGCTTTCGATACGCTTTCGCGTTCGCCATAAAGCTCAGACTCCTCCTGCTCCGGCGTCCTCTCGTGCAGCAGCCCCACGTCAGCCTATCTCTGGCATTACCCAGAGCCTTTGCTTCTTGGGGTATCCTACACCGTCAGGGCATCCGGCGTGGTGGCCTACTCCAATCCAGCACCGCACGGAGACCTCTCTCCGCTCGCCCGGTGTGTGAGAGAGCCTTGACGGGTTACTCCATTCCGTGTGTCCATTTTCCGTGACCGTAGGACGACACTCTACGCCGCGTCCCTCGTATCGAGTGGAGACCACGTACCTTAATACTACGTGGCCGAATGGGGACGTTTCCCGTTTGGGCTTGCCGTCTGCCAAGCAGGCAGGTAGCCGTTCGGCAAGTTATCAATCACGACGCTTACGTGCCTTTGTCGAATATCCTGTCCCTAGTCACCGGCTGGGGGCGGTCACTGCTTTCGGCTAGTAGTTTATCCCCTTTTCACCCTTGCACTCCCACGCTTGAGAACCAGTCGCACGCAGTAGGGTGAGGCTTTCACTCCTCCACCTGGAGGATAGGAGTAGGTCATTCAGTGGGTCAAGCTGAATGGCCGCACCTATTTGGACACACAGTTGTCAAAGTTCTTGTCAACCTGTCGGTTGACGCCTCCTTTGCCGCTCATCCTCCCATCATCTACCTGATGGTTTCGAGCGAACGGGTCGCACAATAAGGATTCATGCGGCGCGGATCAGCCCGTGCGCACGGACGAAACCGGCGAAAGCCGCCGCATGATCCTGAGTTGAACTAAGCCGTGGGCGATCGCTCGCCTATTTGGAATTTGAGACGATCCGTCGCGGACGACAACCCACGTCATAGTAAGCGGCTGGAGGTAATTGTAGTCCCGTGCAGTGCGTCAAGTCAAATCGTGAATGAACTGGCGGCAGGCGGATCAGGATCGCGCTCGGTTAGATCAGGGCCGCGCGAGGAGAGGCTCTGGTCGGCAGGCAAGCAACGACACAGGTGCAGGACGCCAGCCTTGCCTCCTGAGCCGAGAGAATTGTCATGGAAGTGGACACGCTACCATTCGTGGTGGCGAGCGTCCGTACTTGGTGTTGCTACACGCCCACTGTCACGACCAGAAACACGGAACGCGGTGTCAGTGACAATGGCCCCTGCGACGAAGAGCTGTGTAAGTGCGAAAGCCATGCCCTGCCTGCACCTGTGGCGCAGGCACAGGTGAGCGAAGTCGAAGGGTCTCACGCACGGCCCGAAGGGGAGGAACGGTGGCGGGGTGGACCACCCCGCCGACCGTAACTAGGCGGTCCCCTGCTTGACAAGACGCGGACTTGCCGCTGCCCGCGCCTTCGCTTTTGGAGTATGCGCCACTTTTGCTCTGCGCTTACTTGGAATCTTCGCAATCTGCATGACCAGTCGTAAGGCTTCGTTCACGCTTTCATCGGACGGAAATGCCCGCACGACGTCAGGAGCAAGTAGAACCACATTCTTGCCTAGCCGCCGATGCGGCGCGTATCTACCCTTCGCAACGATGGTCATCTTGGAGAAGTCGTATTCGTCACGCAGTTCGTAATCGTTAGGATCCCTCGGCTTCCGCATAGAACTTGGCCTCCTTCTTGGTCGCTTTGCGCGCGCTGATGATGCGAATCTCCCCCTCACGATCCGTGTGCGCTACAACCAACAGCCTGCCATGTTTCGACAAGGCAATGGTGATGTATCGTTCCTCATCAACGGAATGCTCCTCATCCACAAAGGTGATGAACATCGGGTCGTCAAACGCTGTTGCGGCTTCATCGAACGAAACTTTATGCCTCCGCAAGTTCTTGGCGGCTTTGTTCGGGTCCCATTCGAATCGAAGTGTCGTCATCGAAGCCTAGTTCTGATAGGAGTGTGTATAGCCGCCTAACGAATAAGGATTCATGCGGCGCGGATGAGCCCGTGCGTGCGGATGGAACAGGTGAAAGCCGCCGCATAATCCTGAGTTGAACTAAGCCGCGCTAGATCGCTAGCCTATTTGGAATTTGAGGCGATCCGTCTCAGGCAATGGCCCACGCCTCAGTGGACAGCTAAAAGAAATTGTAGTCCCATGTGGGCGTCAGGTCAAATCGTAAATGAAATTTGAACTTGCCGCAGCGGGATGAGGATAGCGCCCGGCGTGTTCATGCGCATCACTTTGTACTTGGGGAGAATGCTTACGCTGGCTCAGGGACGACCTCGCCCTTCTCGTAGAACGTGGCACCCACGCGCCGAATATGCTCGATCACATCGGGGTCGCTGATGTCGTCGAAAATGGACAGGTCAATGGTGTACGGCAGGAGCAGTTCGTCGAGATCGGTGAGGATTTTGTAGATCACGTTCAGCGTCAAATCCGCGCCGCCGCGCAGAGTCAGGTCAATGTCGGAGCCGTTCTTGTAGTTGCCTTTGGCGCGCGAGCCGTACAGAATTGCCCGTTCCACCTGCGGGTAGCGGCTGAGAACGGCGCAGATTTTCTGGACGGTGGATTGCGGGAGACCGTATTTCATGCCCCTTCCTTCAGCGTATTCCATTTGGGGCTATACCAAGCTATGCTGACTTGGGCTTGACCTCGAATTCAAGTTTGGAGCGATAAAAACAGATATCGAATTGTTCAGCTTCTGTCAGCCATTTCCATGGCGTCCATCAATGCCTTGCCTGCACCAAACGCATTGAAAGGTGTCGGCAAATAATAAATCTTGTATGGCTCAAAAGGAAAGAGCTCCTTCTCCGTATCAAGTTCCTCAGCCAAGATGCGAATCAGCCGAATCTTGTCTAGCGTTGGCAGTTGTCGAATAGCGGGAAGAATCTCAGTGAGCGTCATCACTTCCTCCTCTCAGTCAACAATTAAGGATTGATGCAGCGCGGGTTAGCCTGTGCATGGGGATGGAACAAGTGAAAGCCGCCACATGATCCTGAGTTGAACTAAGGGCGGCGTCGGCACGACGGTCTTTGGAGTTTAAGCCGGGCGCCTCCACAGCTAACCGGCTGCCACCTTGGCGCTGGACGCCACTTTTCGCGACATCAGCCAACGCTGAATCGAGCGTTCGCTTTCAATGCTTTTGCCTCCTTCCAGCAGACGCAAAAGCTCCACGTCTTCGTCCAAATCCGGCCAGTGAATCACGTCGTCATCGCCAAGCACTTGGTAATGATTGCGTTCAGCCAGTGTGCCGTGCAGGAGTCGCGGAAACCAGGCTAGCGGGCAGGACAACATGCGGCCATCTTGCAGGTAGACATTCAGAGCGCTATCTGTTACATGAACATGGTCAACCCTGAGCGGACGACGGAGAATGAGCAACTGAGTCTCCCCCGGTAAAGGTTCAGCCTGACTCAGTTGACTCGCCAACTGAAGTGGAATGGCCACCGTGCGCCCATCTGCCAGCGTGACCACCAACTGGTCGCCCTCCACGGTGACCTGGGTCGGTTCACTGCCCAAGTAGAGGTTACTCAAAGTACTCATGCCATGCCTCGAGAAACTCCTGTCGATTTTCTTCCACCAGACGGCCAATTTCGGTAAGTTCGTGCTGGCGAAATCGTCCAGCGCGTGCCAGGCGAACCACGGGGGTCAGCCAGAATTTCGCCTCCAATCGCCCACTGCGCACATGAATATGGGGCGGCTCGCCAGCTTCACCCCGGCTGTAAAACCGAAATTCGTACTGCCCGACGGTTTTGACTAATGGCATTCAATCGCTCTGCATCCTGCCCTGTCGTGCACCGTGAGCCGATCGTCCTTGCGCCGCTTACCCTCCTGCTTCTTGCAGGGTGGCGTGAGACCTTTCCATGTGGCGGAATCGAGAAAGCCGTCCAACTTCACAAGAAGTATAGGACAAACTTAGATCCAAGTCAATCGTCGACAAGGCCGCAAGGCCGCTCGACTAAAAACCCTCCCGCAGGCTGGGACACCTGCGGAAGGGTCTCTGTTCGGCGCACGTCTCCCAAGCGCTCGCGTTTCCTACGCTACATTGACCACCTGCAGCGGAATCACCTCCGCCGCCGACTTCGGCTTCGTGCCCCGCCGATCGTACGGCTTGACTTCCGGGCATTCCCACGCATCGCCCGGCGTGTTCATGCGCATCACTTTGTATTTGGGGAGAATGCCGCAGGCGAAGCAGTGCTCGCGGCAGTCCACGCGCGTCTTGCCGTCGGCGCTCCATAGGAAGTCCTGCAGCAGGAACTTCTTGGTCACGCCGATGTCGATGTGATCCCAGGGGAAGACCTCGTCGATCGGGCGCGGGCGGCGCGCGTACCAGTTTGGATCGAGGCCCTGCTCCGCGAACGCCTGATTCCACGCCTCGGGCTTGTGATGCTCCTGCCAGGCGTCGAACTTCGCGCCGAGCTGCCAGGCCCGGTAGATGACCCCGCCGAGTCGCCGGTCGCCGCGCGAGAGATATGCCTCCAGCAGCGTCTCTTCCGGGTCGGTCCAGCTCACCTTCAGACCCGGTTTGCGCAGCTCGCGCCGCAGCAGCGCCTGCTTGACGCGCGTATGGCTTTCGTCGTCGAGCGGCACCCACTGGAAAGGCGTGTGCGGCTTGGGCACGAATGTGCTCGCGCCGATGTTGACCTGCGCCGCCTTGCCGTGGAACCGGCGGCCCTCGGCCAGCACCCTCTTCGCCAGGTCGACGATCGCCTGCACGTCTTCCATCGTCTCGGCGGGATGCCCGATCATGAAATACAGCTTGATC
>DATEUF010000223.1:0-24509 GCA_035283325.1 Pyrinomonadaceae bacterium | reverse complement strand
GACGCTGCACGCTTCCAGCGAACAACTCTCCGGAAAGTTACCCTTGAAGTATGAGGTATCGACTTCCAGCCGCTTGATCTGACCCGCAGTACCCATTTTGATGATTACCCAATCATGTCCCGGCCCGCGACGGCGCTTCGTTTCCCAACCATCACTCATATTCATGGCGCGGCCCGGCATGATCAGATTATGCCGGTGTCCAAAAAACATGTCGCTGGAGAAGAGCACAAGTCCACCATTTTCCACGGCTACGAGGTCGATGTGACCACCAATCCGCCTTAACAATTCCCAATTAGGGACGACTTCGCCATAGACCCGAAGCCTTGCCACGCCACCATCAGGATGGATGTTGAAACGCAGATGAGAGAAAGGTTGATTACTATCGATTTCAAATGAGTTTTGAGTATCGGGCTCTAGCGGTAACAACGGCAGTATTGATGTCCAATTCGTACTCTCGGCTTCTAGCTGCTCGACGTCAGTTAAGCCGGTTACCATACAGGCTTCCAGTGAGCAATGCTCGGGATAATTGCCGCGGAAGTAAGCTGTATCCACCACCACCCCGCGAACAATTCCCGCGACACCCAGGCGGATAAGGCACCAGTCAAAGCCCGGCCCTCGCCGTCGCCGCGTTTCCCATCCATCCATCCACTTCCCACGGTCCGTATACTCGCCCTCGTGAAAAACAGGGTCGCTGGCTTTGAGCAGGTTCTCCTTGGGCGCAAAAAACTCGTCGTTCGCTGCCAGCACAGCACCTCCGAGCCGCTCCGCCGCCAGGTCTACTAGTTCTGTGAAGTGCATTCCTGTTCAGCCTTCGGGATAAAAAACAAATAGTGTGCAGCCTGTTTTCGATTGTGGCACATGTGATGGGCCTGCCGGGCTATGATCTGCCATTCGCTAAGCTCAACTTTCAAAGGATCGTTGCAGCAGCGCACCCATCGGCTCCGAACAAATAGCTCCATCATCATATATCTTCTTGCCTCTGAGAAAAGTCTTTTGCACCACGCCGCTTAGAGTTCTACCACTATAGGGTGTCAGCTTGTGCCTGTGGTGGATCATATCTGCCGAAACGCGAAACTCGTGCCGCGGATTCCAAATTACGACGTCAGCGTCGAAACCTGCAGCAAGAAATCCTTTGCGCCTCCCGAGACCAACCAATTTGGCTGGCTTCTCACACAGCCATCGAATCAGCACAATTGACGAAACACGACGGGTTTGCGCTGCGGTCCACATTACGGGCAAGCGAAGTTGCAATGAGGAGATGCCGCCCCACGCCTCCTGAAAGTTTCCTGATGCACTCGCCTTCAAATCCGGAGGGCACGGCGAATGATCCGATACCACCATATCAATTGTGCCTTCAATAAGACCTTGCCAGAGTCGTTCACAATTATCGCGCTCCCGAATTGGAGGACAACACTTGAACTCAGTTGCACCGTCGGGAATCTCTTCTGCACTAAACACAAGATAATGAGGACAAGTCTCCGCAGTGATCATCACCCCCGCGCTTCTTGCATCTCGCAACGTTGGAATTGCTCCCGCTGACGAAAGATGGACAATGTGTACATTACTGCCAAATTCCCGGCTGAGCTGGATCATTAGTGCGATAGCCTCGTTTTCCGCGGCGGGTGGTCTGCTGTTCAGAAAGTTCTGGTAACGCCGGTTGTCGGTGTTCGGTGCACTAATGCCGCAGGCGCGATCTATTGGCCCCGGCAATTCTGCGTGTACAATTAAAGGGGCGCCAAGCCGTACCAATTCGGGTAGAGCCTTACGAAGATCCTCTTCCGTCACGTTTGGAAACTCGTTCACGCCAGAATGGACCAGGAAGCATTTGAAGCCTACTACTCCTGCCTCAAAAAGCGCAGCCAACTCCTGAGTGTTTCCCGGCACCACACCGGCCCAAAAACCCACATCCACATGACATTTGCCACGAGCCGACCCGAGCTTCTCGTAAAATGCTGACAATGTGGTAGTCGACGGTATGCTGTTTAGCGGCATGTCGATAAGAGTGGTTACTCCGCCTGCGGCTGCCGCCCGGGTGGCAGTATCAAACCCCTCCCAGTCAGTGCGGCCGGGCTCGTTGACATGTACATGAGTATCAACCAGCCCGGGCATAACCAAAGAATTATCATCCGCGGTCACCAACTCGCAGCCGGCAGTAATTTCGTCGAATGAACCGACGTAGATTATGCGCCCTTTTTCTATATGAACTGAGGCTGCACGCACGCTCGACTGGCTCTCAGCGCCCTCGAGAGAAGTCGTCGAAATGACAACTTGCTTACCACGTATTACTAGATCAGGGCCAGGCATGATGCCAAACTTAAAGCATACATACTGGTCAGTTGGCAACAACCCGAGGTGATTTCACTGGATCTCATCGAAACCTTGAATGGCTGGGTGTGCATGGGAAGGGATTTGTGGCGGATTGCCGGGGCGTATGCTGAGCAACGTTTGCATGCCCGCTTTGCGAGCCGCGTCGAGCTCGCTCGTCACATCAGATATAAAGAGCACTGCGACGGGATTGAGTTTCAGAACCGCCGCGATGTGCTCATAACTTGTTGACGCAGTTTTTACACCTGTCGTTGTGTCGAAATAGCGGTCCAGAAATTTTGTCAGATCGCCATGGTCTGTGTATGTAAAGAGAAGCTTTTGGGCCAGTACGCTACCTGACGAGAAGATGTTCAGGCTAAGACCGGACCGGCGCCAGCGCTCTAGCGCCAGCGGAACGTCCGGAAATACCTGCGACTCTAGCACGCCGTCTATATATGCCTGCTGCCAGATCTTGCCCTGTAGCGACTTCAATCCAGCCGATTTGCGATCACGATCCATAAGCCAATTGATATAACGAATAAACGACTCGATAGTTGCCACTCGTGAGTCACATGCAAGCGCGGGAGGTGAGGGCTCGCTGGCCTTCTCGATATCATGTTCAGCCTGTAGAGTCGCGAGGTCTCGCTGAACTTCTAGTGAATCGAAATTGTTTTCGAGAAAGTCCTTCACATGTTCACGCGCAAAACGGAAAAGAGTCTCGTGAACGAATGCGATAGGAGTGGTCGTGCCTTCAACGTCCAGCAGGATGGCGCGAATTTGAGCTGCGGCGAGATCGAAGGACATGCCCCAAACTATGACGGCTCCGAGGCAGAATGTGCAAAGTGTGAAAGCCCGAAGCACACCGGCTGAAACTTCTGCTCCATGTCACTCTTGGTATAGTAGGGAGTCCAGCCGGCGGTATCCTGAAACAGCCGGATGGCGCGAATACGGCGATCTTTACAGAGATCAAACCAGTGCAGTGTTTGCCGGGAAACACGAATCAGGTCACCGGCTTCCACCTCGATAGCTACCACCGGCTTGCCTTCTGGATGGATGTGGAAGAGTCCATGACCTGCAACGATGAATCGGACTTCATCCTCGCTGTGCCAGTGTTCGCGATTGAATTTGGCCAGCATCTCTTCGAGACCGGGTGTCTCTGAATTAACGTCGATCACATCTGCGGTGACATAGCCTCCTTGGTTCTTGAGCTTTTCAATCTGTGCAGCGTAAGCCGCCAGGATCTCATTAGCTGGCGCATTTTCTGCAAGAGAAGTATCTGCCGGCCAGTATTCATATTCGATCCCGCAGGTGGCAAGGTATTCGGTGATTTGAGCTTTATCCGTTAACGTCTGCTGTTTTTCCGGAATTCTCAGAACTGCCATAGCTTAAGCCCCTTCTACAAAGATTCTTCGCAGCGAATTAGCGCGCCCGACTGCCTCCAACAAAAACTCGAGGATCTCCACATGCCGGACCGCTTCATGCAGGTCGGCGCCCCATGTGTAAAGGCCATGCCCCCGTAATAGGAATCCATGGATTGGCGGGTCTTGCCGGAGTCGGTCGGAAATCGTATCGGCGAGCGTAGACATAACTTGTGAATTGTCGATGATTGGCAGCCACTCGCAATGTTCATGAGTATGAACGTTTGAGAGACCCTTGAGCATCTCATACCCTTCAATGCTCACGTGACCTTCAGCTGCATGCAGATCAGAGAGGATCGTGCTCCAGACAGAGTGCGTGTGTAGGACAGCACCCACAGGAAGGTCGCGAGCTACCCGCAGATGGAGCGGGCTTTCGTCCGACGGCTTTAGTCTCGCTCCGTTTAGCACGATACCCTGTCCGTCAATGTGAAGCACCTGGTCGCTAGTCAGCTCTCCCTTGTCTACTCCGCTGGCAGTCATTGCCAGGGTCAGTGGATCACGGGTCAGCACCGCGCTGAAATTACCACTTGTTCCCGAGCACCAGCCACGCGAGTAGAAGCGGCGCCCAACTTCTACCAGTTGCGTGGCCAGCTGCTTAAAAGCCTCTATTTCAGATCTTCTAGGTTCCATAGGCAAATACTGGCGGCGGAGGTGGTAATTCGGGTTGAAAATCGCCCAAACCGAATACTTGATTGTATGCCACAGCGATGGCTGCAAACGTCACTGGCAAGACCAAAAACATCCCTACATAACAAAGAAGCAGGCCGGCGAGAGCAACTACAGCATTGAGCAACAACAACCCCAGCAGGCGCCAGAAGTTTCCCATCGCTGCCCTCAAGCTGAGTTTTACCGCGTCGACACCTGAGAGCTTGCGATCCACGATTAGAGGGTATGCAAATATGAATCCGATTGTGATAAACATCCCCACCATCGCCATGATGATGCCGAAGACGACAACCACAGCTATGAAGGCAATTCCACCTGGCCCGAACTCCTTTTGCTCACTGGGGAACAGTAGAGGACCCATCAGTAACAAGGCATAAAACGGCACCAGCATCATTACGATCGGCGCCATGTGTAATAGCGTTGCGACGACGCTTTGGGCAAAGAAGTCAAAACCCTTGAACAGGTCGCCAAATTCTATCTGCAAATCCCGCTGGCGCCGAAAAAGCGCGAGATAGATGCCGCACATCATCGGACCAAGGAGGATATTAAATGGTACGAAGCTGCCAATTAGGATGCCGACGAGCGACATGCCGACAAACAGCCAGTACTGGCCCTTGATCAGATCCCAACCGCCTTTGAGACAAGCAATGGGCTCGACAGCACTTCGCCTGAAATCTGCAGCTCCCGGATGATTCATATGCTTTTCTTTGAGCCCGCTGGATCGACTCGTACGGACCGGGCGTCTCCTGTCTGGCCGTTTGTCAATCGACTCAGGAAGTCCCCGAGAAGATTTTGAGAAATGTGAGAGCGGTAGAATTTGTTAGAACGCATGTCGTCGATTGGAGCTATTTCGCTGGCCAGCACTGCTTTGGCTGATTCGATAAGAGACCGTGTTACCTGTTGTCCCTTAAGGATGGCTTCTGTCTTAACGCAACGAACTGGAATGGGAGCCACGCTGCCCAGGCCAATGCGAACTTCCTGGATATGAATGTCTGAAGTTTGGGCGACGGCCGCAAAGCAAACCTTGGCAATCGCCTGGGCCTTGCGCGTACCGACCTTGCGGTAATAGTGCACGAGACCTTGCGTATTCCGGGGCAATCGAATTGCTGTCAGCAGCTCATCCGGCCTCAAATCCATCTGTTTGTAACCCGTGTGGAAACTGCTATAGGGAACTATACGAAGAGCGCCTGCTGACGTCAGCTCGAGTGACGCCTCGTATGCCAGCAAAGCCGGTGGTGAGTCGGCCGCGGGCGAACCGTTTACAATGTTGCCACCCAGTGTGCCACGGTTCTGAATTGCCGGTCCACCTGTTTCACTCGCCGCCTGACAGAGCATGGGAAACTCTTTAACCAATACCGAGTTGCGTTGTACCTCGGTGTAGGTCGTTAGTGCACCCAATTTTACGTACTCTGGTTGAATATTAATGCCTGTCAGCTCTTTCAGATTCCAGATGTTTAGATAGTTTCTGTGTGCCAACTTGCCGGCTTCCAGCAACACCATGAGATCTGTACCGCCCGCGAAAGGCCTCCAAACTCCAGGCTCAACCTGAAGCAAAGTGAGAGCTTCATCCAGCGTGGAAGGAGAAGCTAGCCGGTATTCTGGGATGTAGGCTCTCATTCAGATCGGCGACAGTCGGTTTTGTCCTTTGAGTGCCGAAGGTCGTTGATGTTTTTCCTTTTTTCGTTACGATGAACCGAGGCATGTAGTGAGATACAAAGTCGCCGGAGCTGTGAGACCCGCTTTAGTCGAGTGGTAACGGCGAGGGCAGACATATCAACTCTCCGCATCAGGGCTATCCTTTTGCAGTTCTTCAATATCCTCGAGGTCGCGGCCGCTGCCTCGCAGTCGCTTCAACTTTATTAATCCTTTCCGTGACACGACAGGCAAATTGCCGCCTTCCCAATTTGCTAATGTTCGCGACTGCCACACTGCAAGAATTTCTGGCGTAACAAGCAGAAGGTCCAAAGACAAGACATCTCCAGAGTCAGGATCAATTTTGGAAACCCGGCGAATCTCGATGGCACCTGCAGCAAAGCTCAAGTCCCGACCGCGAATATTATAACCAAGATCCGCTGCCGCCGAGAGGACTGCCTCTAATGATTCAGAAGGAATCAACAGGTCAATGTCAATCGTAGCACGCGGTTTTCCATAGATTGCCATTGCCAATCCACCGCACAAAGCAAAATCAACACCTTCTTGGTGAAGACGCAAAACCAGCTTACTGAATTCGACATAGAGGTCGAGCATCAATCAGGGCTCACTTCTGGAACGCTTGCACCACCGACTCAAAAATCTTCATGTAACCCGTACAACGACAGAGATTGCCTGCCAGAGCATTACGAATATCCAGTTCGCTGGGGTTCGGATTGCACGTTAGCAGACTCACGGCGGCGATGATCATGCCAGGGGTACAGATGCCACATTGAGCGCCGCCGCATTCAATGAACGCCTCTTGCACTTGATGTAACTGACCATCCCGGAGTGTAATGCCTTCAATTGTAGTTATCTCGGCGCCTTCAACCTGAGCTACAGGAATCAGGCAGCTGTTTAGTATCTGGCCATCAATCAAGACAGTGCATGCGCCACATTCGCCCTCACCGCAACCTTCCTTGGTTCCGGTCAGGCGAAGTTGCTCGCGCAACACGTCGAGCAGGCGCTCCATGGGGTAGGCTTGAAAGCTCCGTGGCTCGCCGTTCACCACGCAATGGACATCAATTCTCGCCCCTACGTCGCTCAAGAAAGGATCTCCCGATTTTCACTTTTTCTTAACGGGTAATAGAGATTCATTCTTTTCAAAACATCCCGAAAACCTAAGTTCGCAGTGCAGCCATCAACAACTCTGGAGTCAAGGGCACTTGAGTAAAACTCACCCCGGTAGCATTTTCGATGGCACTTAATATTGCCGGGGCGCCACCATCCATTGGTAACTCACCGATTCCCTTGGCGCCGGCGGCGCCGTAATCGTAAGGATGTTCCTCAAAATGGACGCGGATCGGCGGGATGTCGGCCGCTGTCGGTATGATGTAGTTGGTCATCTGATTGTTGAGCATACGACCATTCTCCCAGACCACATTCTCGTATAGCGTAAAGCCGATTGCCTGGGCAACCCCACCCTCTATTTGGCCTGCCGCCAGCACCGGATTGATCACCCGGCCCACCTCCTGCACCGCAACGAAATCTGTGACGCGGGCTTCGTAGGTTAGGAGATCAACCGACACCTCGGCTACATAGACGGCCCAGGCGTAGGCGCCGTAGGCGTCGCCTTGATACTTGTCGTCATCCCAGTGGATGCCGGGAGGCGGCTCGTACTTGCTAAACGCCCTTAGTGGTCCAAATCTTTCAATATAGCTACGGCACGCTTGTCGGAACTCAGCTTCATTAAAACCTTCCTGAACCAGGCCACTGCCGATCAGGGTTTGCTTCAGCGCCAGTACAGAGGATTCGACCAATTTTCCCACCACCATTGCGGTTCGCGAAGCAACCGTAGGTCCGCTGTTGGGCACATTTGCAGTATCTGGTTGGGCAACCTCCACCAGTTCGCCGGATATGCCCAGAGCCTCAGCGGCGATCTGAGTAAAAATCGTATTTGTCCCTTGTCCGATCTCGGTGCTGGCCGCCAGTAACTTCACTTCTCCGTTGACGGTCGCTTCGGCGCCCACGACTGACTGTAGGTAGACTTCACCCGAGCCAGTAAAACCTGCGCCATGCATGAACGAGGCAAACCCAATTCCTCTCTTGATTCTGGAAGTTGGATTGTCGCGGGCAAACCGCTCTCGTTTTGCATGATAGTCGCTGAGGTGGAAGACGCGGTTCATTAGCGCTTCCATGTCCACCTGATCGTGAATGATTTGACTCGTTGCCGTTGTTTGATCCGGATGAATAAAGTTGCGACGGCGCAACTCGGCTGGCGTCAATCCTACGGCCTTGGCCACCTGGTCAAGGTGCCGCTCCAGTGCAAAAATGCTCTGTGGTGCGCCAAAACCGCGAAAGGCTCCGTGCGGAGGATGGTTTGTGGCGACTGCCTGGCTGCGAATGCGAACGTTGGGACAGTAGTATGGACCAGCCGCGTGTATAGTTCCTCGGGAGAGAACGACAGGCGAAAGAGTGCAGTAGGCGCCACCGTCAATTACGAACTCGATCTCCTCAGCAAGCAACTTCCCTTCTTTGCTTACCGCGGTCTTATGACGTGTTCGCGCCGGGTGACGTTTGGTAGTCGCCACCATGTCTTCCGCGCGATCGTAGATGATCTTCACCGGCCTTCCTGATTTCCACGCCAGCAGTGCCGCATGACCCGCAATCATCGAAGGATACTCTTCCTTGCCACCAAAACCTCCGCCCGTCTCTGTCTGAATCACCCGCACCTTCGTGTCGGGCAAATCGAAGAGTTTCACAAGCGCCTTGTGGACATAGTAAGGGCATTGCATTGACCCCCAGACTGTGACGCCGTCTTCAGGATTGGCAATGGCGATAGCCCCGTTATTCTCTATGTAGAGTTGTTCCTGCGCCCCGGTTTGATATTCTCCTTCTACTATGAAAGCGGCCTCGGACCAGGCTGCGTCAACATTGCCCTTATCCACGAGAAAGGATTTGAAGATGTTGTCTTCGCCCCAGATGATCTGTTTCCTTCGCAGTGAATCTTCGAGAGAAAAAACTGGCGGCAATTCCTCGATTTCGATCCTTACCTGCCGGCGCGCTTCTTCGAGCAGATACTTATCTTCATGAGCTAACAGCAGGATAGGCTCCTCGGCATGATTCACCAGCTGCTCGGCTAGATACGGCTGGTCGTTGAGGATCAAAGCGACGTAGTTAGCTCCGGGTATGTCTTTGGCGGTAACGATTGTGAATTGTTCCCAGGTAATGTTGCCTCGGAAGGAGATGTTTTTGATGCGTCCGCGAGAGGCAGAAGAGCGTACGGTGACTCCGTACAACATCCCTGGAAAAACCAAATCATCGACGTACAACGATTGACCGGTAACTTTCTTCCGGCCTTCTTTGCGCGGGACTGGTTTGCCGACGTAATGTTTATTGCCGTTCGCAGTCATCTGCAGGTCTACTCTACTTTACTACATCTTGTAGGGGCCGCACTCCCAAGAAACCACTATGAAGCACCAAGCTAGAATCATTACGGCTGTGCCGCCTGATGTGCCGCGGTGGCTTGCCTCGCGGTAGCTGCCAAGAACGGACTTGGGCTGCGCCCTTCTGCTTGTGTTCTTCTCAGGGCTAGTTGAACCGAAGGGCTGCCTTCTCCCATCTCTATAGCGAATTGGAAGAGCGTCCGCGAAGGAGGGCATAGCCCAAGCGCTAGAAGCAGCTGATCCCGCGAGGCAAGCCACCGCGGCACATCAGGCGGCACAGCCGTAGCCACGAGCAATGGTTTCCCTTTGACATCTGCCAGTACCACGCTGGCTGGTGAACTCCGTGGCCGCCCCCTTGTCCGCGATGTCGGTCCATGGATGAAATGGGGCGGCCACGGAGTGCCGCCCCTACAGTTATTTTCCAATGCTCGTGTGTTCCAGTAAGAGTAGACCAATTGAAATTAGAGTAAGGATATACATCACCAGAGAAATTTCTCGATGTCTGCCTACCATCAGATACATACCGGTGTGGGAGATGAAGCCCCAGAGTATCCCCTGTGTAATCGAAAACGTGAGCGGGATCAGTATGATGGTAAGAAACGCCGGCAGGCCCTCCTCGATCTTTGAGAATGCAATCTTCCCCACGCTCCGGAACATCGACGCGCCGACCAGGATTAGCACCGGCGCTGTGGCATAGGGCGGGACCATAGCGGCGAGCGGCGCCAGAAAGAAGCAGGGTAGGAAACAAAGGGCTGTAAAGACTGACGTCAAGCCCGTGCGTCCGCCCATATTAATTCCCGCTACACTCTCGACATAAGCCGTGCCCGAGGATGATCCCGCCAACCCCGCGCCGAGAGTCGCAAATGAATCTACGATCAGGCCCTGCTTAAGATTTTTTGGATGTCCATGTTCATCCAGCAGATCTGCTGCATGGGCCACGCCTATAAATGTGGAGATAGAGTCGAAGAGGTCTGTGAAGAGAATGCCGATAATGGCTGGCAAGAGCGATAGTTTCAGGGCTCCAGGAATGTCCAGCTTAAGAAAGACGGTGTGGAAGTCAGGGGCACTGAAAAGACGGCTTGGAGTTTCCACAAGTCCCAGAGCCCAACCCATCAGGGTGGCAAAAAATATTCCAGCAAGAAACGCAAACGAGCTTTTTCGCGTAAGCAGCCAGACCGAAATGCCGGCCGCAACGATGGCCAGCAAGGCACGCACGTCTAGAGTCCCGAGCCTTACAAAAGTGACCGGATCGGCTGCGATGAAACCAGCATTTTTTAGACCGATAAAAGTCAAAAAGATTCCAATACCGGCGGCCGTTGCCAGCCTCAGTTCACCCGGTATGGCTTTGGCAATAGTTTCGCGAACGGGCGTTGCCGAAATCAACAAAAACAAGACGCCGGCCCAGAAAATGATTCCGAGGGCAGTCTGCCACCAGACCTTCTGGCTGAGGATAATCGTGAAGGTAAAAAATGCATTGATCCCCATGCCTGGCGCCACAGCAAAGGGGAGTCTTGCATACAAACCCATCAGGAGGGTCATCGTGAAACAGACCAGGACCGTTGCAGTGAGCACTCCCGTAAATGCCATCCCCGTTCCTTCGGTAGACAGTATCGAAGGGTTTACGACGACGATGTAAGCCATCGTGAAAAAGGTGGTGATTCCGGCTAAGGCTTCCGTGCGAACGTTGGTTGCCGTAGTTTTTCGAGCAGTCATTGGAAGGACTGACGAAGTAGAAGAGATCAGGCCGAGCGAGAAGAGTCTATGCTACGAGAAGAAGGGTGAGCAAACCGGAGATCACGAAAGCAACAACCCGAAGCTTTGCCAGTGGCCAAAAATTTGTAGGTAGATCTAACGGGGTGAAGACGCCAAACCCAATCATTTACCGCACCAAATAGTGCCGGCCGTGCACTATCTCGCATAACCAACTGGCCCACCCTTGATCCCGCGTCTGTGAGGGAGGAGTTTTCGCGAGTAATTTCGCCAACTATCTGCTGACTAAGCTAAGCAGTAATCAGGCATGCCCTTTGCTCTGACTGCTATTAGATAGCGCATAAACAAGGGCGAGTAACAGACAACGATACTTGTCTACCTGGCCTGAGTCCTGCCAAGCGCGCTTAACAATCTCCTGTCTCTGGGCGCGCCTGACGATGAGGGTCAACCTATCTGAAAAGGAGCAATCCCATGCGTTCATCCCGACCCCTGTTCGTCACACTCCTTCTGCTCCCTCTAACGCTTGCACTATCCAACATCGTGGTCCGCGCAGAGGATGATGACTCGGACGATTATGACGTCAAAGCCCGTGTAGCTCGCATCAGCTTGGTTAGCGGTGAGGCCACACTTAAACGAGATGGCAGTGCTGACTGGGAGCAGGTGAGAGTCAACGTACCTCTTGTGGAGGGCGATGTTTTAAAAACTGAGCGGGAGGCACGGATAGAGATCCAGGTGGATGCTCGTAACTTCATTCGGATTGGTCCAGCTTCAGTTTTGCGACTAGTGACGCTTCGTGATGAGGGCATCGCACTTAGTTTGGTTGAAGGTACCCTCTCAATACGGCTGGTGAAGTTTGACCGCGAGCAGGAATATTTCGAAGTCGATGCGCCCAAGACAACATTGGCGGCAGAAAGGAAGGGCATATACCGGATTGATGTTGGTTCAGGGGGGCGTGTTCGGTTGACTGCTCGCGACGGTGGTCGTGCACGCATCTATTCGGAAACTTCTGGGTTCGTACTGCGCGACGGCCGTGCCGCGGAGTTGGTCGCCGAAGGTACCAACGCGGGCGATTGGGAACTGATGGCTGCCGCGGACCCGGACTCGTGGGACACGTGGATTGATGAGAGGGAACGTTTCCTTGCCCAGCGAACTTCCTATAACCCGCAGTATTACGACAGCCATATTTGGGGAGCTGAGGATCTGTACGCCTACGGCAATTGGGTTTATACAAACGACTACGGTTGGATTTGGCAGCCTCACATCACAGTCATAAACAGCTATGACAACTGGACTCCATATCGTTATGGTCATTGGACCTGGTTTGCACCCTACGGATGGACGTGGGTCGGTTATGAGCCGTGGGGATGGGCTCCATATCACTATGGTCGCTGGGTCTATCACAACAACTACTGGGCCTGGTGCCCTCGCAGCCAATACTATCGCCATCGCAGTTGGTGGCGTCCGGCCCTCGTGGCCTTCGTCTCATTTCATTTCTCGTTTGGTGATCATATCTGCTGGTATCCGCTCTCCTATCATCAACGTGATCCCTACTCGCGCCGTTATCGCGGCAACGATCGTTTGACACCGCTACGCCGCCAGGAAGTCGCGGAGCTGCGGCGTACAAATCCCGCGTACTTGCGGGCAGTGACGGCAGTCCCAGCGAGAAACTTTGGCGCAGCTACCGCGAGACTCCAGCCTGCAACGAACCAGTTGGCCCGGCGCGTAATCAACGCAGAGCCCTTGCGCGGCAATCTACCGGCAAGGCCGGTCCGTGCCCCCGGTAACGACGACAACGAACAAGCCGGGCCGATTAATAGAGCAGGGGCCGGCAGCGTTACTCCGACGGCGCGACTGCCCTACAGACCGACAGGTGCCGCGACTCGGAACCCTGGCGTGGTACTGGATGACCAACTTCGCCGCACGACGATACTAAACGGGCGTCAGCCCAGAACAATTTCGCTCGTTGAAGGTTCCGATCAACCGGAAGCCCGTCCAACTGGAGCTGTGGCCCGTCCGAACCGGCCAATGCGAGCGCCGGCAAGACTCGATGAAGGTAACCGGGGATCTCAGGAAGTAACCAGACCCGACGAGCGGGCCGGACGGCCAACTCGAATATCGCCTCAAGTCCAAACTTCACCGCCGGAACGTTCTGGTCTAGTTGATCGCCCTCCCGCTACAACTCCAGCGCCGGATGCTACCCCCGCCCGGTCGGAAAGGCGCGAGTCGCCCAAGCGCGCCGAGAGGCCGGATGCGAGTGAACCCGATCAGCGTCCGGCGAGACCGCCGCAACCTGTTGAGCGCCGGTACGAGGCGCCAGTTCCGCGCTCGCAGCCCGCGCCGCGTTACGAAGATCCGGCAAGGCCGTCGCAGCCTCCAGTACGGTCTGAACCGCCGTCGCGTACGGAAGCCCCTCGCCGAAGCGAACCGCCATCAAGCAGTCAGCCACCAGCACGGTCTGAACCGCCGCCGCGCTCTGAGCCACAACGCCGGCCCGAAGCTGCGCGCCCCGCGCCACGAGAAGATCGACCATCACGCGGCCAGCGGAAGAATGAACTTTGATGGTTTTTCGTCATGCCAGTTAGTCGCTTTTACATTTACATAGTGGCCCTAATTCTCACGCTTACTGCGGGTTCATATCTGTTTGCGATTGTCGGTGGTGCGCAAGCAATCGATCCAGACATCCGGCCTGACCTAGCCCGCGTACTTCGAACCCTTAACACCAGGCAAGACGGAGTGGGTAGGCCCGAAGGACATCGACCATTCAAGAAGCAACCACAGCAAATGCGTTCGAACGCCGCCCGACCCCTGTCGAGGAACACCGCACGAGTTTTGACAAACAGCGAAAACCTGCCGGCGACCGCACCAATCACTCCCGGTACGGCGTTAACGAGCGTAGTTCACACATCGCAGTTAAGTTTGAATTCAGCGGCGGGAACAGACGAGCAGTTTGTGGATCGCGATAACGATCTGATCGCTGACGAACGAACAACATTCGATAATCTAGGTGGCTCGTTTGACATTGCTGTTGGTCAGTCGGGAGCAAGATACGAGGTATATTCGGCCACGCTTAACAGTAAGTTGATAGGGGTCCTGGTTGTGGCGTTGGACACGAACGAGGATTACCGTCTCGACACTTCCAGCACCTTTAATCTCCAACGTGATTTTGCCCTCCCCTCAGCCGCGTCAGTTGTTACCGGGAGATCAAAAGCAGGCCGTGAGTTTGTTGTCGTCTCTTCAAGTGGGTATTACAACGATGCAAATCCAAGTGATCCAAACAACGAACCGTCGCCTGGAGTGATACTACTAGTGCGCGATCCAAACACCGGCGGCTTTGATAATTCCTTGACGCGTGAGCTTGTCAGAGTGGGTGACAATCGTCTCTACAACGCAAATGCCCTGGCCCTCATGCCGGACAATGATCTGCTGATCGCTGACTTTCATTCGGATGAGTTGAGAATCATTCGCGACAGTGACGCCGACGGTATGCCGGATACACTCGAACCGGCGCCTTATTACTCATATCGTTTTTCCAACGACTCTCCTTTGGACATTGCTGTAAACTCACGTGGAGTGGTGTTTTCTCATTCCGCCGGAAACGACACAGTTATGCTGGCCATCTACGATGACGAAGGTGACGGCCGGGGAGATCGCGACGAGGTCATCGTGGAGGGTCTTTCGCTCGACAACAACCTTTTTCTGCATGGCCTCACCGTAGATCGCACCGGCAACATTTACGCGCTGGAAGATGCTTCGGGAGAGTTTGATGGTCCCGACGGTAACGGTGGCAGGGCCCGTATCGACGCCTTTCCTGATCCGAGTTTGAACGGATTTCCCACCGATGGCGCAATTTTTTGCGAAGCGGATGCCGCAGTTGGGTTGGCGCTGTCAGGATTGGCATTGGGAGCCACGCCGCCGAACCATATCGATGAGCCTCAGTTTTTCGTTCGCCAACAATATTTGGATTTTCTCAGCCGCGAACCTGATCAAGCGGGTTGGGATTATTGGACCAGCGAAATAACCTTTTGCGGAAGGGACCAGTCCTGTATCGGCGCTCGGCGCATTGCTGTCGCCGACGCCTTTTTCTTCGAACCCGAGTTTCAACTAACTGGTGGTTATGTGTACCGGGTCTATCGGGCGGCGCTGGGCTTGACGCCGAGTTTTGCGCAATTTGAACCAGACCGCGCCCAGGTAATCGGTGGAGCTAATCTCGATCAAAGCAAGGCCACCTTCGCCTCCAACTTTGTGCAACGCGCAGCCTTTCTGGACCTCTATCCGCGCTCATTGACGGCGGCGCAATTTGTCGATCAAATTCAACTTAACTCAGGAGCCGACCTCTCGGCGATTCGTGATGGCCTGATCAGACTTTACGACGGAACAGACATTGGCCGGGCGTCGATCCTGCGACAAGTCGCGGACCATCCTGCGTTCGTTGATGCAGAATACAATCGCTCGTTTGTGCTGAATGAGTATTTCGGCTATTTGCGTCGTGATCCGGATCCAATGGGCTACAGTTTCTGGTTAGGCCAGGTTGAGCGCTATCCGTTGCGCGACACAGCGGTGCAACACGCGATGGTCTGCTCGTTTATCACCTCGCGGGAGTATCAGGAGCGGTTTGGATTGATGCTGCGCACCAGCAACGCCGACTGCCCACAATAACAACTCTAGTACGCCCTGCGTCGCTCAACGCGCAAGTTGTTAGTCACGGAGAAAGCGCCTGAGACGCCACGCGCTGCCATATACGCGAGCTGGGCATCACCCTGATTACTGACTACCCCTTCCAACTCAATATGGCCGCGGTCCACGATGATGTGAATGGACGGGTTCGCCCCGAGCAGGTAGCGATACAGCCCAGCGGTACGATAGATTGCGCGGTAGGTTTGCCGGCGCAGAGAGTCGTCGAAAGAGGAAAGCGGTAGTACCTCAATATTGTTAACAACACGGCTGACGCCCCGTAGCCGCTCCACACGGCGTTCGGCGTCGGAACGAGTGGTTGGCCGCACAACTTTGCCGTACAGAGTCACCGTATTGCCGTCGACTTTGTAGGCCAGATTATCGAAAACCCCATAATAGGGAAGAGTGACTAACTCCTTACGAATCTTTCTTTGCAGGTCAGATCGAGCGGACTCCTGTGTTGAGGCCCGGGCGTAAGTTGCTGTTCCGCCTAGCTCTAACAAAAGGCTTAGCAAAATGAGCGCGGACTTGAATCGATATACGTTCATCTCTTTTATCCCCTTGCTCTACTTGGTCTTTTCAATTCTCAGATGCTTGGGCGGAAGACGCCGCTGCCCACTTAAGTTTTTCGAAATCATTGCAATCGATTGATCTCTTGTCGGGCAGCTCTTGGAATTATTGCTGTGTCTTTCTCTTGGGTCAACCCGGCTGATTAGTAAGCACATCTCAGCACCACACTAGTTCGGTTCAGAATTTCTCTATGCAACTTCAGTGTGTTTCGCTGATAAACGCAAAATTCCATGACCAGACGTCGTCCCTGATATCAGTGTGTCACCTAAAACACCCACGACAGATTAAGACACTACCGTTAGATCGGTGCAGCATAGTGGGCTTTCAAGAGGTTTTCTTAGGATCAATCTTCAAACGCGGCAGGATGCGGGTTTGGCCTTCAACTTCAGAGATGACTTCACCAGCTTTAATTGCGCCCATCTTTTCATAGAAACCGGCCGCATTTGGATCTGCTGTGATTTCCACGTGACTGAATCTCTGTTGCGCGGCGCGCTGCATCGCATGAACAAACAACTCTTTGCCTACACCGGTACCGATGTGCTGCGGCCGCACCCAGAGGTGTTCCAGCTCAAGTTGGTCGGCGACCGGGCTTAAAGCATAGAAACCAAGAAGCTGTTCGTCGCGCTCAGCGACGTACACATCGGTTTTGGTGATTAACTCAGCCGAGATAGTGAGGTCCGCCTGCCAGTATTGAATCCAGGACTCGGGATAGCCCCAGAAGCGTTTCGCATCGTGGGCAATCTGAGTGAGCTTCGCGGCTTCTTCAGGTTGAGCTTCCCTAATCATAATAATTGACATGGCTCTTACTTTTTCTCGACCACGGCTTTGCTGAGTTTTTGGACGAGTTCGCGAGTTTGCACGGCAAACTCACCTTTCGGAGCGAGTTTAAGATACTCCTGATATTCCGCAAGCGCCCGCTCCTCCTGCTTCAATCGCAGGAGGATGTTGCCGGCCAGTAGGTGTGCTTCCGCAAAGTCAGGCTTTAACTGCAGCGTCCGCCCGACGGCGGGAGCGGCTCTCATCACCTCATCCATGTCCCAGTAGAGCCGGCCCAGAGTGAAGTGTCCGTGCCAATTTGTGTCATCTAACTTGAGTCCATCAAGCAAAGTGCTTTCCGCTTCTGCATAACGCTTTTCTCGCCAGTATGCTTCCCCCAGAGAAAATAGTGCTGGGGCGCTATCTCCTTTGATCTCTAGAGCCCTTCGGAAGGCAGCCTCGGCCTTCTCCCACTGGCGCAAATCCATATTGCCGGTGCCGAGCATTAGATGAGCGTCAAAGAACTCAGGATAGAAGAAGATGGCTCTTTCAAGATGCTCTATTGAAACTTTTGTTTTTTTATCAGCGAGTGCGGCTCTAGCTTTAGAAAATTCGTTACGCGCAGATTCTGGAACTCTTGCGTCAAGTACAAAAAGCGAATAGCTCTCCGGGGTCAAGCTTTTCTTCGTAAGTTCGAACATCAAAAACGCTTTAAATAGAACTTGCAGGTCAGCTTGCTGTCGCACTGGTTCAAAGCCGGGTGCTTCAACAACCACCGTGTAGTAACCACGTTGCAATCCTGTGAAGCGAAATCTTCCTAAGCTGTCGGTGGTCATCTGTTCTACGATACCACCGCTGAATCGTTCCAGGCGTACTGGGACATTCCGAGCTGGTTCACCGAGATCGGCTGAGCGGACCTGGCCCGATACTTCAAGAGGCTGGAGGCTCGTAAAGGTATCGCGCTCGCGCTGACAATAAACGGTATGTGAGAGAGCAATGAGGACGGCAATGCTGCAGGCGCGAAGAGTTGAACTGAACATCATAGTGACACCTATCCATTATCGTTAACTCTTCTCTTTAATACGAAGTTAAAGCCGGCGTCAAATCTGTCAAAATAGTGAGGCCGGGCGGCTTAGGCAAACCACCCGGCCAAAGTTGGAAAGGCGAACCTACCGGAAGCTGTATCTGAGGTTGAATTGAATCAACCTTGCGGGAACTGCAGTCTCAGTAATTTGGCCAAAGGTTGACGGGGTTCCAATGTTGACCGCAGATGGGAAGCGAAACACTGGGTGGTTCCACAGATTGAAGAATTCCGTTCTGAACTGGAACGAGTGTTTTTCTGCAATCGTGAAGTTCTTGGTAACTGCGAAGTCCCAATTTTGCTGGAATGGCCCTCGTAACGCGTTGCGAGGTACAGTACCGTAAGCAGTGGCGCCTGAGCCGGCTGCGTTTGCAACAGCCAAAGCAGTTCTAAAGCAAGCTGTATTCAGGTAGCCGTTTAACCTATCCTGAACGCGACCGCTGGTGTAGAACTGGCTGGCCGAGGTGCATGTGCCGGAAAGCGTAGCCGTGCCGCCACCAGTATTCCCGAAAGCGCCGCCACTGGTACTGTCAGTTACGGAGAATGGCAGCCCACTCTGGTAAGTGACGATGCCGCTAATACTCCATCCTTTGAAGACCTGGTTATCCAAGAAGCTATCCCTGGGGACCGGAAGGTCATACGAGTAAGTCACGACGAAGCGGTGTGGCCGATCGAAGTCACCTATTGCCCGGTTTCGGTCAGGAAAGTTGTTAAGCACGTTGGCCCCGGCTTGTCCAGCTCGGGTTGCATTCAGCTCGTCCGTACTCAATGAGCCGCTAACATTGTCGATATTCTTCGAGAACGTATAAGCTGCCTGAAAGTACAGACCGCTTTGCAGCCTGCGCGATAGGGTAAATTGACCTGAGTGATAGGTGCCTTGACCGATGTTGTCCGTGTACCGGGTACCTCGTTTTCGCGATAACCCAAGGACCTGGTGACGTAACTCTTCGTTGTTGACTGTGTTGGCCGTTATTGTATAAGTGACACCATTGATGTCTGTCACCCTGATAGGATTCGAGGGGCTTGCCAGAGGTGCCAACTGGGGATTCCAAATTCCCAGGCCACCAAGATAGCGCGTGCCTACATATCCCGCCTCGACAACCCAACCGTTCCACAACTCGCGCTGGACCGTCAGGTTGTACTGCTGAGTATAAGGGGTATAAGTGGTTCGCGTTGCGGTGGCGAAGGAAGCCAAATTGATTACGCAATTTGGGGCTGACCCGCCATAGTTGGCACAAGCCTGGCCAGCCTGATTCACGAAGATAGGTCCCACGCCTGGATCGTTTGGATCGAGTGGACCCGAACCGCTGATTCGTCGGAGTCCCGCGAACCTTGCAATCTGAGGCAAGAAGGTCGTCAGTCCCGCTGCCGGCGGCTGGTTCCCTAACGGATTTGCTAATTGGAACGCGGCCGGTGTCGCACGATTGTCAATTAGTTGTACGAAGAACGGCGGCGCAAGCGAACCCTGGAGGATGTTCTGGTTGGAGAGTCGTTGGTAGTATATACCGTAGCCCCCGCGAAGAACGGTCTTCTGATCCCCATAAATATCCCAGGCAAAGCCCACACGCGGCGCAAAATTGTCTTTTTCCAGACACCTATCAAGCGCGCAATCCGAAACCCCAGGAGTGCCCGTTACGCCACCAAGATTGACCTTTTCCGGGAAGAGAAAGGGATTCTGACCGTTAGCGAGGAGATTTGGATCGTAAATACCGCCGCGATACAACTTATCACGTCCGTAACTCATGACTTCCCATCGCAGCCCGAGGTTAAAGGTGAGCCGCGAAGAGAATCGGTAGTCGTCCTGTATGAACGCGGCGTAGTCTGTAGCAATGAAGTTCCGCGCCGGATCACCAGCAGCCGACTGAATCGCCGTAATGCGACCTCTGAGGAAGTTCTGGAAGGCCGTGCAGTCGTTGGTGTCCAGCGTGCAATTTGTAAGAGGCGAAACCGGAGTCGATGCGCCAGAAGTGGTGGCGCCAAACGTCAAGGCGCCCCGAAGGGCAAATTTGTTGAAGCGATTTAGTTGGTACTGAGTACCCTCGCCACCAAAGCGCAGGCTGTGTTTCCCAAAGCTCCAAGAAAACGTGTCACTAAGGTTGTAGTTGTTAGAGACTGTCCCACGTTCATCATTTACACCGGTACCAAACGAGAAGAGGCCCGTGATCGAGACGAAGTAAACTCCCGGGACTTCGCCGGCATTCGGACGTGCAGCGCCTATATCGGAAAGGGAAATAGGATCTTCTGGGATAAACGAGGAAATGAACCGGCTGAGGCCCGCACGCAGCTCGTTTACCTTATTCGCTCCGAACTGATGTGTGTGTGTAACCGACAAGAAGCGGTTGCTCTGTACCGCTGACTGTGGAAATGCCAAACCAGCGGCAGTGCCGTATGGCCTTTGACCGGAACCATTATCCCAAAACCATCGCCCGGAGAGTCGGTCCCGACCTTCGCGCCAACTGCGGTCATAACTGATCGTATGCTGATTGTCTTCCACAGGAATGATTTTCGAGAATTGGCACCGAAAGCTGCCCGTGGCGCCACCGGTTGGACTCGTCGCACATCCCGACTGAGCTAAGCGAGGAACAAAAAACTGCCCGCCATAAAGATCACTGTTCAGGTTGAGAATATTTACGGCAACCGGATCAATTTGCGCTGTCGTTAAGCCGAAGGATTGGGCAAGCAGCGCTGCAGATGTAGAGCCATCGCTGTTTGTGGGGAAGGCCTGAATCAGCGGGTTCAGCGACGCACCGGAGGGATCGAGTCCGTTACGGCCTCTGACACCCTGATAATTGAAAAACCAAAACCCACCGGCCCAGGGTACTGGCCCGCTGGCGGAGATGCCAAAAACATTCTGCAGTAAGCGCGCTCTCTTGGCCTTTTCTTCTCCCGGTGGGCGCAATGTGCCTTGGGAGTTGCGAAAGAATTCGTTGGCGTTCAACGCATCATTCCGGTGGGACCAGTAACCCTCTACATGAAAATCCTTCTGTCCAGACTTGAGCACAAGGCCCAACGCCCCACCTCCTTTGCTACCCGAAGAGGCATCATAAAGGGATGTAGCAACCTTTAATTCCTGAATGGTGCTGGGGTTGGGAAGGGGAATTGTGTCAAAGTGTGCCAAGTTGAAGTCGTTCACGTTTATGCCGTCGAGGGTCACGCTGTTGTTAGTGGTGCGCTGGCCATTGACGTTTACGTCTACATTGCCTCGACCCGAGCTTCGCACGTCTACCGGCTCGCTGGCCGTTCCCGCGGATAGCGAAATCAAGAATAGGACGTTGGGCGAAGGCAGAGGCAAGCGCTGCAAGGTCTGGGATTCAAGACCCTGACCAGTAACCGCGCTAGTCGGGTTAATCAACGACGGTGTTGCTTCAACATTAACGGTTTCCTCAATTCGTCCCGCCTCGAGGGTCACATCTTGACGAGTAGTTTCCTGAATTCTGACGGAAACTCCCTGAACGACTGCTTTCTTGAAACTACTTGCGGTTATCTCGACGCGATACACACCCGGTGGCAATAGTGTTGCCGCATAGCCACCGTCATCGCCAGTTGTGACGCTGCGTACGGAGCTGCCCGTGCTTTGATCAATAATATCGACCGTGGCGCCTTTGACGAGGGCGCCTCCCTGGTCGGTGATAACGCCTGTGAGACCCCCTGTTTGTGTGCCCTGAGAGTAGGTTGATGTGACAAACAGAAAGCTCATCAATAACCCGCTTGCCAGCAAGCGCAACAGGCTTCGCATAAAGAGCTCCTCCTTTTGGAAAAACTTCCGTTGGGTTGGTTTGAAAAACGACTAAGAACCGGCGACGGAAACTCTGTGACTTGCGGCCAAACGATGCAAGCTACATTCCAAGAACGTCGACCGAATCGAAAAAGCAAAAGCCGCGATTTTTTTAGGTTTTCTGACGTTTGCTAAAGATTATCCTAAGCAGGAATGATGAATTTTTGGTTTTCGTTCAAATTCTCGGATGCCGCTCATTGACAGGATGTTCTCCTTTGGCCCCGAAAACTTCGCGACGGGTTTTTGCGAATGCGGCGAGCGATCGGATGGCAATCCTCAATCCCGCATTGACTCCCACCTAAATGGCTGACATGGGGGCAGAGGCTAAGAAACTGACGCAGCGGTCGAAGCGCCAAGAAAACTGCGTCGCTGCGAGATCCGGTGCTAGGCCAGCTTGCCCTGCCGCCCGCGACCTCTGTGTCTCTCGGGACTAACTGGGCGACGATAGCCAAGAGACACAAAGGCCAGGGGAGACTGGGGTGAGGCAGTTTGAGAAAGGCGCATCCCGGAATCTCCAGTACCTTACTCTCCGGGTTTGCTTGGACCGCTGCTCGTTGCCTTTTGTGGGCCGTCTTACTAGAATGGGATCGGCCCAAAGGCCCAGTCCTCGCTGGCGCTTTCTCACTCGATAGTCACTAACCTAACTAATAAGGCGTCCAGAAGTCTTTAGAAGTCTCTCAAATAGTTCTCAGATAGTCTTTAGTCGTTGACACGCTTCTTTTTATGGCTCACCTCAATAACCTGGTTTATGAATTTGGTCCCTACCGGCTGGACGTTGCCGAGCGCGTCTTATGGCGAAGTTCCCAGCCGGTAGCGCTTACGCCAAAGTCTCTCGACATTCTGCTGGTCCTGCTTGAAAACAGCGGGCACATCGTGGAGAAGTCCCACTTGATTGAAGAGACCTGGCCGGGAACGTTTGTCGAAGAGGGGAACCTTGCCCAAAACATCTTCGTCTTGCGCAAAGTTCTCGGCGAAGGTGACCAGGGCGTCGAATACATAGAGACAATACCGCGGCGCGGGTATCGTTTCGTTGCGCCAGTAAAATGCGTTCCCTCAACAACTGACCTCCTCTCCTCGCCGGAAGGGCGGCAGCAACCGGTAATTGCCCTGCCAATCGACTCGCTTGCCGTTCTGCCATTTATCAATACTGATGGCGACTCGAAAGTGGAATATCTTGCAGATGGCCTCACCGAAGGCATCATTAACAGCCTCTCACAGGTTTCACGGTTGCGCGTGATGTCAAGTAACTGTGTGGCTCGGTATCGCGGCAGGGAGGCAGATGCGCAGAACATTGGCAAAGAGCTTGACGTTGGCGCGGTGCTGGTCGGCAAAGTTCAGTCGCTGGGACGTAGACTGGTGATAAACGTTGAACTTGTTGACGTGGCGAATGGTTGGCAACTGTGGGGCGAAACCTACGATGCAGGCTTTCGGGCATTACTCGATGTGCAGGAGGAAATTGCCCGGCAAATATCAGGCGCTTTGCGTTTTAGACTAACAGGGGTAGAGGAGCAGCAGCTTACAAAGCGCTACACGGAGAATCCTGACGCTTATCAGGCCTATCTAAAAGGGCGCTACTACTGGGGCAAGTACACGAGCGAGTCGCTCCACAAAGCGACGGAGTTTTTTCGCCGGGCCATCGATTTGGATCCTAATTACTCCCTCGCCTATGCAGGCATCGTCGATTGTTACCTTCGGCTCGCTACCAACTACATTCCGCCCAGCGAAAACCCACTTCCCGCCGCGCCTGCCGAAGCCTCGATTGATATCGCAGCGGAACCGGAGAGCTTTCCCGAAGCGATTGGTCTGCGTTACGAGTGGGATCGCAAAACTGCGGAGAGAGAGCTGAGGCGAGCGGCCGAACTGAACACCAACTATCCGGCAGCACATCAATGGTCGGCAGCTTACAAGTTCGCCCACGAGCTATATGAAAAACGCGCCGTGAAGAGGAACAGCGCGGAAAGTGATAGTAATGATGAGCGAGGCTTGCCGCGCGCAAGTGAATCAAGCCTGCGGCTAGATGGTAACTTCGCGAGTCAATTCCGCGGGGCGACTCTGACGCCGGATGAAGAGGTGCAGGTGTTCTGTACAATTGCGCGCGAGCAGATTGATACGGGCAATTATGAAGCAGCGTGTGCCGTACTTGAAAGGTGGTGGACACTGGGCGAGTGGCCGAGGCTAGAAGGATTATGCCAAAGCTCCTCAGCTGATTTGTTGTTCACCGCGGGCGCCCTGGCGGGTTGGCTTGCGAGTTCGCGGAAAGTGCCAAAGGGTCAGAAACACGCAGAAGCCCTGCTCAGTGGTGCAATTGCCGTGTTTGAGCAGCTTGGCCTAAAGACACGGGCGGCAGAAGCGCGAATTGAATTGGCGTACTGCTATTACCGTGAAGGCGTTTTTGATTTAGCGCGCGATACGATAGTCACGGCGCTGGAGCCAATACCGCCTGAAGAGCGCGCACTGCGAGCAGTCGCCCTCGTGAGACTGGC
>DATEUF010000222.1:0-2097 GCA_035283325.1 Pyrinomonadaceae bacterium | reverse complement strand
TTTGCGCCCAGAGGCAATCGAGGCGCTGCGTTCCCGTCTTATCCCTCTGGCTGTGATTGTTACCCCTAACCTTCCTGAGGCAGAACAGTTGACTGGTATTCCAGGGAGCCGCCTCCAAGACATCAAGGAGTCAGCTAGGCGGATTATCGCCATGGGGGCGAGGAGCGTTGTCATCAAAGGAGGTCACGGAACGGGCCCGGCGATGGATCTCTTTTACGACGGAAAAAAGTTCCGCGAGCTCAGCGCACCCCGGGTTCGCACTCCCAACACCCACGGAACCGGTTGCACCTTCTCCGCAGCCATTGCCGCTGGCTTAGCCAAGGGAGAAAAGCTCGAAAACGCAGTTGTTCAGGCGAAGCGCTACATTACGCAGGCTATACGTAAAGGTTTTCCCATTGGCTCCGGCCACAGCCCGGTGCATCACTTTTATCGGTTTTGGAAATAGCTATCAGCCTTCAGCTATCAACTTTTAGGCCGAGTTTTTTGAGTGCTGATTGCTGACCGCTGAAAGCTTCTTCTTTTCAGGCAGCCTCTACGTTGACTTTTAGCTTTAGCCCCCCTTGATTGACGATGTCCTGGAGGGCAAGAGCTACAAAGCTCTTTTCTGAATGTTCTAGTATCCTAGCGAATTTTGCGGCGCGCTCCGGACTGACAAACTTCCGCCTCTTCTCGATGTCACACAGGTGCTGCTTAGAGATGCCGAGCTTCTTAGCAAACTCAACCTGAGACATCTCCTCAGCCTGGCGCATCGCTTCGATCAGTCCGCCGAACGTCAGCTTCCCGGCCAAACCCTCTAGGAACTTCATCGCGTCGCTTTTCTTCTTAGTACTCATGGGGATGCACCTCAATAACTTTCGCGATTTTTACTTCGCTTCCCTCAATGACATAGACTGCACGCCACTTTTTGTTTAGGTAGATGGCCCTTTGCCCAGCTCGGTCACCCTTGAGCCCATGGTCATGCCAACCCCGCACCTTTCGTACTTCCTCCAGGCCATACTTCTCGATATCGTTGACCCACTTCTGAAATTTGATGACTAAAGCTTTGGGTGTCTTCACCAGGTCTTTTTCCACTGCGTGGATATCGACCTGAGTGATCATAAATAACGGTACTACTGATTGGTGTACTCTGTCAATAGGCCGAAGCCGGCGGTGTCGTGGCAACTATCGAAGGATTGCTCGCAGCACTTTCAGTTCTCTGCGTCGGCGTTCGAAAAGTAAATTCCTGCTCTATCACTCATTTCATCCCCTCTTCTTAAGAGGGACGCCCCTCGGCCATGTGAAGTTGCACCGTTGAGCACAAAGTTTAAAGAAGCGCCTAGCGTAATCAGAATATTTTCGCAGCCTCGGCGCTTGTCTACGCCGTTGCTCTTCTATCTGTAGCACAGTAACTATATGTCTCCAGTCCATCGTCAATCCTCCCACTCGGATTATAGCCGCCACCGATCATCCAAGCAATCCACTCCATTCCGCCCCGTGGGGAGTAGATTGTCGTGTAGACCCTGCTGGTTCCCTCAGCGGTTTTCGTGGTAGAAAAACCTTGACAAGTGCTTTGCACAGCACGACAATCGCCCGAGCTATTGAAGGTTAACGGACGGAATTTACTGGTTAGCGTATAGGGTGGTTAGACAACTTCGGAATGCTACGTAGATGAGGGGATTCAAGTCATGGCACAGCTACGGGGACTTTGAGCGCTCCATAAAACGGACTGCGAGATTCATTCACGGCAACGACATTCAATCGTTTCTTCGCGCGGTTCTGGCCACGTCAGGCAAGCGGACCGAGACAGTTGGACCAAAAGGATTCCTGTGGCGAGCACAACTCGGGCATGCTTTGGAGCCATACTACCAGGGAGAAGATTACGTAGATGACATGCCTGCACCGCTTTCACCCGACCGAATGATACCGGTTCGCGATCGAGCCGCCGAAGGACGGGCAAATCCAAAGGGCATCCCATATCTGTATCTCGCTACCAAACGTGATACAGCGCTTGCCGAGGTACGACCTTGGATTGGGTCGCTGATCACGGTGGGTCAATTCCGAATCAAACAAAGACTGAAACTCATCAACTGCACGATAGGGGATCCTAAGGAATGGTTA